>DASUVS010000462.1:0-2135 GCA_036378835.1 Binatia bacterium | reverse complement strand
GTTGAATATTCGCGAGCTCATAAAAGAAGTGCGATATCTCACGGAGCTTCTTTAACTGGTTTGGCTTGATGCAATTCTTGCCCATCTTCAATTGCAGATTGGGAATCAACGAAATCAGATTGAGATTGCCGCACCGTTCACCGAAGCCATTGATAGTCCCTTGAACCTGACGCGCCCCCATTTCAACCGCCGCCATCGTGTTGGCGACAGCGAGCTCGCCGTCATTATGGCAGTGAATTCCGAGCGGTGCCGTCACCGATTCGTTCACTCTAGAAATGGCTTCGCGAATCTCGCCGGGCAAGCGGCCGCCGTTGGTATCACACAGGACGATCCAATCCGCGCCGCCCTGCTGAGCCGCCTGCAAACATTCCAGCGCATATTCCGGATTCGAGCGAAACCCGTCGAAAAAATGTTCGGCATCGAAAATCACCTGATCGACGCGGCGTTTCACGTAGGCGATGGAGTCGGCGATAACTTCCAAGTTAGCTTTCTTACTGATTCTTAAATCATCGCGCACATGGAGGTCCCAAGTTTTTCCCACCAACGTGACCACCGGAGCATCGGCGCTCAGGAGGATTTTGAGGCTCAAATCCCGGGCTGCTTTTGCGCTCGGCTTGCGAGTGGTGCCGAAGGAGGCGATCTTGGCATTCTTGAGATTGAGCTTCTTTACCTGTTTGAAAAAGTCCGCATCTCGGGTATTCGATCCGGGATAGCCGCCCTCTATATAGTCTACTCCCAATTCTTCGAGCTTCTCCGTGATCCGGAGCTTGTCCTCCAAAGTAAATGAGATATCTTCCGCTTGACACCCGTCCCGCAGCGTTGTGTCGTAGATCAAAACATCCTTCATACATTCCCCTGTTTGCCGATGAACGCGTCGTGCAGCACCCGCACGGCCAACTCCGTGTACTTGGCCGCGATGACGACCGAGATCTTGATTTCCGACGTGGAAATCATTTCAATGTTAACTCCCTCCTCGGCCAGAACTCGAAACATCTTCGCCGCCACTCCGGCGTGTGTGCGCATACCCACGCCGACCACCGAGACCTTGGAGATATCGGTATCGACATCAACCCCTTTGGCCGCTATAGCAGGCGCGGTCTTCTCGACGATGGATAGAGCCTTTTTATAATCCGCTTTGGAAACCGTAAAAGTCAAATCGGTCGTGCCGTCGGCGCTGGCATTTTGAATAATCATGTCAACGACGATATGGGCGTCGGCGATGGGCCCGAAGACCTGGGCCGCAAGACCCGGCCGGTCGGGTACATGAAGGATGGTAATTTTTACCTCGTTCTTATCGTAGCTTACGCCGGAGACCAGCAAATCTTCCATGCTCTCGTCCTCCTTGACGACCCACGTCCCTTCGATATCGCTAAAACTAGAACGGACGTGCACCGGAACAGCGAATCTCTTAGCGAACTCGACTGAACGGATCTCCAGCACTTTGGCGCCGGTGCTGGCTAGCTCGATCATTTCCTCATAGGAAACTCGCGGCAATTTTTGGGCATCCGCGCAAATTCCCGGGTCGGTGGTGAAAACCCCTTCGACATCTGTATAGATCTCGCATGCGCTGGCATTGAGAAACGCCGCCAGCGCTACCGCCGTGGTGTCCGATCCGCCACGCCCGAGCGTGGTGATATTGTCGTCCTCATCGATGCCCTGGAATCCCGCCACAACCACAACTTCTCCTGCCTTCAACGATTGCAAGATTCTCTTGGAATCGATGTTGCGAATGCGCGCCTTGCCGTAGGCGTTATCGGTTTCGATTCGCACCTGATGACCTAGAAACGAGCGCGACGCCTGTCCACGCTCTTTTAACGCCAAGCTGATCAAGGCAATCGACACCTGCTCTCCAGAAGCCAGTAAGACGTCTCTTTCACGTTCATCGGGCATCTCTGAAATTTCATGTGCCAGCCCTAAAAGCCGGTTGGTTTCCCCGGCCATGGCCGAGACCACCACGATAAGGTCATGACCGGTGCGCTTGGCCGCGCAGATTTTCTCGGCTACATGTTTAATGCGCTCTATCGTTGCGACTGAAGACCCGCCATATTTCTGCACCAGCAATGACATATTCAAGGCGCCGCCAATCATTTAAACATTAGGAGTTCAGCACCAGAAATCTAAGAGTTACCCGCCGA
>DASUVS010000461.1:0-15384 GCA_036378835.1 Binatia bacterium | reverse complement strand
GGCACCAGTGTTTGGGCAAACCATTCCGCAGGCAGGTCGCGGCCCAATCCTTTTTCGCGTGCACGATCGAGGACGAAGCCGGCCACGGCGGCGAACTGCCCGCCGAGTTGGTAATTGCTCGCTTCGTTGGGGAACAAAGTTTTCTCGCGCGCTCCGGTTCTTTTGATCCGCTGCCGGAAAAATTCGCCGGCCTCGATCGCGCGCAGCGGTGCGGGCGGGACCTTGGCATCCTTGATATCCTGCGGACAGAGCTGGCCGAGATAATAATTTTGAATCCACGGCTCGATCCGGTTGACCACCACGCGGTCGCATTCTTCGTACGAGCGCGGATCGAGCTCGAGAACCCGCACGGAACTCAAGTGCTGCCCGGGTTCGATCCAGGAAGACTCCATAACCTTCTCGTTGGCGTTTGTCGCCAGTGCGACGATATTTGCATTGGCGAACGCATCCCGCGCGGCGCCGATAGGGCGCACTTCGATGCCCAAGCTCGCCTGCAACTCTGCGGCGAATCGGCTGCGGCGCGCGGCATTGGAACTGAACACCCGAACCTTGTTGATGTCGCGCACGCAACGCAATCCGAGAATTTGCCCGCCGGCCTGCCAGCCGGAGCCGATCAGCCCGACTTCTTCGGCATCCGGGCGCGCCAGGTAATCGGCAGCAAGCGCATACAACGCTCCCACGCGGGTGCGCTGCAGATAGCCGTCGGGCATCCAGCCAAGAAGCTCGCCCGTCTCGGTAGAAAAAACCAGCAGCATGCCCATCCAGCTCCCATTGCCGAAGGGAACATGCTCGACACGGCTCGACAGACCCAGCTGCTTTTTTCTGGTTACGTTAGAATCGATTCGAATGACGTACTTGCCGATGTAAGGAACTCCCCCTTCCATCGTCTTGCACTGATAGAATGTATCGGTCGTGAGGTGGGGCAGCCAGCTTTCCGTACGCTGCCGCGTCAACACATGGCCCTTGCCTTCCTCTTCAAAGAAGCGCCGCAACACATCGACGCAGTCAGCCATCGTCAAAACTTGTTCCACGTCGTTGTTGGTCAGCAGCAACAAGTTCTCACCTCTTCGAATCGCCGCTCACAACCGTGAATTAAGCGGGCGGAGCCGACCGGAGGCAGCGCTCCGCGATGAACACGTATAAGACACACGCAAAGAGGCTCGGCAAGTCAGATGAAATCTGTGCCTACGGAGCCAGAACAGCGACTAATATTTGGCGACGATTTCTCGCTCTAAACGGCTCAGCTGATCGGTAACCGCCTGCTGATCGATCGTCGCAGCGATTTCTTCGTAGCCGGCTTGTTTGACCATGGCGGGGAAGCGGGTCTTGAGCTGCTCCAACGTCCAACGAACCGCGTCCTCGATGCCTTCTTCTTTCATTTTGTAGGCAGCGCTTTCACCGCCGGAGGTGCCGACGTGATAATGAGGGTTCTTGTAAAAGCAATCGAAGCGCAGGATTCTTTTGCCCTCGTTCTCTGAACCGACGGTGGTGACATCAAACGTCAATCCTTCATCGTTGCCGCCGAGGCCGCTGCGATGCGCAATGGTCATGCGCATCCCTGGTTGCTCGATGACAATCGGATCGGTTTTCGTATTCTCCATTATTCGGCCCTCCTCTGTATTCTGGGGACGCTGTTGACTAGTTGGACAAAGCCCTTGAAAGGATCTTCGAAATCGAGGGTCGATATATTCTCAATTAGCAATGTCGGCGGCCCCGACTCCGTAATTCTCCATGAGCCCGCGAACCTTCGTTCTCACCTCAGGCAACGGGGCCCATCACCAAGTTCAAACAAACAAAGCCCGACACGGACTCTTGGGATCTCAGCTTCTTGATCAGATCCACAGCGAAGGACCGTTAAGACTTTTTGTTTTTCAGATTGTCGATGAAGCCGCGCTCGTCGAGTTCCTTGATGAATTGGCTGTCGATGAAATCCTCTGGCTTTGCCTCTTTAGCTTTCGGGTTGTCTGCAACCAGCGAGTCAATTACGGTCTTGAGGCCGGCTTGTGACGGATACTGCTTCGCCGGAAACGTATGCTCCGTGACCGAGGCGTCGTAACTCTTCTCGAGCAGTTCTTGATCCGACGTGCCGCCCATATATTTCGCCAGGACCTTGAGCCCGGTGGCTCGTTCAGTTTTCATCAGGTGTACAGCCTCGATTTGTGACCTGACGTATCGTCTTACGGCTTCGGGCTTTTCGTTGATGAACTTCCGGGTCGTTACTACGCCATTATTCTGAAACGGTAAGGTGCCCAGGTCGGCTAACACATTGAAACCTTCTCTTTGAGCCACGAACGTCGTGGGCGGATTCAGCAAAGTCGCTTGTATTTTTCCGCTCCTAAGAGCGATCAAGCGTTCAGGCGTGCCGCCGATGACGATCACCGAAGTGTCTTTACCAGGCACGAGTCCAAGTTTTCTCAAAACGAGTTGGGTCGCTGTGGCCGATGCCCCGGTAAGTCCGGAAACGCCTAACAGCCCGCCTTTCAACTGTTCTGCCGATTTGATATCGCGTTGGCTCATGAGCCAATATTCGAAGCCCACATAACCGGCGGCGACGTAGACGGTGCCGAAGCCTCTCAGATTACTCTGCACGACTGCCGGAGCAGCGCCTTGAATCAAATTAAGCTCTCCCGAAAGCAGCGCCATCACCGAAGTCGCAGCCTGGGCGCGAATCAGCTGAACGTCCAAACCATTTTTGCTAAAGATCCCGGTTTCTTTGGCAACCCACACCGGAAGTTGCGTTGGACCCACGCCGGTATAGCTGACGTTGACCTTGAGCGCTTGACCGGCAGCCGTTGAGACGGCACCAAAGAAGCCGATGACACAGATTAAATTAAAGACGACCCACTGCACCGTTGCATCTCCTCGTTTTAGGGGACCAAAAATGACATTGGTCCGGCGGAATCACACGGTCCAACCTTCTTCCGATAAATCCAAATGAGTTCCATCAGGGTCTTTTAGCGAGACGGTCTTGTAGGGACCCGCTAAGAGGCTCGGCTCGATCGCCAGCGGCGCCTCGCCTTTGTAGGTCAAGCCGCGCGCCTGTTTCAATCGCTCCTCGACCTCCCGAATGCTCTTCACTTGAAATCCCAACACCTGAAGGCCTTCGCGCGGCACCGGCGGATTCATGATCAGCCCCAGATTGATCGTGCCGTCCGAAAGGTAGATCGCCCTGCTCTCCGTTCGCGGATTATCCATCCTATCGACTTCCTTCATTGAGAAGATAAACTTATAGAATTCGGCGAGACGCTCGGGATTAGTCGTTTTGATACCGACGTATCTCACTCCGGGAAGATTTTTGTCGTCTCTCGTGCCCCAGCCGCGTTCGGCGACATCGACGCCGTTTCCATCCGGATCCAGAATGCGAACCTCGGTATAACGGCCATCGTTTGGCCTGGAACCCAAGCTGATGGGCGGATCGAGCTGACTAAGCTTGGTTTTAATTTCATTGAGGCTATCGACCTTGAAACCAAAGTGGTTGATGCCGACGTCTCTTTTGACTTCGGCGATGGTTTGATGGATCTGTAAACAGTTGAGATTGAAGTAACCATCGGTGACGTAGAAAGCATAGGGGCTGTTTTGTTCCTCGTTCCAGACCTCCTCCATTCCCAAGATCAATTGATAGAATCGCGCAAGGCGACGGTTATTGTTGGTGCAATTGGCCATATGTCTTATTTGGGACATTTTTTCCTCCGATCACCCAAGGCTTATGAGTTTGTAAAATTCATGGCGGCGTTAATCTCAGCCCGACATTATGTTAGCGCGAGCGATGCCGTCAAGGCCACACAGCGCGTTGACTATTGGAACAGCTCGGAACTATGATCTGCCTGGCCGAGCAAACGACCGTGCCGACATTATCTCATTAGCACAGTGCGTAGAAGGTGAAGCTCGAATGAAACGAAAACTGCTCATTTTTCTCGCGCTGCTTTTTATCTCTGCCAAACTCACGAACGCCGCCGAACTGCAGGTCATCACCGTCGCGCTCGTCTCGCCGAGTTGGAGCACCGGGCTGCCAACGGCGGTCGCTCGTGGCGCCGGTTTCTTTAGAAACGAAGGCTTAGAGGTTCGGCCGGTGACACTCGCCAGCAGTGGCCCGATCATGATGGCTCTATTGATGAGCGGCCAGGCTGAAATGGTCATCGCCGGCGGCGTCGCGATTTTGCGGGGCATTGCCCGCGGCGCGCCTGTCGTCGTGATTGGCGGCCATCTGAGCAGGATGAGCTACGCGCTGATCAGCGCCAAGGGTTTGAAGACTGTGGACGATCTCAAGGGCAAGGCAATAGGAATTACCGGCATCGGCGGCATTGGAGAGTTTGCCGTTGTCGAATCGCTGAAGCGAAATGGTTTGATCAAAGACCGTGACTACAGTCTATTAAATATCGAGGGAGGCACGGCAGCAAGAATGGCAGCGCTCAAGGCCGGCAAGGTGCACGCGGTACCGGTCACACCCGGCCAACGAGTTCAGGCTGAGAACGACGGATTTACGATACTGCTTGATGTGAGAGATTCGCTTGCGGATCTTCCGTCGAACATTGTCGCGTCGACGAAGGACTTTGCGAGGTCCAACCCGGACAAAACCATTCGCTTTCTTAGGGCTCTCGGCAAAGCTATGGATTTGATCCGGCAAGATAAGGATAAAGCGATAGCGCTCGGCAGGACTAATGGGTTACGTGGAGATGCAGCGATGGAACGAAAAGCGCTCGATTACTACGTTCAGGACCTCGATATCGGGCTCAACAAGAATAATGTCGAAGCTTTGTTAAGATTGCTGGACATCTCGGATCCTGCGGAAAAATTCTTTGATGATACTTATCTGAAACGGGCCATTCCTCGACCATAGACTACAAATATTCTGCTGGAGGTGTCTCCATGGAAGTCGAACAGCTTTTGCAAATTTCTCCCGAAAACAGCGCTTTAATCATCGTCGACATGCAAGCGGAAGGCTGCGAACGGCATGGATCGACTCTAAAGCCGGTTAGCAAAAATATCCGAGCTCTTCTAGATAGATTTCGGCATGTAAACGGAAACATTATTCACGTTCAGTCGGTTCGGGCCAAAGATCATCCGGAATTTACGGTATTCGGCAAGGAGTATTCTTTGATCGAAAACAGCCCGTCGGTCGAGTTCGTTGACGAATTAAAGCCACTACAGAACGAAATTGTGGTTCAGAAGTTCTCGCATGACTGCTTTTATCGGACCACCATGGAAGAGGAGCTTCGAAGGCTGGATCTTCGCTCTTGCAGAGACCGAATCGTGGTGACCGGTATCGGCTCCAACAACTGCGTCTATCACGCCGTCATCGGATTTCATATTAGAAATTACTTCGTGATCGTCCCGGAGGATTGCATTCACGCCAGCCGTCCCGAAGGCCAACAATTTGCTTTGAGCCAGTTCCGGTCGCCTGCTTACAACTTCAATGTGACGGTGGCGCGGTCGGAAGATATCAAGATTGCCGGCGGCGTCAAAAAGAGAGCCTTGGGATAGCCAATTCGAGTCGAGCGGCGTCATTAACACCTATCGCAGCTGCGATTTTTCAAGGATAGGCTTCAAGTCGGCCTGAACTATTTGATGTAGCCTTCCTTTACCAGTTGATCGACCAAACTCGCATCGATAAATGATCCGGCATCGGCTGCGCCTGCTTTGGGCGTCGTCTTCTTGATTGCTTCGATCGTAGTGCGGATCCCCTCAGCCTTGGGCCTGGGAACTCGATCGACCCATTTCGCATAAGCCTGATAGGCATACTCCGCGTCTGCGCGATCGATTGCCAGAAATTCTGCTAAATAGGCGACGCTTTTTTCTTTCTGCTCAAAATAAAATTTCATCGCGTCAGCGATAGCGCGAGTAAATTTCAAGACTTCATCCCGGTTTGATTTAAGATAAGATCTTTGCACCCATTCACCATTGTTCTGCCATGGAATGCCGAGCTCCGGCAGTGAAATCAATGGACGAAAACCGCGTTTCTCCGCAATGCGATCAAAGGGAGGCGCAAGCGGACCAAACTGCACGTCGCCTCTTTCCATCTGGGCAATGATGTTAGCGGGATCGGGCCTGGCGATTTGAACTAGCCTCACGTCCTTCTCTGGATCGAGGCCAAGCTTTGTGAGCGCGAACCGCAGGGCCACATCAGGGATGGCGCCGAAGGGCGCGCCCACATGACCGACTTTGCCTCTGAGATCCTGCGGAGTTTTGATATCCTGTTGCACCATCACCGTATAAGGAAAAACATTGACCCAGGAAGAAACCAGAACGAATCCCGGAGCTCCTTCCGCCGTCGCGGTGACAAACGCAGCTGCTCCGGAACCAGTTGACATTTGCATAGTGCCGCCCAACATGGCCTGAACAGCGGCGGTTGTATTGGTCGCAATGATGTTCACATCCAGCCCATGTTTGAGGTAAAATTTTTCCTTTTGAGCAATAAAATACAAGCTCGTCCCCGGGTTTATGCCAGTCTGTCCAACGGTGAGCATCGAGTTTTGTGCGCCTGGATTCTGTACTAGAGACGGAACTAAAAAAAGTTCGACCGAAAGCGAGATGACTAGGAGTGAATAGAAGCGCAAACGTGCTGCGGACTTCATTGAGAAACCTCCTTAGAGCACATGATCTGTAAACCTCGGCGGCATTCTTCCTGGGAATCTTTCCCCGGCGATAATCGATTGTTTGGGTAAGCGACAAAATCAATATGTCTGGGTCGAGCGCGGCAAACTCATTTAGTGCCTTCGTCCGGTTCGTGCCGTTCGTAGTTGGATCGCCACCACGAGGCTAGCTCGTCGTGAGTCGTGAAGATCGCTCCGGGAAATTGCTGCGCGTACGACAGAAAGTCGTCTAGGGCTTTCGCTCTCGAGGGACGGCCGGTGATGAAATCATGCACCGTCAACGGCAGCATGAGCGGTCTCTCGCGGCCGCTCTCGTAGAGCGCATCAAACCACGCCTTCATAGCCCGCAAGGTAAACTCGGGCGGATTGCAATCCCAGATATTTGAGGAGTTAGGCGGCTGCGGATTTGTGATGCGCACCGACAGCGACGAATCGGCATCGTAGATGAAAGGAATTTCGACCATGTCCCGTCCATACCCTTGGAGAATATAGGGCTTATCATCATTGCGACGGCTGCAATCCCAGTCGAAATGAAAATGTTCGAGAAGTATATCGATGGTATTGTGGCTCGGAAAGCACGTCCGCCAACCCTTTAACTCTTCGCCGACGACATCCTGAAATGCCGCAACTGTCCTTTTGATAATCCGAAGCTCCGCCTCAGGCGGCAGGTTGCACATGAATTCATGATGATAGCCATGCCCGGCAATGCAGTGCCCCGCTGTTTTAGCGGCTCGTGAAATCTGCGGATAGCGCCGGGCAGTCGCGCCGCAGATAAACCAGGTGGCTTTGATCTCGTGCTTGGCGAGAATTTCAAGAAGCCGCCAAGCACCCCGGCGTCCGCCGTATTGCCGTTCACTAAAGTCGAAGGGGTCCGGCTGGCCATCGGCCAGCGGGCACGGCGCCTCTTCTGATTGATGATGTACGCTTACCATTATCGGTAAGCGAACACCCTCCGGCCATCGCGCCTTACGCTCAGGATGTTTTTCTTTCCACATCGAATTCTAGTTCGCGCTCTCGTTGTTTATTTGGTTCGAGCAGCCGTGCGATCTCGCAACAGCGAGCAAACCAAATTCCTTGCAGCGATGACAGCCGCTCGAGAAATTTTGTCAAAATTCTAAGCACTACCGGACGGCCGCTAGCCCAAGTTTGCAAGCTCAATATTAAAAATCTTGGAGCGCGTTGACTCTCTTCATACAGGAGAGCGAACTCGCTATCCCATGCGTTGGCCAGTCCATGCGGTCCTCCGCGCTGCGGCGGAGGGTCGCCGACGAAAGCCTTATCGGCGGTCGAAGTGGTAAATGGAATTTCGACTAGGCGACGGGTGCCGCACGCTAGCAGGTAGGGTAAATCATCGTTCAGAAGACTGCTGTCCCATAAAAATCCTTCGTCGGCCAGAACGTCGTGCGTTTGCGGGCTTACGCGATAATCCGGACAACGCCAACCCTGAATTCGAGTTCCGGTCACATCTTCCAGAACGGCAGCGGTCCGACGCACTATAGACCTTTCGCGTTCGGCGCTAGAGGTGTGAATGCTCTCAAAATTAAAGCCACGGCCGGCGATTTCATGCTCCACCTGGATCACCGCGCGGGCGGTCTCGGGATAATTCTGCGCCGTCGAACCCGAGAACAAGAAGGTTGCCTTGACAGAATATTTTTCCAACGCTTCGAGTATGTTCCAAATTCCTTGACGCGCGCCGTACTGCATAATATCGCCAGATCGATAATTAGGCCGATTGCCGGGCATCGATAAGGCTCCCTCACCAGCTTGATGTTCGAAAGTTAGAACCACCGGTAGACGAATGCCCGCAGGCCATGCAAAGTCCCGGGCCCGCTTGATTTCTTCTAACATTCATCCCTCCGGTTAATTTCGCCACCGTCGTATCGAGGTAACATTCCGGTTTGTCTGCGGGTTACACCATTGATCACCAACTTTAAACCTGCCCGTTTCAAGATTGTTAGAACGAACCTTTATACGGACGGTGTGAAACTCGCAACGGCTAACGGCGATTTTCTACAACGGCAGATGGGCATCAATGCCAAAGCGACAATACAGAACATTTTTACTGCGACGAAAGTTCACGTCATGGCGCAGCCTGGCGAAGTATTTTAAACGACTCCCTGCGTGTCTAAGACCAGGAGTAATCTTTACGATAATGATGTCATACCTGAACATGCATTGACGGATCATCCGGGTGTCAGTATGGTTACCGACATATTTCACAGGGGGTTTTCAAAATGCGCATAAGGCCGGCATACTTCGCGATTATCTTTCTATGGCTCGCTGCATTAAGCGACCAATCGATCTCACCTGCCAGCGCGCAGGAAGCTTTCTTTCAGGGCAAGACAATCCGCATCATCGTCGGTTTTTCCGCCGGCGGCGGTTTCGATGTTTACTCCAGGACGATCGCCCGCCATATGGGCAAACATATTCCCGGATCACCGTCTGTCCTGGTCGAAAACATGCCAGGCGCGGGGAGTATGATCGCGGCGAATCATCTGTACAATCAAGCCAAGCCGGATGGTCTTACCATTGGAAATTGGATCGGCGGGCTCATCCTTCAGCAAGCTCTCGGCGCCAAAGGAATAGCCTTCGACGCCATGAAGTTCGAATGGATCGGCGCTCCGGTACGGATCAATAATGCCTGCCTGCTGGCGCGCAAGAGCGGAATCACCAGCTTGCAGCAATGGATGCAATCGAAAACATTGGTGAAAATCGGCGCCGAGGCGGCGGGTTCCACCACCTCGGATATTCCGCGGCTTCTGATGAAGTACACCCAGCTCCCATTACAATTGATCGAAGGTTACAAAGGAGTTGCCGATGTTCGCATTGCGACCGAGGCCGGTGAGGTTGCCGGCTTTTGCTCAAGTTGGGAAGGAACCAAAACATCGTGGCGCAGCGTGCTGGAAAGCAAGGAAGCTTCGGTGATACTGCAGGCCGTCCCGCAACCGCATGCGGACCATCCCAAGGCGCCCCTGGCCATCGATCAAATTAAATCAAAAGAAGGGCGCGAACTTTTTAAACTGGTGGTTCACGACATCGGCGGAACCATCAATCGGCTCTACGCATTGTCGCCCGGCACCCCGAAGGACCGTGTGAAGATTTTACAGAAGGCATTTCAGGATACCATGAAGGATCCCGAGTTCCTGGCCGAGGCAAAGAAAGTCAGGCTCGATATCGATCCCTTGACCGGGGAGGAAATCGACAAAACCGTAGCTGGAGTTAAAAACATCCCCGCCGCAAGCCTAGCCACGCTAAGAGACATCCTACTGCCAAAATAAACACAAGCTCTCCAACGAAACCTACGAACCTGCTGATGGCCGATAGATCTTCGATAAGACCATTACGCTTCGAGTTGAATGCTCAGTGGCGTGAGGCTACCGTCGAACCTCAGACTTTACTTGCCGACTTTCTCCGCGATCAGCTCGGTCTTAAAGGAACGAGGAAGAGTTGCGAAGTGCAGATTTGCGGCGCCTGTACTGTGCTGGTCGATGGTAGGCCCGTCAGTTCCTGCATGACCCCTGCATTTGAGATCCACAATAAGTCGGTCACGACCATCGAAGGCTTGGCTCAAGGCGATAAACTCCATCCGATACAACAAGCCTTCTGGCAGGAAGGCGGATTTGAATGCGGTTACTGCACCCCGGGCATGATTCTGACGGCATATGCGTTGCTCCGTGAGAACCCAGATCCCAGCGAAGAAGAAATTAAACATTGCTTGAGCGGCAATATCTGCCGTTGTACGGGCTATGTGACGATCATTGCCGCTATCAAACGGGCAGCTTGTTTGATGCGGTCTGATAGCACAGCAATTCATTCACTGTCCAAATCAGACGATCTGCGCATCGACGGTCCTGTTAAAATCCGCGGCGAGGCCATTTATACGGCCGACCTCGTTCGCCCCGGTATGCTGTACGGTAAAATCCTGCGCAGTCCGTTGCCGCACGCGATAATCAAAAACATCGATGCGATAGCCGCCGAGAGGCTGCCGGGCGTCGTGACCGTTCTCACCCGCGACGATCTAAGGGACATCAACCCTTACTTCGGCCCGCTCGTCAAAGACCAGACTATTCTCGCGTTTGACAGAGTACGTTACGAAGGTGACCCGGTTGCGGCGGTTGCGGCCGTCAGTGAGGAGATCGCCGCAGAAGCCCTTGGCCTCATTCACGTCGCCTACGAAGAGCTCAAACCTCTACTTTCGATCGATGAAGCCTTGGCTGACGATGCGCCAAAAATTCATGAAGTCACCAGCGAACACGGGGAAAAATTCCCCGGCTACCCGAGTGTCGATGAAGAAGCCAGGAAATATCGCAACGTAAGTTTTCATTTCGGCTGGAACAAGGGCGACATTGCGCGAGGGTTTGCCGAATCACACCGTGTGTTTGACAACTCTTTTTATTTTTCTAAAGTCGCTCACTATTCACTGGAACCGCACATGGTTTTGGCTGAGTGGCGCGACGAGGCTGTGACCCTCTGGAGCTCGACACAACATCCCTTCCTGGTGCAACAGGAAATTGCCGAAATGTTCGGCATTGCCAAAGAGAAGGTCCGCATTATCGTCCCCTATGTCGGCGGGGCCTACGGCAACAAAAACCACACCAAGTTCGAGCCGCTGGCCACTGCGCTGTCGCGCAAGACTCGGCGACCGGTGTATCTCTCGCTTTCCACGGAAGATACCTTTCGCACCGTGAGCAAACCGGCCATGCGTGTACGGATAAAAACCGGCGTGAGTCAGGATGGCGTTCTAATTGCGCGAGAGTCCGTTGTCCATGTCGATGGCGGGGCCTATTCTGATGCCGGACCGCGAGTCACACAGAAGGCGGGCTACCGCGTGCACGGCCCCTATCGCATTCAAAACATCAAATCCGACGCCTATACCGTGTACACCAACACAGTACCCGCGGGCGCATTCCGCGGCATGGGCACGCCGCAAGTAGTCTGGGCCTACGAGTCACAAATGGACATGATCGCCGACGAGCTGGGTTTGGATCCCGTGGAATTTCGTCTCAAGAATCTCCTGGAGCGCGGCGACGACTTCTCGCCCGGCGACACACCGCTGGATTGCGACTTGAAGGAAGGCCTGCGGCGTGTCGCTCGAGAGATAGGATGGGGTGAGCCATTGGAGCCGGACTGCGGTATCGGCGTGAGTTGCGCTCTGAAAGACGGCGGCGGCAACTACAAGATTTCCGAGGCACGAATCGAAATCGACGGGGAAGGTAAAGTGACGCTTTTCGAGGGTACGGTGGAGATCGGTCAGGGATCGAACACAGCGCTGCGGAAAATTGCCGCCCAAGAACTCGGTCTTGCTGCAGAGAAAATCGAACTTGCTCCTCTGGATACCTCACACACACCGCTCGACTTCGGCACCTACGCAAGCAGCGGTACGACCGTTATGGGCCTCGCCGTTCAAAGAGCTGCGCAGGCGCTCAAGACTCAGCTCATCGACGGCGCCAGAAGCTTGACCGGTCGGAGCGCTGCAACCTTCGAACTGAATAATGGTTTCTTGCGTGTCGGCGAAATTGCTGTCAGCTTCCAGGAGGTGGTCCGGCACGTTAAGGGCACGATTGGAACCATGAGCGGCGAAGGGCGCTACGAAAGCATTAGAGACAAGAGTCTTCTCCTGGGCGCTAAGGCGCCGTTCTGGGAAGTCAGCTGGGGCGCCGCCAAAGTCAAGGTGGATCGCGTCACGGGTCAGATTAAAATTTTGAAATTCGTCACGATCGCCGATGCCGGTAAGGCGATTAATCCACAGCAATGTTACTCGCAGGAAATCGGCGCGATGGTACAAGGAATCGGTCAAGCATTTTTTGAGCAGACCCTGTATGAAAACGGCATCATGCTGAACCCCGGTTTAATCAACTACCGCGTCCCGGGAGTTTATGACCTGCCGGATGAGCTGATGACAATCTTGTTCGAGAACGGCAACGGACCGGGTCCTTACGGAGTAAAGGGCATCGGCGAGAGCGGTTTGCTTACCGTGCCGTCGGCTATCGGTAATGCCCTCTTCTCAGCGGTTGGGGTTCGCCTCTTAGAGCTTCCTCTGACGCCGGAGAGGGTCTGGCGCGCGCTCCACCAAGGATACTTCAACCAGTGACGGAGATTTCTATTGCCTATCAAAGTAGACCCCAACAAATGTGATGGCTGCGGCATCTGCGTTTACGATTGCGGCGCTGACGTTTTTCGCTTTAACGAAAAAAAGGACAAAGTTTTCCCGTACGGTAACAAGTACTGCGTCAACTGTTTTCTTTGCGAACTGGTGTGCCCTGAAGACGCGATCGAAGTAGTCCTAACGACGGCAAAAACAAACGGTAAGACTTCCGTTCCATGACCGATCTCGGCCAATCATTAGACTGTGACGTGTTGATCATCGGCGGCGGCCTAGCCGCCTGCATGGCGGCCATCGAAGCGTCAAAGCGCGGCGCCGATGTGATTCTGGTCGACAAGGGCAGACTCGGGAGGAGCGGCTCCAGCCCGACATCGGGAGGAGTGCCGCAGGCCGCCTTCGGCCATGCGGACCCGAATGACAGTAAGGAGGCGCATTTCCGCGATACCATCATCGGCGGCGACTACATTCCCCATCAGAAAATCGTTCGCGCAGTGGTTTCGGAAATCACCGATCGGATTGTAGAGCTCGAAGAAATCGGTCTTCACTTCAAAAAAACCGCCGATGGAAAGAAGTTTTACCAGGAGAAAAGACTGGGAAGCTCGTTCGCGCGCAGCGTTCCGCCGATTGGCGGCAGCGTCGGCATGATGGGTACTCTCAGGAAAGAAGTTTTTAATCGCGAGGTCAACGTTCATCAGTGGACGATGATCACGAAGCTATTCAAAGACCAGGATCGAGTTGCCGGCGCGCTCGGGCTAAATGTTCAGACCGGCGCAACCCGCCTGTACAAAGCCAAAGCTATAATAATGGCGGCCGGCAGCGCCGTAGCTCTACAAAAATATACCAGCGCAAACTTCCAGACTACCGGCGATGCTTACGTGGCGGCCTTCGATATCGGTGCCGAGCTCGCAAACCTGGAGTTTTTAGAATTCACGCTAATCCCGGCTCCCAAAGGAATCACCGTTCCGATGGCCGGACTGTCGCCTTTCACCAGCAAAGGCGGGCGATTTCTCAATGCGGCCGGAGAGCGTTTCTTGGAAAAGTACGATCCGGAAAGACTTGAGGGCACAACTCGAGCGATTCTCGTACAGGCCACTTACAAAGAGATGCTCGCCGGGCATGGGCCGATCTCGATCGACCCCTCGTTCATTCCCGACGAGAAATGGGATGATGAGATCCAATATGAGTATGCGCCCAAATTGTCGGCCGCCGGCATCGACTGCCGCCGCGACCGATTTGAATGGGTGCCGGCGCTTCATACGTTTCTCGGCGGTATTTTCATCAACGAACGATGCGAATCCGGAGTCTCCGGGCTGTTTGCTTGCGGAGAGTCATCCACCGGCATGCATGGATCGAATAGGCTATCCGGCAATGCCATCGCAAGTTGCATGGTTCTCGGCGCTCGGTCCGGAAAATTTGCGGCACTTTTCGCCGGCGCCAACGATTTTGCAACGCTTGACCAAACGGAGGCATCAGAGGAGATAAAGCGGCTCGAAAGTTTTCACGGCGAGAGTAAATTGGATCCGCACGATCTAGAGCTGGAGATTAAAACCCTCGCCTGGGAGTCGGCTGGCGTCGTGAGAAATGAAACGGGGCTCAAGGCAGGCGTTGAGCGGTTTGAAGAGATTCGCCGCGACAAGATCCCGCTGTTAAAGGGCAACGATCAACGCGGCTGGATCAAAGCGTTGAACTGCGCGAACCTGGCATGGGTTGGAGAAATGGTCACAAGGAGCGCATTAGAACGACGGGAATCTAGAGGCCAGCACTTTCGCGACGATTACCCTACCAAAGAAGACGGTCTCCCGAGGTGGATTAAAGTCTCCAAAAAAGGGCCGACTCTCAAGTGTAAAGCGGAGACAATCCCGTTTGACAAAGGCGACCTGATGCCTGGGGCTAAAGGATAACTGACGCTGGCCGGAGAGGAATCATTTATCCTAGAAGTTGATGATCCTGGCGTCCGGTCATCCGGCTACGTCTTTACTTAGAGACATTTTCTTCTTGCTCGTGAACGGCCGAATAATGTGAAGCTTTTGCGTTTCAAATCGCTGATACCCGCCGTTACACTCTTATCTCTTCTGCTGATCTCAGGCATGACCTCAGCGGCCGACAAGCTCAGCTTGCTCTATTCCGCTCAGTCGGTATCGTACTCGATGCCCTGGATCGCGCAGGACGCCGGATTATTTCGCAAGCACGACCTGGACGTTAAATTGGTCTACATCCCCTCCTCCGGCGTGGCCACCGCGGCTCTCCTCGGTGGTGACATTGAAATAGCTTTAGCTGGAGCGGTCGGCATTGTGCGCGCCTTCGCTCAGGGCGCCCACGATTTGGTGTTCATCGGCGGCTTCAAGAACGAGCTCACGCACAACATTGTCGCGCGACCGGAAATCAGGCGATCGCAGGACCTTAAAGGCAAAGTCATCGGTGTCACCCGCCTTGGCAGCAACAGCCACTACTTCGCGGTGCAAGCGCTGCCACGCTTCGGCTTGGATCCAGCTCGCGATGTAATCTTCCGTCAAATAGGCGGTGTGTTGCCGCTCTCGCGGCGCTCATCAACGGCACTATCGATGCTATGGTGATGCTTACTTACGGTCAAAGCGCCGTTGCGCAAGGCTTTCACTACGTCATCAACGGGTCGCGACCTGCATATCCCGTACGCCGCTGCGAGCGTGACTACGCGTCGATCGGTGATAGCTC
>DASUVS010000460.1:0-7151 GCA_036378835.1 Binatia bacterium | reverse complement strand
AGGGTTGAGAAGCCTCTTCCAAGAGTACTCGAAGTCTTGAGCGCGGACTTTCTGACCGTCACTCCACAAGACATCATCACGCAGATGGAAAATGATCCGCTTGCCGCCATCGGCTAGATTCCAAGACTTGGCGATCACCGGCGCGGGTTTTAGATCTGCGGTAAATTCGGTGAGGCCAACCATCAAGTTGGCGATGACGTTAAAAGAAACTCCATCGGTGGCCAAGGACCAATCCAGGCTCGGCGGCTCGGTGCCCAAATTAACGCGAAAATGACTGCTGGAAGTACTCGAATCGGAGTCCGGTGAGGTCTTGCAAGAGACGAAAAGCAGCAGCAGCGCCAGAGTGACAGCGGAGTAGAGCAATTGCGGTTTTCTGATGACGAGAATCAAGGGACAGCTTGCTAATAAATAGTGCAACTATTACTATCCGAAGGCGCGCAGATCTTCAAGAAAAGATGGGAGAATCTATGAACGGCAAAGAGCTTCTGCAAAAACACGTCGTGGTCGAAGGACATCGGGATGTTTATGAGCAGCTCTACAGAACGTCGGTCGGCGAATCGATGCCGATCCGCGATGCGATTGCGCCTCGATTGATTCGCGACGGCATCAATCTGTCCGTCTATGCTATCAGCGGCGATTCTTATTCCCATTCGCAAAATACCGGCCGTTACCTCGAAACCGCGCTGGAAAACATCGATCAGTTTCTGCAGGAAGCGCCCAAATCCGAGGGCATGATCTCGATGGTCAGAACCCGCGGCGATCTGCCGGAGAGGGTCGAGCCCGGCACAATAAAATTTTTGCTCCACTTCGAAGGCTGCATGCCGCTGCGCGGCAGTATCCAGAATCTCAGAAACTTTTATCGCCTGGGACTGCGCTCGCTGCAGCCGGTTTGGAATTTTCGCAACGAGCTCGGTGATGGCGTCTGGGAGAATCGAACCGGCGGAGGGCTCACGAACTTCGGCGTCGAAGTGATTAAGGAGGCCAATCGCCTGGGCATGATCGTCGACTTGTCGCACATGAATCGGGAGGGTTTTTTCCAGAGCCTCGAGGCCGCCACTGCGCCACTGATCGTCAGCCATGCCAATGCCTGCGGCATGCTCGACAGCGTGAGAAATCTTGCCGACGATCAGATCAAAGCGATTGCCGATCAGGGCGGCGTGGTAGGCATTCTGGCGTTGCCCGAACGGGTCGGCAAAGGCGAAGTCGGCATCGAAGACATGCTGAGGCACATGGACTACATGATCAAACTCGTTGGGGTCGAGCATCTGGCTCTGGGCATGGATTTCGTCAAGTACGACGGGCCGCGCACGCTCAAGGATCGTCATCATCCGTTGCACAAGGACCCGCTGATCAAAGGATTCGAAGAGATCGAGGACCTACCCAATCTAATTGACGGCCTGCAGAAGCACGGTTATCTCGAAAACGAGATTGCTCTGATTCTTGGCGGCAACTATCTGCGGGTCTTGAAGACGATTCTTCCTGAGCAGTCCATCATCTAATCCGTTTCACAGTCGAGATGGAGACCATGTGATGATCAACGGCGTGACCGGAGGAGCGCAACGACCGTTACCCAGTCTGGTTTGAATCGCAATCAGTTTAATTCAAGATGGTGATTGGTAATAAGGCTTCTCGCGTCGACGGTTTTGACAAAGTTACCGGCGAGGCGAGATACACCGGCGATCTGAATCTGCCCGGACTGTTGGAGGCAAAAGTCCTGCGCAGCCCGTTTCCTCACGCACGCATTCAATCGATCGACACACAGAAAGCAGCCGCTCGTTCCGGAGTGGTGGCGATTCTGACCCGCGACGACGTCAACGACATCAATCCCTTTTACGGCAATTGTCTGCGCGATCGCCCGCTGGTCGCGTTGGACAAGGTGCGGTTTGTCGGCGAGCCAGTGGCGGTGGTCGCTGCTGAAGATCCATTGATCGCCGAGGAAGCGCTATCCCTGATCGACGTGCGCTACCAAGAGCTGCCGTGCCTTGCAACGGTTGAAGATGCGCTTGCGCCAGGCGCACCGCTTGTGCACGAAAGCACGTCCGGCACCGGTGAATTTCATGACATCGCCACCGTCGGCGCCGCGATAAAGCCCAACGTCTGCCATCACGAATTCTTTGAAAGAGGGGATGTGATCCGCGGTTTTGCCGCAGCCGATGAAATTCTCGAGGAAACTTTCGAGTTCCCGATGATTTATCAGTACGCGATGGAGCCGCACACCTCAGTGGCGCGGGTTACCGACGGCGGCATTACTCTCTGGAGCTCTTCGGCTCATCCGTTTTTGGTTCGCGCCGAACTGGCGCACATGTTCGGCTTGGTGCATGCGAAGGTCGAAGTGGTTGTCCCGTATGTTGGCGGCGCTTATGGCAGCAAATCCTATTTCAAGATCGAACCCTTGATCGTCGCCATGGCGCGCAAGACCGCCGGTCGGCCTGTGCGACTTGCTCAAAGCGTGCCGGAGGCGATGCTGACGACGCGGCGCCACTCCGCCACAGTGCGCATCAAGACCGGTTTCAAACGCGACGGGACGCTGGTTGCGCGCGACGCCGAGGTGGTGATGGATACCGGCGCCTATGCCGACAACGGGCCGCGCGTCGCCAAGCGCGCCATCAGCCGCATGATTGGTCCCTACAAACTGGACGATTGCAAGGTCGAAGTCGCAGCGGTTTATACCAACACGGTTCCGGCTGGTTCCATGCGCTCCATCGGCGGGCCACAGACGATCTGGGCCTTGGAATCGCACATGGACAGCATCGCTCATCGGCTCGGCTTGGACCCGTTGGAATTTCGCATGCGCAATTTGCTCAGGCGCGGTGAAGAGTTAAAAACCGGCGCCACGACGATTGATGCCGATCTGCGGCAAGGAATCAAAGTCGCCGCTGATTATGTCTCTTGGGGCCAGCGCTCCAAGAGGATCGGCAAAGGCCGGGGTGTTGCCGTTGGGGTTTCCGACTCCGAAGCGATGCCGGTTTCTGTCGCGCTGGTGCGGCTTCTTGCGGACGGCAGCATTCTCTTGCTTGCCGGGACCACGGAGGTGGGTCAAGGCGCGCGCACGATCCTCAGCCAAATCGTCGCTCGAGAGCTGGATGTTCCGATCGAATCCGTGATCATGCGCGGGACCGACACCCTGGCAACCCCGTTCGATCGTTCCACCGGCGCCAGCCGCTCAACCACAGTCATGGGGAGCGCTGTCAAAGCTGCTGCTCTCGATTTGCGTCAACAGTTGATTGCGGCTGCCGCCGAAGCGCTCGACAGCAATACTGCTTCAATTATTTTGCGCAACGGCACGGCCAATTGCGGGGATCGTAGTCTGACTTACGGCGAAGTGGTCAGCAGATATTTCGGTATGCCCGGCGGCGAACTCATCGGCCGTGGGACCATGCGGCCCGGTCAGGGTCTCGGTCCGAAGTTGCCGCTGTTCTGGGAAACCGGCATGGGCGCCGCGGAGATTTCACTGGATATCGAGACTGGCGCGATCCAAATCGATCGCTACATCACGGTTGCCGATGTCGGCAAGGCCATCAATCTCGTGCAAGCCGAAGGTCAGGATGAAGGCGCTGCGATTCAGGGACTGGGACATACTTTGTTTGAGTCACTGCAGTACGAGAACGGCCAGCCGTTGAACGCCAATCTGGTTGATTACCGCGTGCCGCGGTTCACCGATATGCCGGCGCTCTTCGACTCCGCTTTGATCGAAAATGAAGACGGCCCCGGCCCCTATGGCGCCAAAGGGATGGGGGAATCGGGCATCGTCTCGATCGCGCCGGCAATCGGCAATGCGATCTTCCAAGCGACCGGAGCGCGGATTCGAACTCTGCCGCTGACCCCTGAAAGAGTCTGGCGCGCGCTCAATGAATTAAAACGCGGTATGTGAAGCAAAGGAATTCGCATTGGAAATGGAACAGAATCCGATATTCGATAAAGTCAGCGCAATCATCGAACGAGCGCGCGCCGAGCTGATCGATCTCTGTTTGCAGTTGGGCAATATCTCGAGTCCCCATGGCCAGGAGCGCGATGTCGGAGAGGCAGTGCTCGAATGGTTGAAGCAGTATCAAATCCACGGCCAACTGCAGTTTATCACCGAACGAAGTGTTAACGCGGTTGCGACTATGTCGGGCAGCGGTCGAGGGCCCAGTCTTATTTTCAACGCGCACATGGATACCGGTCCGGAGCTGCCGGCTGACGCCAGCGAGGATGCCAGAAAGCTCGAGACCGCATGGGTTGAAGGCGAGATGCTTTTTGGCAAGGGAATGATCAATGATAAGGCGCAGCTATGCGCCTTCATGATCGCCATGAGCGCGCTCAGGCGCGCCGGAGTTCAGCTCCAGGGAGATCTGACCCTGACGGCGGTGGCGTCCGAAACCGGCAATCCATCGATCGATGAGTTTCAGGGCATCGATTTTCCCGGCGAGGGATTCGGCACCAAATGGCTCGTCGATCGCGGCGCCGTCGCCGATTATGCCCTGGTCGGCGAGACCTCAGGTTTCGGCATCGTCCAGGCCGAATGTGGCGCGGCGTGGTTCAAGATCCAAGTCAAAGGCAGAGAGGTCTATACCCCGCGTTACGAGCGAGGCGCATCTATTCAGGAGAATCCCAACGCATTTGCCAAGGCTGCTCATGTGATTCAGGCCTTCGAGGACTGGGCGGTGCAGTATGAGAAGCGAGAAACTATCGAGTTTGCCGGCGGGACCATCATACCCAAAGCGCAAATCGTCGAGGCGCGCGGCGGCGCCGGAGTCGGCCGGCCAAATGCCACCTGTGATATCTTCACCGACGTGAGAATTGCGCCCGGCAAGAATCCACTCACGGTTCAAAGGGAGCTTGCCGCTGCTATCGCGAAGGTAAATCTCGATTGTGAGATTTCCTTGTTTCAGTTTTCCCGCGGGCACATCGCCAAGAATGCCGAGCCGTTGATCGATGCCGTTAGATCGGCGCACCGCTATCTCTTCGATGCCGAACCGCCGCAACCACCATCAGCGGAAACCAGCATGTGGCGCGACCTGAACGTTTTCAACGAAGTCGGTATTCCGTCCATCTGCTATGGGCCGCCCCGGCAAAGGGAGCGGCTGAGCGGCGCCCAGAACCGGGCGATGAAGATCGACGACCTCGTTCAAGCGACCAAGGTCTACGCGCTGAGCGCGATGATTTTGTGCGGCATCGAATGACGAACCTGTATTGCCAGAGGTGCCTGTGAAGCGACTCATCTGGTTGTTCTCTTGCTGCATCGTGCTCGGTTTAGCATATCCCTATCCGGCACCGGCTGAAGCTCTCAGGGTCGGAGTCTCCGGTTTGAGCGCCGAATTCACTCCCGTTTGGGCGGCAAGCGAGCGCGGGATTTTCAAAAAATATGGTTTCGAAAGCGAAGTGATCGCGATGCAGGGCGGCACTCAATTAGCCCAAGCAATTATCGGCGGCACTATTCCCATCGGTGTCATGGGTGGAGCCTACTTGACCGCTGCCGTGCGTGGCGCGGATCTGGTGATGATCGCCACCCACATGGACAAGTTTCCGTATTCGCTCATCGTCAAGCCGGCGATCAAAAAAACCGAAGAGTTGAAAGGAACCAAACTCGCCATCAGCCGGTTCGGCTCTGCCAGCGATGCCGGGCTGCGCGTTTCGCTACAGAAACTCGGCCTTAGTCCGGACAAGGATGTGACCATTTTGCAGGTGGGCGGGCAGACATCGCGATTTGCCGCGCTCAAAGCCGGCACCGTAGATGGCACCGTGGTGATTCCGCCGCTCAGCGGGGCGGCGCAGCGTCTGGGATATAACGCAGTCATCAATATGACCAAGCTGGGTATTCCCTATCCGCAAGAGGGTGTGGTGGTGACCCGGGCACGGCTAGCGAGCCGCCGCGATACGGTCATGAGATTTCTAAAAGCTTATCTGGAAGGCGTCAGAGAGCTCAAGATCGATAAAGAATTCGCCATTTTTGTTATGGCCAAATATCTCCGTATGGATCCGAAAAAAGATCGTGAGGCGCTGGAAGACAGTTTCCAAGAGGTCATCGTGGAACAGATGCTGAAAGTTCCGCAAATCAATCTGGAAGCCACCAAAGTGGCGCTGGACTTGCTCGGCAAAGAACGGCCGGCGAATGCCTCGACCGATCCCAGAGATTATGTCGATGGAAGCCTGATGCAGGAGCTGATCAAGAGCGGTTTCACCGACAATCTCTATAGATAAAGTTCTGGAGAACTGATGAAATTCTGCCTGCAACTAAACCCTCAAGTATCGATCGACAAGCCGGGCGCGCAACTGATGCCGACGTTGATTGAGCAGGTCCGCATCGCCGATGCGGTTGGCTTCGACGCTTTCTCCATGGGCGATCATTACAACATTCCCGGTTTGCAGCGGCTCAATCAAGTTCCTGCCTTGGCGCGGCTCTGCGCCGAGGCGAAGCGTTGCGCCGTCGGCACCGCGGTGATGCTATTGGGCCTGCGTCATCCGGTCACCGTCGCCAGCGAGCTGGCGAGTCTCGACGTGCTCAATGATGGCAAATCTTTCTTCGCCTTCGGCCTGGGCTACCGTGATGATGAATTGAACGCTTTTAATCTCATCAAGGCGCAGCGCTTTCATCGGTTCGTCGAAGGAATTGAGATTATCAAACGGCTCTGGACCGAGAATAATGTGAATTATGACGGCACAGCATTCAAGCTTAAAAACGTCAGCGTCGATCCCAAACCGCTGCAGAAGCCGCGGCCGCCGATTTGGATCGCCGCCAATTCCGATGCCGCAGTGGCCCGCGCCGCGACCATAGGCGATGGCTGGATGATCGGGCCCCATTCAGCGATCGACGAATTGGAACGCCAAGTGGATCTCTGCCGCCAAACTTGGCGCGCTGCCGGGAAGCCAGGTTCGCCCGACATACCGATCATTCGTGAGACGTTTGTCGCTAAGACAAGAAAAGAGGCGGCGGAAAAGGCGCGTCCCTGTTTGGAACAGCTCTACCGGACGATATACGTCAAATGGAAGCAGAACGAAGCGATGAGCGATTCGAGCGAATTGAGCTGGGCCTTCGATCGTCTAAGTAAGGGGCGTTTCATCCTCGGCTCGCCCGAGGAGTGCGCCGAGCAGATCAAAGAATACGGAAACCGGTTGGGAACCGACTACATCTTGCCGCGCTTCGACTGGACGCCGGGATTGCCGCAGGAGGA
>DASUVS010000459.1:0-9315 GCA_036378835.1 Binatia bacterium | reverse complement strand
ATACGCCTGTCCGCCAGGTGCCCATCATAGGGTTCGGTTCCGACCGCTGGCTTGCGAACGCTATCGTGATTACGGAATCGTGTCGCAGCGTAGCGTGAAATTTGACGTGCGATGTTGTACATTGATCTTGACTAGCCTTTTTCTGATGCTTACAGACCGAAAAGATGTCTTGGAGGCCCCAATAGTTGCCGACGATTACGCGAATCCAGAGTTCGCGTCGACAGGATTGGTAACTTCGATGCAGCACCTAAAAAGATGGCCAAATTGATAACGTCAAAGCAGGAGGTAAAAAGGTATGAGCTACGTACGAAAATTGAAATCGATGATCATTCTCTCGGGCGCCTTGGCATTTGCCGGATGCTCGTCCACCACGGCCGAGCCTGAACCTTCCGCTGCCGCTCCGGCCTCGGCCGAAGCCAAGACGAAAGTCGATTCTGCTAAAACCACTGAATCAACGACCAAAGCACCTGCATCATCGAGCCTCGAAGCACTTCAGCGGGGTGAGTCAACCGCGACTCCTGCATCCAGTCCTTTGAAGGATGTTTACTTCGATTTCGACCGGTACGATCTCCGCGAAGACGCCCGTGAAATTCTAAAGGCGAACTCGGCCTGGTTGAAGGCCAATCCTGCGGCGCAAGTTCAGATCGAGGGGCACTGTGACGAGCGTGGAACCACAGAGTACAATGTAGCTCTGGGCTCGCGGCGGGCCGAGAGTGCGAAGGATTATTTGGTTACGCTCGGGACTTCCGCCGACCACCTCTCCACCATTAGCTACGGCGAAGAAGTTCCTGTCTGTCGGGAACAAACCGAGGAATGCTGGCAGAAAAACCGCCGAGTCCGATTCGTCGTTCAGCCTGGGCGCCCTACCACGTAGGATGAATCGTAATCTCGCAGCGCCGCTGGAGCAGAAAAATATCCCTGCTCCAGCAGTGGCGTGCTCCAGTCCCTTACGGTAAAAACAGAAACTAGAAGTCCGCTAAGCGCTGTTTTTAGTCATCTTTTCTTTTCCCCTGCCCTTGTCTAAATGCGCGCAGGCGCGCAATCGCTGCCGACCTCATAGCCTCTGACGCTTGCCGGGGGGCAGATCCGGTTCTAAGCCGAGTGAAACTCGTCGCCGATATTTTTTCTTCTCAGCGCCCAGCTCTCCTCTTATAATACGGTTTCAAACGGCAATCAGTGGCATCCCATCAGCACAGATCTAACCAGGAGATTCATCGAAGTTTTGCAAGCGCCTCTCGATAATAGCAGTTTCTCTTCCAACTGTATTCGGCTTCCAGCATTAATCTGAAACTTCCGCGGAATTTTCAACCAGGATGATCTATGAACCCCTCGAGGGCTTCAAATCAAAAGCACTCCAGGACGTTCTCCGTGCCATCCGCTATTTTCGCGATGATCTGCATCTGATCCTTTTGCTCCTATTTCTCACCGCCTGCTCTACCGCTCTCGGACTGCTGCAAGCCTGGCCGTTGGCGGTGCTGGTAGATTCCGCTCTCGGAACGCCGACCATGGACAGCTGGATGCACCGCCTCTTTTTGGCGCCGCTGCCGGATGATCCGATTAGCCGCATCGTCGGCCTGGGGATTATGGCATTGGTGTTGCGGTTTGCTCATGAGTTGATTGCCATGGCACGCCGCCTGCTCGCTCCGCGCATCCACTACAACGGTTTGTTGCGAGTACGCGGTGACTTGTATCGCAAGCTTCAAGGGATGCATCTCGACTATCATCGTTCACGGCCGATGAGCGACTCGCTATTCCGGCTGACTACCGACACCTTGGGATTTCAGGCGGTGCTTACGGTGATGATTAACCTGTTAATCGCCGGGATCACTCTCTGTGTGATCGCCGGGCTGTTGATCGGAAGAAACGCGGCCTTGACCTTGATCGCTTTGTCGATAGCGCCGCCGCTCATGTGGGTTAATGTGATCTTCGGGCGCCGGCTAAGTGAGAAGACGCGTAAATCTCGAGAATCCGACAGCGCGTTTACAACTTCGATACAACGTTCCATGTCGGCCATTGTCCTTACCCAAGCGTTCGGGCGCGAGGAAGATGAATATCATCGCTTTGGCAGCAGCGCGCGGCGTTGCGTGCGCGCCTGGGTCGGTATCCACCGGCAAGAAGTGGCTTATGGTTTGAGCGTGGGCGTCATTCTTGCTGTCGGAGCGTCGCTGATTTTGACTTACGGCGGGATGCTTCTGCACCGGCACCAATTGACGCCGGGCGAGCTGATGATCTTTATGACCTATCTCGGGATGATCTACGACCCGCTTTGTCAGATGTCCGGTTTCAGATTCAATCTCGAGAGCGGCCTGGCCGGAGCTCGGCGAGTTTTCGAAGTGCTTGATCGTGATCCGGTCGTTACCGACTCGGCTGAAGCAACTGCCCTTTCCCTCCAGCCGCGCAGCCTGATCCTTGAGGCCGTCGGATTCGAATACTCCGCCGATCAGAAAATTCTCCAGCGCATCAGCGTGAACATCGAACCCGGGCAAAGTGTCGCATTTGTCGGCTCGAGCGGCGCCGGCAAGACCACTCTGCTCAACCTGTTATTACGCTTTTACGATCCGACCGTTGGAAGGGTTAAGCTTGATCATTACGATCTCAGGCAAATCAAGCTCAAAGATATCCGTCGCCATATAGCCTTGGTTTTGCAGGACAGCGTGATCCTACCGACGACCATCGCCGAGAACATTGCTTACGGTTGCCCGGCGGCGACATACGAACAGATGCGCGAGGCGGCGCGACTGGCCGGCGCGACCAATTTCATAGAAGCCCTGCCGGACCAATACCAAACAGCACTGCTCGACTCCGGGATGAACCTTTCGGGCGGGCAGCGCCAAAGAATTGCTCTGGCACGGGCGCTCCTCACCAAAGCTCCTATCCTCGTCCTTGACGAACCGACCAGCGCTCTCGATTCCGAACACGAACAAATCGTCATCGACACTTTGAATTCTTTGAAGACCAAGCACACGGTCGTTCTGGTGAGCCATCATATCGGTGCCGTGATGAACTGCGATTGCATTTACGTCTTGGATCAAGGAATGATCGTCGAACACGGCAGCCATCAAGAACTGCTCGGGCAAGGCGGAATTTATGCGGCTATGGCCAAACAGCAACTAAATCCGGGCTTTCCAGTTTTCCCCGAAGCCGCCTAAGATAGATGGTCGCCTGCCCAAGTAAAAATAAGCATACGGCACACCGAGCCTGCGATATGGGTTTTACCTACCTGTATCGGATGCCAATTCGGACGCGAATCGACGCACGAATCAACCAATGATGAGATGTCTAGCGATTATGCGCTCAGAAGCGGCCTTCTTTTTCCAACTTTTTGACAAAGCGATCATCGACTAAATCTTCGGCCTTTAAACGGCGAATTTTCTCGTTGGTTTGACCCAGGAGCCGGATGACGTTGCGTATGCCATCAACCGTGGGATAGATACGCCGGTCATACAGTAGCGGCAGACTTTCGTAGCCTTCAATAGCTTGCTCTGCTGTGGCCAAGCGCAGTCCCTTGGCGATACTCTTAAGGACCGCCTGTTTATTTTCCGGTTGAGCGATGAAGGCCATGGCATCGACCACGCTGCGGAGAACGCTCTCTACCACCTCCGGCGATGCCTTGATGAAGCTGCGCTTGGTCAGTACGCCGGTGCTTTGAAAGGGAATTGGCAGCTGCGCTAGGTCGGCGAGATTGGTAAACCCTCGGCTCTTAAGCGGCGCCGCAAAGGTATAGCCTACGTGGGTGGCGGCGATGCTGTCGTTGATGAGAGCTTGGCTGCGCACCGATTCGTCACCCAGGATACGAAAGTTAATGCCATCACGTTTGGCATCGAGACCCCAGTACTCCAGAGCCAGCGTCGTAAACATCCAGCTGCCGCCGCTGGCGCTGGTGACACCGATGACTTTGCCCTTCAAATCAGACGGCGCTTTTATTTTGGGCGACGCCATGATGTTGCCGATGAGCTTGTTGATCAAACCAGCCACGAACACGAGATCGGTTCCTTCAGCGGCAGAGCCGAGCACCGCGCCAGTCGCGGAGCCTTCGTGGAGCTGGGTGTCACCGCCGGCGAGCGCCGCCATGCCGACAGGACCATTACGTACATGGACAAACGACAAGTCCAAACCATAGCGCCGGAAGATCCCTTGATCCTGGGCCACGTACATGGCGGCCTCTCGCTCGCTAAATGAGCCCGTCGTCATGACGATTTTAGTTAGCGGTTGGGCCGCATACGCGTATTGGAGGGTCACCGCGCCCAACAACATTAGCCCAATGAAAGCACCTAAGAGCGCTCGTCTCATAACATCTCCCATCTATCCTCGTCAGACCGCTCCGATAGTAGAAAATGGATCCAGGGCTTCAACGAAAAGCACAACGGGGTTCTTTTCGCGCTGATCAAGCAACGGTACTAATGCATCGAGAGGTTTGGCAAACATCGGCTACGGCGCTGCAGGATCGAGCCGACGGTCGAGCTGGCACAGGTGTCCCGCGCGGCAGATCCTACAGATATTTGCTACCTAGCGCGCCTTGGGATCGGTAACTTATTCCAAGAAAGATCCGACTGAACCTCGCGCGATTCTAAATAGCTATCGCCGGCCGTTCAGAGGCCATTAGAAGCATCAAGCGCTTTTTCAACCTCTCACCTGCATTGACAGATAGGGAATATTGGCGCGCTCCAATTCCTCTTTGCTGAGTTTTTTGATGTCTTTTCTGAGCTCATAGTTAATGTGCTGGATGGCTTCGGAAGGCCCGGAGCGATTACCCATCATGATCATGGCGCCATCACCGCTGTTTTCCAGCTGGTAGAAAGATCCTCCCGTGATCATCGCAGCCATTCCAGGTTTCATTATGGCCTTCCCGCCATCAGGGAAATGCATCGTGCATTCACCTTCTATGACATAAAAAGTCTGATCCGCGTTGTGACAGTGCATGTCATCCCGCTCGCCGGGATTTGGGTAATAGTGCACCCATGCATGAAAGCGCGGCGTGTTAAATACCACCTTGCGGCGTTTTTGTTCATGAGCCAACCGAGGCATATCGATAATTTCTACAGCCATTTTAAATCCCTCCTCAGCATCCATACAATGTAACAGTCAATGTGGCAACGCGGCCTGATCGCATGATATATCATTAACACCGAGCTCACAGCGCGCGCAGCGCGTGCGATTATTGACTCGCATCACCGTTCCTGAAGATCTCCGTATCAATCGGTGACGCGGGTCTCCTGCTCGCGTTGTTGTTGCTTCTGCCTCCACCGCTCCAACAGCCGATCCTTCTCCGCTTCCCTTTCAAGCTGCCGCTGCTCTCCTCGGTCTCTTGTACCCCCGAATTGCTCCACCATCGGCTCTTTCTGGTTTTGCGATTGTTCAGAGCCCGGCGCTTCAAATCGTAAGTCGCGGCGAGGCGAAGTCCGTGGCAAAGGCGCGGGCTTGGGCTTCTCGCCACCGAACCAACCTCTGAGCATGCCACCCAACCATTCTTTGGCCATGTCGAAATAGGGATCCCAGATCGACTCGTAATATCGGTCAAATGGAAAATCGGCCCGGCTGTCGATCAACCGTGACGCAAGCGTTTGCTGGAAAAAGTCACCAACCAGCAACAGCGCGTTGTGTCCGCCCTCGCCCCAATAATTGCTGCGCATCGTGACGCGTGGGTCATTGAAACCGACCCAGGACCCGGCCACCAGCCGCGGATGCATCAATATAAACCAACCATCGCTATTATTTTGTGTCGTGCCGGTTTTACCGGCGAAATCGCCGCGCAAACCGAACTGCGTGCGCACCGCTTGCCCCGTCCCTTGGTCGACTGCGCCGCGCAACATGTTGATCAGATCTCCGACAGTTTTTTCGGTCATGGCGCGCTTGTCCTGAGTAGCGAATTCGGCGAGCACCTTTCCTTTGTTGTCCGTGATGCGGGTGATGAAAGTCGGCTGGCGATAAACGCCGCTGGCGGCAATGGTGCTGTAAGCAGAAACCATTTCCAACGGCGTTACCGGGCTGGTTCCCAACGCTAATGCCGGGACCTCGTCGAGCTTGCTTCGATTGATTCCCATCTTGCGCGCAAGTTCTGCAGTTTTTTTTGCACCGATTTCCTGCATGACCTGAACCGTGATGGTATTTTTCGAATAAATAAGGCCCTCGCGGGCCGTCATTCGCCGGCCACTCGGTTCGCCGAGGTCGGACGGGCGCCAGATAGTTCCGTCCGGCAGGCGAATCTCCACTGGACTATCGGTAAATCGTTTGTTGGGCGACATTCCTTGCTCAAGCGCCGCACCATAAACAAATGCCTTAAAAGTCGAACCCGGTTGCCGCCGGGCTTGCGCCACATGATCGTACTGATCGGTCTTGAAGTCGCGGCTGCCAACCCAGGCCTTTATTTCCCCGGTGGCCGGATCGATCGCCACAAACCCGGCTTGCAAGCGGGTTTTTGCGGCGCGCAGCTTGCTCATGAATTCGCTATTGCTCTGGAGCAGCGCCAGCGCCGCTCCAGGCTCCGCGCCAGATTGAATCGCAGCGCGGTACGCCGCGGATTCGCGGATAAACACGTCGAGCAAGCCGCTTTTGCTTTTCCAAAAGTAAGCGAAGGGCTGCACGCGCCGGCGCATATCGACGTAAGCCTTAGCGCTTGTCGAGATCAGTCGCGGTGAGCTCGATCCCCATTCCACATCTGCGACGGCTTGCAGGGCCTCCGCCTGGCGGCTGACTGCATGCTTGGCAATGGTCTGCAACCGCGAGTCAATGGTGGTGTGCACTCTCAGCCCGTCGGCATAAATATTGTGGTCATTGCGGTCGGCCCAATCGATCAGCCATTTACGAATGTGCGCGGCAAGGTGAGGAGCGATGCCGATCGCTTCCGGCTGGCGCTCAAAGTCGAGACGTATCGGCCTGGTTTTTAACCGCTCAAATTCTGCCCGGCTCAATACGCCGCGCTTGACCATTTGCGACAATACGACGTTGCGGCGACGAAGCGCGCGCTCGGGGTTGAGCACGGGGTTGTAATAGCTGGTGCCTTTCAACATCGCGATCAAAGTCGCGCTTTCGATTACGTCGAGCTTCTGCGCCGATTTGTCGAAGTAGGTGCGCGCAGCCATTTCGATGCCGAACGCGTTGTACAGAAACGGCATACTGTTCAGATAGGTCTCTAAAATCTCTTTTTTTGTATAAGCGTATTCGATTTTGATCGCGGTAATGGTTTCTTTGATTTTTCTCGTGATCGTCCGCTCACGGCCGATCTCCTCGGGATATAAGTTGCGCGCGAGTTGCTGGGTCAGCGTGGAACCGCCCTCGGTATCGCCGAGCACGGTGCGGAAAACACCCGATAACGTGCGGCGCACGTCAACCCCGTGATGTTGATAAAAGCGGTGATCTTCCGTGGCAATGAGCGCGTTGATGACATGCGGGGAAACCCGGTTCAAGCGGACCCACTCGCGGTTCATCGGTTTATACGTTGCGATGCGCTTGCCATCAGACGAAATCAACATGCTCGGTTGGTCGATCTTGGCTTTTTGTAGATCGGCGATACTTGGCGTGAACGGTATCAAAACTAAAGCGTACAGACACAGCATTATCAGTCCGAGCGCAGCCAACGCGGCCAGTCCTTTGAGCGCGGAAAAAACCCTAAGTCGCACCTCCACGGTCGAATCGAATGCCGGCGAAAAATAGGCTGCAAGCCGGTCGATCAACCATTTAACGGCTCTCAATAGCCTTCTGCTTGTCTCCATCTTTCCCTGCTTGACGCGTGGCTGAATTTTGCAATCGATTGTACATTCATGAGCACTAGACCGGCACTTTAGCAGGTCGAACAAGCGGGTTCATCCCGGCGCATCCCGGAACACCGGCATGAGGAAACCCGTACAAGCTAAAGATACCGGCATCCCGGAAAAAAAAGTGGTGTATCATTGCACGATGTCCCGCAGACGCCGGATAAACTCATCAGCGCGGGGCGAGCGGCGCAACGGATTGCAGTTGGAGGTGAAAAGATGGCAGGTAAAGAGATGAAGTTCGAGCTGGACAAACTAACCGAGGACTCGTGGAGGATGTTCCGGATCATGGGCGAATTTGCGCTTGGGTTTGACCGTATGAATCAGATCGGATCCCCCGCCGTTACGGTTTTCGGCAGCGCGCGTACGCGAATTACCAGCCGCTATTACGATCAGGCGCGCAAGTTGGGGCGCGCACTGGTCGAAGCAGGCTACGCGGTGGTCACCGGTGGCGGTCCAGGAACCATGGAAGCGGCGAATCGCGGCGCCTGCGAAGCCCACGGTACAAGCGTCGGGTTGAATATCCTTTTGGAGCATGAACAAAAGCCCAATCCGTACCAGACAATTTCACTGCAATTCGAATACTTTTACGTGCGCAAGGTGATGCTGGCCAAATATAGTGCCGGTTTTGTAGTTTTCCCGGGCGGCTTTGGGACCCTGGATGAAATGGCCGAGATTTTGACTCTGGTGCAGACGCAAAAGATTCGTCCGTTTCCGATCTATCTGGTGGGATCCAGCTATTGGTCTGGGCTAATTCAATGGTTTCGAAATACTCTGGCCAAGGAGGAGGCCATCGCTAAAGGCGATCTCGATCTCTTCAAAGTGCTCGACGATGTCACGGAGATTCCGAGCGACATCCGGCGCTATCACACATCGGCTCGAAGCGCGGGCTTCAAGGTCCCGCGCGAGAAAGACCGAAAATTGGCGGTCGGGCGTTAATGAACGCTAGGGTTTGACGATGAATGAAGGCTCCTCGGCCTCTTTGTTCTTTTGTTGCGATAGATAGTATCCAAAACTCTTCTGCACCAGCCCGGTGAGGAATGAGATATCCAGCGGCCCAGGGTCCCCGGTGCCGATCTGGATAGCCACTGCCAGTGAGAGCCGCGCCGCATCATCGCGGCCGGTTTCGAGAAAATAGAGCGCCATGTCTTCCATACGGCGTTGCAGCACGGCGCCGATTTCGCCGGCGCAAAAGGCTTTCACCGCATCGCGCACAATCCCAGCCAGGCGTTCTTCCTTCTGCACCTGATTGAGCACCAAACGGCTGCTCTTCGCTTCGTCGAGCTGCGACAGATAAGGCGTCACCCAATCCTCATCCAGAAACCAAAAGTGCAATTCCGGCTCTTCCAGCAAAAATCGCGACCGTTCGCGCCAGCTGCCGCCGGTGACGCTATCAGGATCGAGCCGGCGATAGATCGGATGTTCCTGCTGCTTGGGCTTGCCCGCGGCGATGCTGGCGCGCAACTCGTGAAAATTTTCAAAGCCGCTCCGGCCTTGCGCTTTGGTTTTTTCATAGGCCGCATAAAGCGTCTGATCGGCGTACTCCCATGGCAGTGAAATCATGTTG
>DASUVS010000458.1:0-4116 GCA_036378835.1 Binatia bacterium | reverse complement strand
CCGAGCCGGCGCCGGCTTCGGGCAGGGCTTTGGCGTGGATCATCACCTGCACCCGCATGCCGCACCGAAAAGGTCCCACTGCTGGGATGAACTGCGGTTCATTGGTGAGCCCGGTCCAACGCATGATCTCGGGTATGTGCTTGTGAAGTTTGCCGACGCTGTAAGGCGCTTCGTAGGGCAGGTTTTTCAACGGTCCAGTCGGGTTCTCCCAGCGCTCGATCATCGAGCGACCGCCGCCCGAATAACCCGAAAGCGCATGAACCGAAAATGCCGCATCGGCAGCTATCAGGCCGGCATCGACCAGCGGACGCGCCAGTAAGATCACCGCCGAGGAGTAACAACCGGGATTGGCGACGCGCTGGGCCTGCGCAATGCGTTCGCGCTGGCCGCTCGTCAATTCCGGCAAGCCGTAAACCCAACCCTCCGCTATGCGATGCGCCGTGCTGGCGTCGAGTATTCTTACCGGGGAGTCGGCCAGCCAAGCTGTAGCTTCCTTGGCAGCGTCATCGGGGAGACAAAGCAGCGCGATCTCGGCGTCTCGAAGCGCCTTCTTGCGTGCAATTGGATCCTTGCGCAGTTCTTCGGGAAGAAACTTGACCTCAAGATCATCGCGGCCGGTAAGCCAATCGCGAATCCGTAGCGCAGTCGTTCCGGCTTGGCCATCAATATATATGCGGTGCGGCATTGCAAAGTCCTTCATCAAACGGAACAAGTTTACGACGAATCCTCAGGCTTAGCAAAAGTGCCAAAATGGATCGTGCACCAGCAAGCTTTGCCGCTACTTCACCCCGGGAATAAAAAAGTTGCTTGTCGTTGAGCACTTTGACAAACCGGCGTGCCGCGTTTGGGCGCGGCGTCGCGGGCGCGGTTGGCTTTGCTGGTTGTCAGAATACAAAAGGGCTGCTTGCTGATGAACTCCTGAACCCACGAACCAGTTGTGACTTCACCTTGCCCGCGGTGCGCGTTAACGGATAACCAACTTTTCTTGATAGCTGTTTTTCAGATTAGTCTAGCATCGTTGGCCAATCCTGCTTTCAGATCGGCGTGCAAGAGCCTGTGAAAAAGATGTTCGCCCGCTTCGCGCCGGACCGATAGCCGTCCGGTTGAATACGAGCGCGATGAAAGGCCGCGCTGCACGGATTCGCAGATCCCCACGTCTTCGTCTTGGATTCGCTCGCTGACGGCGATGCTGGCAAGATTCTTCTCTCGGCCTTGTTCGGAAACATCGGTGAAGTAGTAATCGAAAATGACTTCGGTCCGGTCGATGCCGCGTGGCACGACCAGGTTCGTGTCCATCACGCCTTCATACCAATTGACCATGAAGTTGGGATAGATCCAGTAGTAGAGAGCTTGTCCCTGGCGCGTTTCTAATGTCTGAACATCGGCCTTCCCGGTGATTATCGGACTCGATTGAACGCAGAAGCGTTCGCCGGTTGCGATCTTGTATGCGCTGTAATCGAGAACGCTGTTCAAATCGCCGTGAATATGCGGCACATGATATCCGCCATCGAGATAGTTGTCGATAAAAACTTTCCAATTGCATTGGACCGTATAGGAGCGGCGTTCGAACCAAGAAAGTTGCTCAAGCTTCAATCTTCGAATTTGTTCGACAAGATCTTCGCCGAGGAACTCTTCAAGTGCCGGACCGTTTGAGACGAGTTTTACGAAGACCCAGCCTTGCCAGATTGCCGTTTGAACGGGCGCCAGCCCATTGCCTGATTTATTGAAATTGCATACGCCACCGAATTCCGGCGCGATGACGAGCGCGCCCTCCAGGTTATAAGTCCAGCCATGATACGGACAGCGAAGATGCTCGGCCCGGCCTTGACGCTCTGTCATTACAGCGGCGGCATGATGACGGCAGACATTGTAGAAGCTTCGCAGAACGCCGTCTGGCCCTATGACGAGCAAAATCGGTTCGCCGGCAACCTCGCAGGTAATGTAATCGCCCGTTTTGCGAAGTTGCTCCGTGCGGCCGATTACGTACCATGAGTGTGAAAACACTGTTCGTTGCTCTAGGTCGAGAATACGCGGATCTGAGTACCAGGAACGAGGAGGCGTGGAGGCTTCGCTCAGCAGTAGATTGGGATCGTAGCTATCGATGAGCTGCTTTAAGGAAGTTGCCACAGCGAATAGCAAGTATGTCCCGCGGGGCGAGTCATTGTATGGTTACAATCTTAGATCGCGATCCTTCGGTCTATGACGGCACCAGGCGGCATCGGTATAGCGACTCAATGCAGCGCAGCTTTGGGGTCGGCTAGCTCCTTGGATGTATCCACCGGCTTGATGAACTCAGTCCGTCAAATCCAGCAGTACTCCATCGGGATCCGAGATGGCATGCTTGCACAGCTTGCAGCCTTCCAAATTTTTCTGGCGCACCTCGCCGTCGCGGCCGATGGCGATTTTCCGTGCGCCGGACTTGGGCTCGACACCGTCGAGCGCTTCAAGATCTTTTTTAGTTTTGCTCAGGTCGTCAACCTTGAAACCAAAATGATCCAGGCCGGCCATCAACCCACGATAGGCCACCATGTCCCACGGACGAATCGCCAAGCTCACCTTGCCATCGCTCAGATAATAGCTGCCATCGCCGGACATGCCTTCCACCGGCCTCAAGTCGAAAACCTTTTGGTAGTACTCGGCAATATGAGCTGGACGGCCGCTGCGGATGCACACATGATTGATCCAGCGCGGTTGTTCCCAACCGAATTCGACATAGCCTTCCCGAACGTTGTCCATTCCTTTTTGCGACAGATCAAATTGATTGCCGTCGGGATCATGACTCCGCAAGCCGGCGAAGGGTACGTGGCTCTGGCTTTGCGCGACATAGACATCCGGATAATGCTGCTTTAGACGGTCGCGCACCAATGGCACGTCATCGACGGCGAAGCCGAAATGATCGAGGCCGGATCGGAATCCGGGCTGGCGCTGCAACAGGGCCAAGCCGATAACGCCGTCGCTCAGATGACCCCGATCTTTATTGTAAGTGCCGGTTTCGTCGGTCATGCCGTTGGTGATTTTCTTCATGTCGAAAATCGTCTGGTAGAATTTCGCCATGCGGTCCCAATTCTCAGTCATGACAGCAATGTGCCTGATGCTTGCAAACATGATTACGGCCCTCCTAATTGAGCGAGTTCTCTCAAACCTGACTGGGCCTGTCAACCCTTCCGGATTCCTTCTGCGGTGAATCATGCCGTGTTCTTGACTTATCGGAATCGCCAAGGCTAGAAACATCACTGTAATTGAGAAATCCTAATGACGATCCGTTCATTTGAATTATTGCAACCGCGCTCGGTTGATGAAGCCATTGAACTGCTGGGCAAGCACGGCGATGAGGCCCGCCCCATCGCTGGCGGCACAACCTTGATCATATTGATGAAGCAGCGAGCGCTGCACTATCCCTATCTCGTGGATTTGCAATCGATCCCGGGGTTAAGTGGAATATCTAAGGAGAATGACGGCGTCAGAATCGGCGCGCTGGCGACTCATCGCAGTGTCGAGCTCTCGCCGCTGATTCGCGAAGTGTTCCCGGCGGTCGCCGAGGCGTTCAGCAAAATAGGTAATGTTCGGGTTAGGCAAACCGCTTCGGTGGGCGGCAATCTCGCTCATGCCGATTATCGTCTCGATCCACCGCCGCCGCTGTTGGTTCTCGGGAGTTACGTTAATGCCCAGGGTCCTAACGGCTCGAGAAGTCTGCCTATCAAAGATTTTTTCCGCGGTCTTTACGAGACCGCATTGGAACCCGGCGAGCTTATCGTCGATGTGAAACTTCCTTTCATGCCGCCAGATAGCAGAGCGGTTTATCTCAGGTACAGTTCGCTATCCGGCAACGATTGGCCGTGCTTGGGCGTTGCGGCGTTGGCAATCCGGCAAAACCGCCGCTGTCAGGAGCTCAGGCTGGCGTTAGGCGGCGTTGCTGCGACACCCCTGCTCATCGAAAGATTGGATATGGCAAAAGATCAGTCACTCGATGACAGCCTCATTGACAAGTTGCTCGACATTGTCGATGAGCAAATATCGCCTTCTTCCGACATGCGCGGCTCCGAGTGGTACAAGCGCAAGATGGTTCGTGTGTTTGTCAAAAAGGCGCTCCTAGAATTGGATGATCGCGTTTCAGCG
>DASUVS010000457.1:0-4187 GCA_036378835.1 Binatia bacterium | reverse complement strand
CGGATATCGCGGGTCGCCTGTTTCAAGCGGCTTTCCGTGGTCGCGTAATGGCTCGCCGGATACACCATCGCTTTATCCACCCGCCGTTGCACTTTGCCGCGCAGCGGATCGATTTCATAGATGCCTTCCACGGTATCGTCGAAAAACTCGATCCGTAGCGCCGACTTGTCTTCATAAGCGGGGAACACTTCGACACAGTCGCCGCGCACCCGGAAAGTCCCTCGGTGGAAATCAAAATCGCTGCGCTGGTATTGTATGTCGACGAGCTTACGCAGCATTTGATCACGCTCTACTCGGGCGCCTTCTTCGAGATAAACCATCAACTCGAAATAGGCCTCCGGCGAACCCAGCCCATAGATGCATGAAACACTGGCAACAATCAGCGTGTCGCGTCGTTCGAGCAAAGCCTTGGTCGCCGAGTGGCGCAACTTGTCGATCTCGTCGTTAATGGCGGAATCCTTCTCGATGAAGGTATCCGTCGAAGGCACATAAGCCTCCGGCTGGTAATAATCGTAATAGCTGACGAAATAACGGACTGCATTATCGGGGAACAATTCTTTGAATTCATTGTACAGCTGGGCGGCAAGTGTCTTGTTCGGCGCTAACACCAGAGTCGGTTTGTTGACCTTCTCGATGACATTGGCGATGGTAAAGGTTTTTCCCGATCCGGTAACCCCTAATAGAACCTGATGCCTTTTTCCCTGCTCAATGCCCGAATAGAGCTTCTCGATAGCGGCCGGTTGATCGCCCTGCGCGCACAAGCCCGAAATGATTCGGAACTGTCCTGGTTGCCTGTCCCTTAGCATCGAAACAAAATAGCAATTACAACCGGCCGCTGCTACCGGCCTTTACTCTCTTGAGCGCCGTAGAGTTTATCGATATAGCCACTTTTGTCGATTTCGCTGAGGACGCGCCCATCGATGAAATCAGCAGGTCGATACTTCGCGAACTTGGGTTGTCCTTCCGCCAGGTGATCGAGCACGGCCTGAACGGCGCTCTCCACGGCATAAGGCTTGGCCGGCATCTTGGCGGCATATTCCCAGGATTCTTCCAGCGCCTCGCGATCATGGGTGCCCAGAAATTTCCCGAGGATGCGCAAAGTATCTTCCTTGCGGGTCTTAAATAGATGAACGCCTTTGACAATCGCGCGCAAAGCCCGAGTAGCCAGCTCCGGATTTTTTTGAACCAGCGAACGGCGCGTGGCAATCGTCGAACCTTGGTATTCCAGTTTGAGATCGGTGAGATCGACCATGAAATTCATCCCGGCTTTGCGCGCAAACAAAGTTCCGGGCGGCGAGAGAATGGTTGCCGCTACCCTGCCGGTCTGCAGCGCTCCCCACATGACATCGTTGGTGCCGAGAGCCAGCATCGTCACGTCCTTGTCGGCGTCCAAACCCAAATGGCGCAAGCCAAAGCGCAGGCTCTTTTCGTAGGCGTCGCCCGGGCGCTGGATGCCGACGACCTTACCCTTTAGATCCTGCGCGCTTTTGATCTCGGGACGGGCGACCAGCACCATTGAGGCATAGCGCGAAAAGCCTCCGAGCATGACGATATCGCGATTGCGTTCCGAGACTGGAATCATCAAATAGGCCGACATGATCGCGAGATCGACCTCGTTGGCAATCAGCGCCATCGGCGCGATTGACCCCGACGTTCTGACCACCTCGGCGTCGATGCCTTCTTCGGAAAAAAATCCCGCCTCTTTGGCAACGAAGGGAACCGAATGCGCCACCGCGCGCGCGGCATAGCCGATCCGAAGCTTTTCGGGCTTTTTCTGAGCGTGAGCTTGGAAAGCGGATAGGACCCCGACAATGCTAGCAGCCATCAAAAAGATCCGTTTCATTCTCATTGTGAATCCCCTCCATCTGGTTTAAAAGCGCCACGACATAGGCGGCAAAGGACAACAGGCCGTTTTAGCCGATCAATCTTTGGCTATCCGGCGACTAGCCGGGCCTGTGACGCGGGATGCCAATGGGCCAGCGATCATGATGGACTCTCAAAGAAATCGTTCGACTGCGTGATCAGGTCAAACTCACGGGCAACGCCGCCAGCGCCTAATGATTTAGATCCGGGGAGTTGTGTCAGGAACGGGCGGGCGAAATTGGCATAACTGCAGGAGGTCCAAGATCTAGCCGCGCGGGCTGCGCCAATGTTTCTCGAATGTATCGCCGTTAACGGTAACTAAACGGCCCGGCTGCTGGAACATGACTTTGGCGATGGAGGGTGAAATCGGTTTGCCAAACAGGCAATACTCATGTCCGTCTTGGCGACGCGCATTGGCCCACGCCGCGAATTCATCGGGACTTGGCGTATGGCCGATATCGGCTGCGCAACGGCGCACGATGAAGCCCAGCATCATCTTCGGCGCGCCGTTTCTGGGATTCCGTAACGTCATTGAATACTCTATAAAAGATCTGGTTGTTTGTTGCAAGAAAGTTTTATCCCTGCACGGAATTTTTTAGTTGATCGATAACTTCCGAAAGCAAATTCCGCGGTTGAAAATGGTCGAGGGGCACTCCTGCGCATCGAAGATAGCCATGGTTTAGTTTCAAACTAATTTTTTTGCCTGGTCCCGCGACTTCGTTTACAGATGGTTTGCTCCTGGCCCTGCTTCCCGTTCAACTGCGCATCCAGGTGAGCGCAAATCATATCTAAAGATGTGCCGTTCTATTTCCGTTAAAGCAAAACGGCGGGCAACATTTCCGTTAACCCGCCGTTAAGTGCTGTCATTTGATTATCGTCAGTCGTCCATGTGCGTAGTCGCTTTCAAGTGTTTGTCCACCGTGGTGTAGCCTTTCTTCCATTGATCGACGAACCAGTAACGAACGCCGAACTCGAAGCGGAGCTCTTTCATATCTCGGTCGAAGGGATTGAAATGTTGATGATGCAACATGCCTGGAGGCACATGGACGGCGTCGCCCTGATTCCAATCGTAACGTTTGCCGCCGATCTCGGAATAGCCGTCCCCTTCCAGCGCATACAGGTAGGCTTCCGGATGAGCATGGCTGTGACTCTTGGTGTGCGGTAGATCGACAAAGATCGAGCTAATCGCTACGCCGGTCGCCCGGAATCCATTTTGCTTACCGCTCCGCCCCATCAAAAAATAAGTCGCGCCGTGCTTTGATTCGCCCGACTTCTCGTGTTGTTGTTGGTGCATTGAAATGCGCCGGCCGTCTTCAGGCCAGTACTGCGACTCCTCTTTAGGAAAGTTAGCTAAAATCTTAGGATCGTTCTCGCCGCATTCTTCGAGTTGCTCCAACTTGCCCATGTAAACGTCGGCTTCCAGGTGCCAAGCTAGCCCTGAAAGGTAACCGACGGGCGCCTTTCCCGTATTGAAGAGCTGATGAGGTGAACGATATGGAATGTGCAAAATACTTCCAGGAAAGAAGTCGTAACGTTTTTCGTCCAGAATCAGAAAGCCTTCGCCGCTCTCGACATAGATTGCTTCCTCGCCATGAAAGTGCTTCCCCGTATGCCAGCCTACCGGAATCTCCGCTCGCATGAGACAGCTGCCGCCGGTTGGAAATCCGGTCTCCGGAGCAATCATCAAGGCAGCCTTATAGTCCTGCGGGGTGCGCACCCATTTTAGGTCTTTGGATTTCGCGACGCGGGGCGCTTCATCAACCTTCTTCTGATTGCTTTTGGACCGTTCTAACCATGCGCTGTAAAAATCGCTCATTGTTCCTCCTGCTCAAAACTCGTCTGTAATCCTTATCTAACTAACGAAGGGGTACTTTTTTGTCAAATTGCATGCGACGGCCGATATGAACTGCCGCAGCGCTGACGCGCGAGCGCGCAAGAGATTGACCGCGAAACAGAGAGCGAGGAGTCCGAGAGTTGGCTGATGACTAAGAGTTGTCAGTATCGACGCCGATCGACGAAACGATGAGCGGTTTCAGCCGCATAATACCCTATGTCTGACGCCACTTGTACTTAGTATCACCGGATTTTCGTCTACACTTTCCAGCCGGGCGACAGATCGACGCGGGTGCCGACCGGGTCGAGCACAAACGTCTCAGCGAACCGCCCATCCTTTGGAAGCTCGGCGGTGCCGCCTGTAGCCCCCGCCGCCAGGGCGGTTTCGACCGCACCCTTCACATCGTCCACTGCGATGCCGAAATGATAGATGCCCTCGCGGCGATTGCGCGCCGGCAGAATGGCGAGATTGATGTGGCCGTCTGATACAT
>DASUVS010000456.1:0-21111 GCA_036378835.1 Binatia bacterium | reverse complement strand
ATGAAGCCGGCTGGAAAGACACTGACGGTGATGGCGTGCTTGACAAGGTTATCGACGGCAACAGAATTCCCTTGCGTTTTGAAATTAAAATCAACGCCGGGAATACGGTGCGGGAAAGTGTCGCGTTGGTGCTCATGGACGAACTCAACAAGCACGGCATCGCCGCCAGCGTCCGTCAGTTGGACTGGACCATATTTCTCAACGACGTCAAGAATCATCAGTTTGACGCGGTAGTGCTGGGTTGGGCGATGTCCACGGCCGAACCCGATGCCTACCAGGTCTGGCACTCCTCTCAGGCCGCCAACAAAGGCTCGAACGCGATCAGCTACAAAAACCCGCGCGTGGATGAGATTCTAGAACACTATCGTCAGGAGTTTGATCCGCAAAAGCGCATCGAGCTCTATAAAGAATTTCAACAAATCCTGCATGACGAACAGCCTTACACTTTTCTTCATGTCCGCAAGACCGTTTCGGCGGTGCATCGTCGCTTCCAAGGTGTCGAAGTGTTTCCCGACGGGCTCAAGCCCATCGATTGGTGGGTGCCATTGGCGCAACAAAAATACGCAAACAGCATCGCTCCGCAATGACCGGCTATCTGATAAAGCGCCTGTTGCTGATGGTACCTACCTTTATCGGCATTACCCTCATCGGATTTCTGATCATGCGTCTGGCCCCCGGAGATCCGGCGGAACTGCGCGCGGCAGGCGGTCTGGGCGCGGCAGCGGGGGCTGGAATATCGGTCGAGAAACGTGGCTCGGTCGACGAAGCCATTGCGCAATGGCGCGCGCAGTACGGACTCGATAAACCGCTTCACGTCCAATACTTGGTGTGGCTTAAGAATATCGGCACGCTCAATTTCGGCGAATCGTTTAAAGACAATCAGTCGGTCTGGTCGAAGATCGCCGAGCGCCTGCCGGTCACAGTTAAATTAAATTTCTGGTCCCTATTGGTGGTTTATCTAGTCGCCATTCCGTTGGGCGTCTATTCGGCGACGCATCCAAATTCCTTTGGCGACCAGGTCACGACCTTGGCGGCTTTTGTTCTGTTTGCGGTGCCGTTGGTATGGGCCGCGACCATGGCCATCGTTTTTATTTGCGGCGGTGACTTCTACTATTTGTTCCCGCCCGGCGGCCTGGAGTCGATTGATTTCTCCTATAACTGGCCTATCTGGCGAAAGCTCCAAGATCGCGCCTGGCACATCTTCTTGCCGGTTGTTCTGCTCTCGTACGATGGCTTTGCCGGATTATCGCGTTATATGCGGGCGAGCATGCTGGAAGTCCTCGCGCAGGATTATGTCCAGGTCGCCCGCGCCAAAGGACTTCCGGAGAAGCGGGTCATTCTCAAGCATGTATTGCGCAATTCCTTGATTCCGCAGGTCACGATATTAGCATCCATCCTGCCGGGGCTGATCGGCGGCAGCGTCATTATTGAAACCATCTTTTCAATTCCCGGGCTCGGACAGCTTGGGTTTGAATCGGTTTTAGCGCGAGACTATCCCACAGTGCTGGCGCTCTTTACGGTGAGCGCGCTTCTCACCCTGACCGGCATCCTGATCTCCGATCTGCTTCTTGCAGCAGTAGACCCGCGCATCGTCTTTGGTCGACGGCAACAATGAGCGCGCTGCAATCGAATCAAGCAGCTCCAGAAGAAATCGGGAGCGCCGAGTCCGCCACGTCGGTGGGGTTGTGGCGCGACGTTTGGAAACGTTTCAAGCGCAACTCGATCGCCCTCACGGGATTTTACGTAGTTTGCATCCTGGCTTGCATGGCGTTATCCGCTGATTTCCTCGCTAACGACAAACCCTATTACTTCCGTTACGGAGGCAAGGCTTACTTTCCGATTCTCCGCAGCTACATGGTCGCCGCTGGCGTTGGCCATTGGCCACCGGAATTGCTGAACGTCGATTTCAAGAAAGTTGAGGGCGCTCAGGCGCTGTTTCCGCCGGTTCCATATCGGCCAACGAACATCAATTTACTCGAGCCGCTGGAGCCGCCGTCGGGAAAGCATTGGCTCGGCACTGATAAGCTCGGGCGCGATGTCATGTCAGGAATGATCCATGGTGCGCGAATATCTCTTTCTATTGGTTTTGTCGCGGTCGGGATCGCGGTGATCATCGGCCTCGTTCTTGGCGCCATCGCAGGTTACTTCGCCGGGTGGGTGGACTTAATCATTTCACGTTTATTCGAGATCATGCTGTCGATCCCGACATTCTTCCTTCTGATCACTGTCGCAGCGCTGCTCCCCCCGAGCATCTTCCTGACGATGGCGATCATCGGAGCAACGAGTTGGGTTGGTATCGCGCGCTTTACTCGCAATGAGTTTCTCAGAATCAGAAATCAGGATTACGTGACATCGGCGATCGCGCTCGGGGTGACTGACCGAAACGTAATGTTCAAGCATATCCTGCCGAACGCGTTAGCCCCCGTCATTGTCTCGGTGGTGCTCGGTATCGCCGGTGCGATTCTGGTCGAGTCGAGTCTTAGCTTCCTCGGTATCGGTGTGCCGGCCGAGTTGGTCACGTGGGGTTCGATTTTACAGGAAGCCAGCACCACCACCTTTGCCTGGTGGCTGGCGGTGTTTCCGGGCTTCGCCATTTTCATCACTGTGCTCGCCTACTATCTGGTCGGGGAAGGGTTGCGCGAAGTTCTTGATCCCAGACTCCAGGGGTTGCGATAAGCGCGGCGTTTCTGTTAAGCCGGTCCAAGCTTAGCCACGGGAGGTTGTCGATGAAATCATCGGATATCTTCGCTTTGACCTTCGGTATCGTGCTTTTTTCCCTCCCGCTGCAGGCGCAGATCAGCAAACCCGTCTATGTTTCCCTGCCCGGTCCCGGCAATGTGCAGCATTTGGCTTACATCGTTGCCAAAGAAAAAAAATTTTATGAAGAGATGGGTCTTACGAACGTGAACATCGTCGTGCTGCGCGGCAATGCGATGAACGTTCAGGCGTTGATGTCCGGAAGCGTGCACTATTCGTCCGCCTTCGGTCCCTCGATGCAGGCGATGTTTCGCGGCGAACCCGTTCGCGTGCTCCTGCAGATTTTCAATCAAATTCCTTTCGGTTTGATCGTGCGTCCGGAGATCAATCGACTGGATGATTTGAAAGGCATGAAGGTCGCGGTAACCTTCGGCGGCTCGACCTATAGCGTCTTGCAGGCGCTGTTCGCGAAGTATGGTTTCAGCGACAAATTTGCCGAGTACCTCAATATTCCCGACAACGAAGGCAAGGCGATCGCATTGATGCAGGGCCGCGCCTCGGCTGCGTTGATGGCGCCACCCACAGACCGGCCGCTTCTCAAGGCCGGCATGAAGCGTTTGGTCTATCTCGGCGACGAGTTCAAGAACGTGCCGTTCAGCGCCCTGCAGGCAATGGCCAAGCACGTTCAGTCGGAGCCGGAGATGACGGAACGAATGGTCAAAGCGGTGATGAAGGCGCTTTACTGGATTCGAGCCAACCGCGAGGGCAGCATCGATATCATCATGAAGAATGGCCGGCTCAACGAGCGCGATATCGCCGCGTCGCTTTACGATCTTATGCGTGACGCCTACATTCCCGCGCTCACCCCCGAGGGTCTATACAAGCGCGCGGAACTGGAGTTCGTGCTGCTCAAGGAAAAACCAAATTTCAAACCCGAACAGTTTATCGACGATAGGTTTTTCAAAGCGGCGCTCAAAGCATTGGCTAACGAGCCCGGGACTAAATCATAATTATAGGGCTGGCTGAAAGCCGCACAGAACATTGCAACGTACGCACGAGAGCATTAACTTCAGGTGTAAAGTTAACTAACCTTCGCGTCCTTCGTGCTCTTCGTCGTTGGCGTACTATTCGCCAGACGGGCCGAATGTGGAGAAGTAGATCATGGCGGAAAAATCGCTCGAAGAAATCAAAGCCGATATTTTGCACCGCGCCGGGCGGATCAATCCGTTCGAACGGGTCGCGCGCGAGGATGTAAAGCAGGTGCTCGCCAACTTGAATAGCCTCGACCCTGATCTGTGGGGCAGCGAATGGGGAAAGCTGGGAGCTAAATATGAAGCTCTTGCAGACGAACAGGAGACAACCGGCCGATCAACGCAAGCCGGTGAAACGTACTACTTGGCTTACGAATATTATCGTATCGGCCGTTATCCAGTTCCGAGCAGCCCGCAAAAGATGGCTTGTTATAGAGGCGCGCTGCGATCTTTTCTAAAAGCCGCGCCAACCATGAACCCGCCGCTGCGCCGAATCGAAATTCCTTTCGAAGGTAAAAAGGTCGTCGGTTACCTGCAGATCCCCAAAGAACTCGACCGCCCGCCGGTAGTGCTGCATTGGGGCGGCGTCGATGGCTGGAAGGAGGATCGCCGAACCAACAATGACATTTTGCTCAAGAAGGGGCTGGCCTGTTTGACCATGGATATGCCCGGTACCGGCGAGAACCCTTGTAAGGCTAACGATCCGAGGGCAGAGCGCACGTTCTCCGCGGCCATCGACTATCTCGAGACGCGTGACGAAATCGACGGCAAACGGGTCGCCGTGATGGGCGGAAGCTTCGGCGGTTACTGGGCGGCGAAGCTCGCGCATACCGAAGCGACAAGATTGCGGGGCGCCGTCAATTGGGGAGCAGGCGTTCACCGGACGTTCCAGGAAGAATGGTTGCGCCCTGCTTTGACATTGACGGCGTCGCAGTATCTCATGGGCCCGGCGAGTTTGTTGGACGCTCGCTCGTACATTTTTGGTGTGAAATCGCTCGAAGAGGTTCTGAAAATCGCGCCTACTCTGTCGCTAAAAACGCAAGGACTGTTGGATCAGCCCTGCGCGCCGTTACTTTGTATCAACGGCAAAGAGGACGACCAGCATCCGGTGGATGATATTTATCTGCTGTTGGAGCACGGCAGCCCAAAGGATGTTCGGATCATTGCCGATGCCGGGCACATGGGCCGAAAAAAAGGCCAATCCAATGACGACGTCGTGCGCATCGTGACCACTTGGCTGCAGGACAAACTGGCTTGAGGAGGGAACATGGCTAGAATCGCTGCCATAGAGAAGAAAGAAGATCTGGCCCCGGGAGACCAATCGATCTACGACTCAATTGCGCAAAGTCGCGGGGTCGTCGGCGGACCCTTTCTGGCGCTTCTGCACAGCCCGGAGCTTGCCGCTCGAACTGCGCATCTGGGCAGTTACGTGCGCTTCGAATCGAGTTTGGAGCCGAAGATCATAGAGTTGGCCGCGCTGGTATCGGCGCGGGAGCTTCAATGCAAGCATGAATGGGCCGCTCATGTAAATCATGCGCAAAAGGCAGGTATTTCCCTGGATATCATCCGCGCCGTTCACCAAGGCAAAGATGCCGAGGATTTTACCTTCGAAGATGCGCAGATTGTCAGTTTCGTCCGCGAAGTGTTGCGCGCGCATCGGGTCAACGAAACTACCTTTCAAGCGCTGTATGCTCGACTCGGCGAGCGCGGCCTGGTCGAGCTCACTGCCACCGTCGGTTACTACGCGATGCTCGCGTGCACGCTCAATACTTTCGATATCGCAACAGCCAGCGCCCCCGACGAGTTCAAAATCTGAACACGAGATCGACGGGTTCGAGATTGTTCAGCGACGCTAGAGGTCTGTCGAAAGGTCGAAAGAAGGAGAATTGAATGAAATTGCAGAACCAAGTGGCGGTGATTACCGGCGCCGGAAGAAATATCGGCAAAGCTATCGCCAAATTATTTGCTGATGAGGGAGCGAGGATCGCGGTGATAGAGATGCACGAAGGCCGCGGCCAGGCGGTGGTCCAGGAACTCGAAAACAGCGGCCATGAAGCCCTGCTTGTATTGTGCGATGTCGCCAATTCCAGTGATGTGCAACAGATGGTTCAAAAAGTTGTCGCGCGTTTTGGCGGCATCGACATCCTGATTAACAATGCCGCGCTCACGGACCATGCCGATATCTTCACCAGCACCGAGGACGAGTTCGATAAAGTGATTGCGGTGAGTCTCAAAGGGCCCTATCTCGTGACGAAGCACATTGCCGCGCAAATGGCCAAACAGGGGCGCGGCGGAAAGATCGTCAACTTCGGCTCGACTTCCGGCATGCTCGGTCGGACCGACGGCATCGCTTATGCGGCGGCCAAGGGCGGCGTCATCAACCTGACTCGCGCGATGGCGGTGCAGCTTTCGCCATACAGGATTCGGGTCAATTGCGTGGTGCCAAACCGTTCAGGGTCGCCGGTAGGCTATGACGACGACGTTGCCGGAAGCAGAACGTTTCAGAATCTCGCGGGCCGGTTGGGGACGGCGGAGGATCAAGCCAAGGCTGCGCTGTTTCTGGTCAGCGAGGATTCTGATTTTATCTATGGCCATCCGTTAGTCGTGGACGGTGGCGTTGTCGCGACCGCGAACTTTCCCAAGGAGCAGTTCGTCAAGTAGGGAAGCGGAAGGCACAGACGTTAGGCTGTTAAAAGCTAACAAGACAAGAATCAATACGGATAGCGCCGCCGAGAATTGTAGACGCGCGGCGCAACCGTATAAAGGGAAACCTTGCATGAGAAAATCAATGCGCATCATGCTTGTCTTCGTCGGGATAAACTTTTTTATCGCCCTCGCCTGCGTTACATTGCAAGCCGCATCGGCGCCGCGCAAATTCGTGATCGGCCACGCGGCGATGAATGCCAGGGTGGCGCCTCTCTGGGTTGCCGAAGACGTAGGGTTTTTTGCCAAGCACGGTGTTTCGGCCAGCGCCATTTTCATCCGCCAGGCCCCGGTCCTCGTCGCAGCTCTAACGGCGGGAGACGTGCACGCGGCCTACACCGGCGGGACAACCGTGCTGACCGCGGTGGCCGGCGGCGCCGATTTAAAGATCATCGGGTCCCTCACTAATCGTTTGGGCTACGACATGGTCGCGGCCCCGAACATCAAAACGCCCATAGATCTGCGCGGCAAACGCTTCGGAGTGCAGACGCTGGCGGGAACTGTCTGGCTAGGTGCCATGCTTGGACTGGAGCACTTGGGCTTAGAAGCCAAAAGGGACAACATCACTTTTCTCGTCATTGGCGATCAAACCGTGGCAACCCAGGCTCTCGAAGGCGGTCAAATCGATGTGACGGTGCTGGATGGAGTTTTTAGCCGGCGATTGAAGCAGAAGGGCTTTACGATTCTCGCCGAGCTGCAAAAAGAAAATATTCCGTTTTCCTCTCAGGGACTCGTGGCTCGCGGGGCTTTTCTACAGGAGCAACGCGAAACCATGGAAAGCGTCATGAAGGGACTTTTGGAAAGCATCGCATTTTGTCTTGCGCCGAAAAACAAGAATGCGGTTCTCGCGACGATTACCAAGCGTCTTAAACTGGCGGATCCGTCGGTAGCCGAAGAAGGCTATCAAGATATTATCAACGGCGTGGAACGAAAACCCTATCCGACAGTCGAAGGGCTGCGCAACATTCAACGGCTCATGAAAATCCGTAATCCTGCTCTCGATAAGGTCAAAGTAGAAGATATGATCGACGACCGAATCCTGCGGCGACTCGACGAAAGCGGTTTTATCGATCAGCTGGCGAAGACCTACCCTGCCAAATAGACAAGCGTGCAGCGGCATGGTGATGGCTCTAAAGATGAGAACGAGACTGCGCGCGGCTGTTCGTCAAGAATTGCCTTGGCCCGCGAGTGTTCTGAGAAACTCCATTATCGGGTAACAGTTCTGTCCGAGCAGATTTGTGCTTAAACGTGAGCGCGTAAAATTCAGTCAGTCTCGCTAGTCTCATGCCTTAACTTGACAATGGCTCCAGCCCAAGTAATATCCGCTTATTTTGCCGGCTGGAGCAAGTCGTTGCCGCACTCTTCGCCGTGCGCGGTTTAGATGATATGTTGTTTGGACGCAATTACGCTTTCATAGCTTAATCCGCCTGCGCGAGCCCGAATAAATGGCCGAGCTAATTAAAGTTAAAGATCTGCACACGTCTTTCTTCACTCCGGAAGGCGAAGTCCGGGCGATTGACGGCATCAGCTTCGAGATTGATGAAGGCAAGACACTGGGCTTGGTCGGAGAGTCCGGCTGCGGCAAGAGTGTGACCTCGCTCTCCATCATGCGACTGATCGCCTCGCCGCCGGGAAAAATCGTAGGTGGGGAGATTCTTTATCGGGGCCGCGATCTACTCAAGTTTAAGAAAGAGGAGATGCGCAAGATCCGCGGCAACGAAATCTCGATGATCTTTCAGGAGCCGATGACCTCGCTCAATCCGGTGTTCACTGTCGGCAATCAGATCGGCGAAGCCATCCGGCTTCATCAGGGCCTCGGAAAGAAGGAAACCCGGCAAAAAACCATTGACATGCTGCGCCTGGTCAAGATCGCCGATCCCGAGTCCCGGGTCGATGCCTATCCGCACCAATTGAGCGGCGGGATGCGCCAGAGAGTCATGATCGCAATGGCGCTATCGTGCAATCCGAGCTTGTTAATCGCCGACGAGCCGACCACGGCGCTCGACGTCACCATTCAAGCGCAGATTCTGGATTTGATGAAGGAGTTGCAACAACGGCTGGGCATGGCGCTGCTACTGATCACCCACGATCTGGGCGTTGTTGCGGAGCAAGCGGATGAGGTCGCGATTATGTATGGCGGCAAGATAGTCGAGCGCGCCAGTGCCCGGGCGATTTTCACCCGACCCTTTCATCCCTACACCGTGGGGCTATTAAATTCGCTCCCCGGCACCGGCCGTTTGAAGAAAAAGCGCCTGGACGCAATTCCCGGGGTGGTGCCGAATCCGTTGCATCTGCCGAGTGGCTGCCGTTTCCGGGACCGCTGTCCTAGGGCGGAAGATCTATGCGCCCGGGTCGAACCGCAGCTCCTGGAGAAAGAACCAGGGCATACCGTTGCCTGCCATTTCCCGCACACTGAATGGAACCCAAAGTTTGAGCGGGAAACAGAAATGCAGAGACAGGGATCAGCATGAAAAAAGCCAACCCGACTTCTCTCTGTTCGATCTAATCCGGTATCACCATGAGTCTGTTAGAAATCCGAAATCTCAAAAAGCATTTTCCAGTAGGGCAAGCGTTATTTTCGCGCAATAAAGACGTGGTCAAAGCCGTGGACGGCGTTAATCTTAACGTCGAACAAGGCGAGACGCTGGGTTTGGTCGGGGAGTCTGGTTGTGGCAAGTCAACGTTAGGCCGGGCCATCTTGCGACTCATTGAACCCACCAGCGGTGAAGTTTACTTCGACGGTAAGAACTTATTGGCCATGTCGCAGCGCGAGCTGCGCGATATGCGGCGGCAGATGCAAATCATCTTTCAAGATCCCTATGCGTCTCTCAATCCGCGGATGCGCGTCGGTGATATCGTCGGCGAAGGCCTGGAAATTCACAAAATCGCCAAGGGGAAGGCCAAACGAGATCGAGTGATCGAACTGCTTCGCCAAGTCGGTTTGCGCGAAGACCATTATGGCCGTTATCCGCATGAGTTCAGCGGCGGTCAACGGCAACGTATCGGCATCGCGCGGGCGCTGGGTGTCGGTCCCAAATTTATCGTTTGCGATGAGCCGGTGTCTTCGCTGGATGTTTCGATTCAGGCGCAGATCATCAATCTGTTGCAAGAATTGCAAGAGAAGATGCATTTGACCTATCTGTTTATCTCGCACGATCTGAGAGTGGTCGAGCATATCAGCCACCGGGTTGCGATCATGTATTTGGGCAAAGTCGTGGAAACAGCCCAGAGCGAGACCATTTATAGGGATGCCAAGCATCCTTATACGCGAGCGCTGCTATCGTCGGTGCCGATTCCCGAGGTGGACGGGAAAAAGGAACGGGTGCTGTTGCAAGGTGATGTGCCCAGCCCGGTAAACCCCCCGTCGGGGTGTGCTTTTCATCCGCGTTGCGCTTACCGCGCGGCGGTTTGTGATCAGATGGAGCCGCCGTTGGATTTCGACGCCGATCATCACGGCGTCGCCTGTCATGTTTTCGGTCCTGTAAAACGCGCCTGATCCGTAGTCGTCTATCTTGCGCCAGCTCGATGGTCCATTGGAAGTGCTTCCCGAGAGAGTTGAATTAACCGCGGAGGATGTTACCATCCGGTTGGTAGCGGCGCTTCACGGGTAAGAAGGTAAAGCGATCGACCGAAAGCCTCTCAGGAGCCAATCCAGAGAGGTTTTGTTTTGTATAGGAGTTAATGTATGGCAACACAGGATGAGCGTGTCCCGATGACTACTCGGGGTTACCAGTCCTTGACGGATGAACTTAAACGCCTGAAGAGTGTCGAGCGGCCTAAAAACGTTCGCGAAATCGAAGAGGCGAGGGGGCATGGTGATCTTTCTGAAAACGCCGAGTTTCATGCGGCCAAGGAACGCCAATCCTTGCTGGATATACAGATTCGCGAGATCGAGGACCGGCTAGCGCGGGCTCAGGTAATCGATGTCTCAACACTGTCCGGCGAGAAGGTGGTTTTCGGTGCGACGGTCGCTCTCGCCGATGGCGACACCGGCGACAAGGTGGTATACCAGATCGTCGGTGATCATGAGGCGGAGCCGAAGAACGGAAAAATTTCTATTAGTTCTCCCGTTGCGCGTGCTTTGATCGGCAAAAGCGAGGGGGACGAGGTTCAGGTCCAGACCCCCACGGGCGTGCGTTCATTCGAGATCTTAAACGTCGAGTATATCGATTGATCTCTGCTGTGGTGGGGCGGGCCTTTCTGGAAAGGGATCATGTCCTTTTCAGTCCGAAAGGCAGCTCAAGGTTTTAACCGCGGCCAGATAGCAGATTGGCCTCACCGGGCGGTTTTGGCGCTGCCCAACTTTTCGCAATCAATTCCGGCCCGCCCGCGACTAACCGCTCTGCTTTGCTCCTTCCTGTTAACATTTCTTTTCACATCTCTTAGTTACGCTGAGATACTCATCGAGCCGCGTGTGGGCTTTCACGGGATATTTCAGCTGGGACGTCCGTTTCCGCTGGAACTAGAAGTCAGCAACTCTGGCCGTCCGGCCGACGGCTTTTTGGAAGTTCAGGTTTGGAAAGGCGGCGCTGCAAAGAGCGGCGTTCCTTATCCGCTTTATTATCGCCGAGACCTTTTTGTCTCCGGCCAGTCGCGGAAAACCATCCAACTTACCGTCGATCCCGATTTTATCAGCCGCCCGCTGGTGATCTCTTTTATCAGCCCCGCGGGGAACGCGTCACGTGAGCTGGATCTGCGGCGCTACTTCTCGCCAACCCCCGTCATGCTGCTGGTGAGCGAAGCCAGTTCGCTCTCCATATCTCTGGGCTCGGCGCTGCCCAATCGGTTGGTTGCTGTTTCACTGAGCGAGCTACCGTCGGATCCGAGAGCTCTGCTCGGGGTTTCTCATCTGTTTGTGTATGACCAGTCCTTGCGCGAGCTCTCGCGGGCGCAGCTGTTTGCCTTGGAAAGCTGGCTCACCGCCGGCGGCAGAATGGTCATCATAGGCAGCCTTAACTATGCCCTCTATCAGGAGACATCCCTCGGTCGCTTTCTCCCTGTGCGGGTCACCGGCAGCCAGAGGATCTCTTTCTCTCCGCAAACGATCGAAGACGAACCCACAACCCCGATCGCCGGAGTCTGGGCACAGGTTTCAAGCTTGCTGGATGGCAAAGTTCTCCTGGAATCAGCGGGAATTCCGCTTCTCGTTGAGAGAAGCCGGGGCAAGGGCCGAATCACCTATTTTGCCCTCGATCTTGGACGACCTCCACTCGCTCAATGGGAAGGTTTGCCCAAGCTTTTGCGCAAGCTTGTGATTCCCGCCGGGGAGGATGCGCTGCCGCCGCGAACTCGTTGGGATGATGCGATCTTTTCTCAGATCATCGTCAGTCCGTCATTTATTTCGACCTATGTGCCCACCCGTTCCTTGTTGCTGGCCTTAATCGGCTATTTCGCGGCTCTCGGTATGTTAGCTTGGCTCTGGCAAAAGAGTCGTTTGCCGGCGCGCAAAATGGTCATCGGCCTGGCGATGGTTGTCGCGGTTGCCGCGGCGGCGGGATATCCGCTGTTTAGCCGGGGCGGGAATGTCCCTGACGGAGTGCTGCTCTCCTCCACCATGCTCGATAATGTTACCGACGGCTACGTGGAGGCTCAATTGAACATGGCGATGTTTTCGACTCAAATCCGCCAGTACAACCTTCAACTAGCTCCTGGTTGGCTCGAAATGTCACCGGTATCGATCCCGGCCAGAGATCGGCCGCAAGAAGCGGTGTTGCTGCAGGATGGCAACGGTTCCAGCCGCTTTCGCTTACCGCTGCGCGAGTGGGATTATCGGCTCTTTCGCATGCGCTTTATCGATCGCTTTCCAATGCGCGCGGAATTTGAAATTCAAGGCGATAAGCTGCTGATGAAGATCGACAACCAAAGCAGCAAAGATCTCGTGGATTGCTGGTTGGCATTGCCCGGCGGGCGTCATTCTCTAGGGGAAATCGCGCGCGGTTCACGATGGAGCAAAGTTTTTCCATTGAACACGACAGAGTCGTCTGAGACGAATCAATCGAGCCGCGGCGATGCCCTTAGTCTGCGCGATCTGTCGTTTAACGACAAAACCCGTGACATCTTGTTTCATTCTTCTTTTTTTCCGCGCGACGGCGAGACGTCGCGGTGGAACACCGGCACGGCGATCTTTTTCGGCTGGGTAAAAGATTCGGAACGGCGAGTCAACGTCGATGACCCGCGCATCCACGCCCGCGACTACACGCTGTTTCGGGTGATCATTCCATTGCCTGGACCGGAGGATGAATGAAGAGCAATCCGGTTTTGCGCGAAAGTATTGATATTTTTTTTGTCGAGGGGCATGGGTTTGCGGTTTATTTCTATATTTTGGTGATTCTTGCGCCGGTTGAGTTTCTGTCGCTCTATCTGCCCTCGCTGGATGCCCAGATGTGGAGCGGTTCGGCGAGTCTGTTCAAGGTCACCGCGGTGACAACGTTGTTGCTGACCATTTACTTCGCAATGCGGGTGGCGAATCAGGAGTTTGCTTCCTGGCGATTTCGGACACTCAAGCGCTGGCATCGCGAAAACGGCCAGCCCGTCGCCGCCATCGCTCAGGCGCAGCTTATGTTTCTATCGTTGCATGTCGCGCTTTCGATGCTCCTGTGCGCGCCATTGTTGATCTGGGCGGCCGGTATTGCGCGCACGCCGTTTTCGACCGTGGCGCTTACCTTCGGGCTGTTGTTTTTCTACGCCTGGGGTTACGCGATCTGGGGGCTGTTCGCATTAACATTGTGGGAGCGCCGCGCCGAAAGCCGTCAAGTATTCATCCGCTCTTTTTTCTTTACCTTGACGATCCTCTCGCTGCTCCTCTACTTGCCGCTCAATCCCGTGGCGTTCCTCTTGGCCGTTCTTTCCCGGCAGGAATATCCGGCGCTAAGTATCGCCGGATATCAATGGCACGCCGGAACCATTCATTTTTTCGTCCATTTGCTGTTCATCGGTTTGGCGCTCCTCGCACACCGGTGGGCGCTGCGGAGGGAGTTGGGCCAATGAACGAGGCGCCGGAGATCCTCCATCGAAGATTCCTCCAATTATTTCGTTGGGAAAAGCGCAAAAGGAGGCGGGAGATCCTGATCAGCCTGGTGTGCTATTCACTGTTGGCGGCGTTGTTGTTACTGCCGATCTATTTCCTGCTTCCGGCAAGCTTTCTCCGCTGGTTTGTACCAGCGGCGATTTTTTCGATCTTAGCGCCATTTTTATTCATATCCCGTCGTTGGCGCCGGGAAGATTCGGCGCGCGCCCTGGTCGACCTCGATAAGGCCCTGCATTCGGACGAGCGGGCGATAACCGCTTGGGAGCTGATCGAATCAAAGGAGCATCGGCCCGCCGCGCTTCTGGTTCTGGAGCAAGCGGCGGAGCGTCTGAAGAAAGTGGATCCCAAATCACTGTTCCACCGCTCACGGCGCTGGCAGGACTACGCGTTAGTCCCGCTCTTGCTCGTTTGGGGCGGTCTTCTCTGGTTCGATGTCGATGTCCGGCTCAGGCCTGAGGTGCACGTGCCGACGCAGCAGGGGCTGGCGCAAAAGCTACGGCAATTCTCGCGTGAGCTGCAAGAAAAGGCCGGCAGCGAAGGGCTGCGACAAAGCCTGCAGGTCGGCCGCGAACTTGAAAAAACGGCGCAGAAAAATATCGACGCGAAAGTCGCCGATCAACAATTCAAAAATGAACTTAGTGGAATGAGCAGCAAGGTTGAAGCGATGGGAAAATCCATCGGCAATCAGCCAACGTTTGCCACGTCGGAGAGCAGCCAAAGCCTGAAAGATCTTAAAGCAGAACTGGAGGCGGCTGAGGAGCTGCTGAACCTGCCTGATAGCGCCAAGGGAGAAAGCACAGTCGGACAAGCATCCCTTGACCGATTGGCGAACTTGCCGCAGCTCAAGCGGCAACTCGATCGTCAGGGTGAGGCAAACCGGCCACTCAACCAAGATGAGCTGAAATCATTTCTCAACTCCATGGAGAAACAGGTCACCGGCGAGCTGGACCGGCGCACTCTACTGGATGCTCAACAATTCCTCGAACAATTAGCTAAACAGGAACCCGGTGAAAAGGCCGAAGCCAACGCCCGAGTTGCGGGACGGGGCGAGCAGGATCTGCCGGGTGACGGTGAAAAAGCAAAGAGCAACAGCAACCGGCCGGGAAGCGAACCCGGAACGAAAGAGGAAATTCAGCCGGCGCCAGAGCTGCCTGCGGCTGCCGCGACTCAGCTGAAAGGTATGATCGGCCAGGGCGATAGCAGCGGTGTCGGATTGAAAGGAAAGCCGTCGGCCGGGAAGACCGAAGTCCCTCAGGAGGAGGTGATCGCCACTTACCTGCGACAGGCCGAGCAGGACCTCGACAGCGAACGTGTCCCCGAAGCGCTGAAGGAGACTATAAGACGATATTTCTTGTCTTTGGAAGCCAAGCAGCGCGGCGATGATTCGGGGAAGTAGCTAAGTTAGTAGCATGCAGGCAAGATTAAGCTGCCGGCATGGGCGCATGAAGCTAGGAGTTGATCGTGGAATCCTCTGCAGAAATTGAACAGCGTATGGAGAGTGCCCGCCGCTCTTTCGATGAAGTCAAGAACGAGATGGCGCGGGTGATCGTCGGCCATCAGGATCTGATCGAGGATATCTTTATCGCGCTCGTTTGCGGCGGCCATTGTTTACTCGAAGGTGTCCCCGGATTGGGCAAGACATTATTGGTGCGCAGTCTCGGCGAGATCCTAAGCCTGAGTTTCTCACGCATTCAGTTCACGCCCGATTTGATGCCGGCTGATATCACCGGCACCAATATGCTCACCGACGATCCGTCGGGCAGAAAAATTTTTGAGTTTCAGCGCGGTCCGGTATTCGCTCACATTGTCCTGGCCGACGAGATCAATCGCGCCACTCCCAAAACACAGTCCGCTTTATTGGAAGCCATGCAAGAGCAAAACGTCACGGTGGGCGGCAAACTGCATCGCTTGGAGCATCCGTTCATGGTCCTGGCGACGCAAAATCCAATCGAGATGGAAGGAACCTATCCGCTTCCTGAAGCTCAGGTAGATCGCTTTTTCTTCAAGCTGGTGCTGGAGTTCCCGACGCATGCGGAACTTAGCCGCATCGCCGAACTCACCACGGCCGCGCCGCCTGGTCCGCTGCGCGAGATTGTCGATGGCCCGGCAATTTTGCAAATGGGGCAGTGGATCAGGGACGTCCCCTTGGCCGAAATAGTAAAGGATTATGCGGTGCGGATTGTTCTCAGTACCCATCCGCAAAGACAGCCAGGCAACGGCGCTGCCATGGCGCAAAAATTCGTCCAGTACGGATCCAGTCCGCGCGGCCTGCAGAGCTTGATATTGGCCGCCAAAGCTCGGGCGCTCTTCGCTGGAAGGCCCAATGTCTCCTTCGATGACATTCGCGCAATGTTGCTGCCCAGCCTGCGCCATCGACTCATATTAAACTTGGAAGCCGATGCCGAAGGGATCGGTGCCGAAAAGATTCTCCAGGAGATCGTCGCGCAGGTTCCCGAGGTTCCAGCCAAAAGTGTATGAATTCCGGATTTCGCTTTGAAAATTTTCGAATTCGCTTGAAACAGTCCTGCGCATCGATACGGGACGCGATCCCGTCGATGCGGTTCTCTAATGTGGTTTTTCCGACCCGGGCAGTAGAAGAAAATACCATCAGACAGCCCGCTCAGACTGCTCCGCAGGAACCCGCAGCGACTTTCTTCGATGCGGAATTTCTAAAAAAAATCGAACGGCTGCGGTTGGTCGCCAAGCGACTCAGTTGGGCGGGTGCCAAGGGCGAGCACGCTGTTTCACGAAAAGGCTTTAGCCTGGAGTTTTCCGACTACCGCAACTATCAACCAGGCGACGATTTGCGTTACGTGGATTGGAACATCTACCGGCGGCTCGAGCGCTTGTTGGTGAAAGTGTTCACCGCAGAGGAAGAAATGAATATCTACCTCTTGGTCGATACGAGCCGCTCGATGGCCGAAGGATCGCCGGCGAAAATCGATTATGCCAAAAGAGTTGCCGCCGCGTTGGGCTACATCGGCCTGAAAAATTTGGATCGGCTCGGCGGCGCTTCGTTTGCCAATACGTTGCGCACGCCGCTGAGTTTGGGTAGGGGACGAAAGCAGATCCTGCGTCTTTTTAACTTTCTCGGCGGCCTGTCCTGCAGCGGCGCAACCGACTTGCGCCTGTCCGTGCACTCGTTCTGTCGTCTGTTTCCTCATGCCGGCTTGGTGATCGTCGTCAGTGATCTGTTCGATCCGGCCGGCTGGCGCGCCGCCCTTCAGGAACTCGCATTGAAAAAACACCAGATTTTGATCGTTCACATCATCGACGAACAAGAAAGCAGTCCCAGGGCCTCGGGGGACATCATCTTGCGCGATGTCGAAGGCGGGCATGAGCGTAAAATTTTCTTGGATGCGGAGTTGGCGCGCCGCTACCAGGAGGAACTGCGCCGCTATCTCGGTGAAATCGAAGCTATCTGCGCCGGCCGTCAAATCGATTACCTGCGCACCACCACGCAAGTGCCGTTTGAAGAATTCGTTTTGAAAACGTTGCGCCAGGCAAGCAGCGTGAACTAAAAAAGATGTTCTGGGGTTTTCCACACGCCTTACTGTTTCTCGCCGGGGCTGTCCCGCTGATTGTTCTCCTGCATAGTCTTAAACCTAAAGGGATCAAGCTCGATACCACCACACTGTTTCTCTGGGAACGTGTGCTCAATGAGCAGCCTCTGTCGACCCGGCTGGGATGGCTGTTGCGCAAGAACCTGCTGCTTATTTTACAAATCGTTGCCGCAACGATGCTCATCGCCGCGCTTGCCGATCCCGCGTTGCGCCATTTCGGCGCATTATCCGGAGACACTGTGATAGTGATGGACTTGAGCGCCAGTATGAACGCCAGGGGCAGCTCGGGCCCTCGGTTCGAGGCGGCGCGGCGCGAGTTTTCGTCACTGATCGACGGCTTGGGGTCGCATCAGAGAATCATGGTGATCGGTGCCGGGGCGCAGCCGCGGCTTCTCCAACCGTTTACTGCGGATAAGCGAAGGCTGCGCCAGCTGGCGCGAAACATAAGCGCCACCGACGCTCCCGGCCGGATCAAAGAAGCGATTTTATTTGCTCACGCGTTTCTCAAGCGGGACACTCCGGATCGGGTCGTGGTGATCAGTGACGGCGCGTTCGAGGGCGCTGAAGAGTATAGCCGTCCGGCAGATCATCTTCGTTTTATTAAAATCGAAGGCGGAAATAACAACATCGGCATTGTCGGGTTCGAATTACGCCGTCATCCTGAGCGCCGGTCGCAAGTCGAAGTCATGGTGCACGTCAAGAATTTTACCGCAAGCTCGGCGCGTGTTCCCCTGACGCTCGCTATTGGCGAAAAGGTGGTGATGAAAGAATTCGTCGAGCTGGAGCCCGATGGCCGGCAGATCTTGATCTATTCTCTTGAAAACTCGCCGACGGGAACGCTGGTCGCTCGTCTCGAGATCGATGACGATTTTGCCACCGACAATGTCGCTTATCTGGCATTCAACGATGAGCCGCGCGTGCGACTTCTTTACGTCGGCCCAGGTAATCCGTTTTTAGCGAATCTGTTCCGCTTTTTTCCTTATCTGCAAATCAACACCGCGCGCGAGTGGGATCCGAATGCAGCGTCATCTCAGTACGACGTCGTGGTTTTCGACAATGTGCCCGCGCCGCCCTTGGTGCAAGGAAACTTTATCTTGATCAACACAATGGCGTCGAATCTGCCGTTGCGGGTCAATGGGGCGGTCAGGAGCCCGCGAATTGTTTCTCAAGCGACAAAGCATTCCATTACCGAAGGCGTAAGTCTACGTGATCTGCAGGTGCGCAGATCACTCCTCTTGGCGCTCAGCGGCGAAGGAACTGTTCTCGCCCGTTCGCCGGAGAGCCCGCTTATCGTGGCAATCGAAACGGGCAAACTCCGAGCGTTGGTGATCGGCTTCGATCTCATCGACTCGGATCTGCCGCTTAGAGTGGCGTTTCCAGTGCTGGTTCATAATACCCTGGAGTGGTTTCAGCCCCAGCAACTGGAATTCCCTGCACGGCGCGTGCAATCGGGGAATCCGATCTCGCTGCCGCTTCCGGCTAGCGAGGGCGACATCGAATTAACGACCCCGTCGGGCAGGAAGGAGATTCTCAGTCCGGCAACCAATCCCTTGATATTTGCCGACACCTCCGAAGCGGGTCTTTACACTTATAAAAAAAACGGCGCAGAAAGCCGCTTCGCGGTCAATCTTTTGGATGAAAGTGAGTCGCAAATCGCGCCGCATGTCAACCTCGGCAGCAGCGCCGCCGAAGCTGCCAATCAGATCAGTCAGAAGCTCGACGCTAGTTTACCGTTATGGCCGGCGCTCTTGATCCTGGCGCTTCTTGTGCTGGCGGTTGAGTTGGCTCTGGCGTTTCGCAGCGGCATGCCGTTATCACCGGTGGTTATTCGCGCGGCAGCGTTGGCCGCGTTGATGCTGGCGGTTCTCAATCCAAAGATTTTTCAATCAGCCACCGCTCTGGACGTCGTCCTCGATGTCGATCTCTCGCGCAGTGTTGGACAGGAGGCCAGGGAAAAGGCTCAGGAGGTGCTCGAAGTCATCAGGCGCGCGAGGACACCGGAAACGCGTACGGGCATGGTCGTGTTTGGCGGCGCGCCCGAATGGGAGTTTCTACCGCGCGAGAATTTACCTGCCACGGACGCGGCATTGCGGTTGGATCGCGAACAGACCGACATCCAGGCAGCTCTGCAGGCTTCGTTGGCGCAAATCGGCGAGGGGCGCCAGGGCAAGATTCTTCTCATCTCCGACGGCAATGAAAATCGCGGCGAGATCTCGCGCATTATTCCCCTCCTGCGTTCGAACGGCACTCAGGTCTGGACCCTTCCCGTAAGCCTGTCGCAGGGGAGGAATGAGGTCTATCTCAGCGATCTTGCTTCTCCACGCCAGGTAGACAGCGGCGAAGGATTCGAAATCGCCGGCAAGATCGAAAGCCTTCGGAATGCGGCCGCGCGCATCAAACTCTTGCGTGATGGCGTCTTGATCCGTGACCAAGAGATTCGATTACGCTCCGGAACCAATCAGGTGAGCTTTCGCGAAAGCTTGTTGGAACGCGGCAACCACAGCTATGAACTGCTGCTCGAGTCACGCGACGATACCCTTGCCGAGAACAATTTATTGCAAGGCGTGGTTGAAGTGAAGGGCGCGCCAAGGGTATTGCTCCTTTCGGCAAACAATGACAGCCAGCGATTTCTCGCCAAAGTGCTGCAGGTCCAAGGCTATTCCGTCGTTCAATCGGTGCCGGAAAAAACCCCGTTGACTCTCACTGATCTGGCTTCCTTCGATCTTTTGGTGCTCGATAATGTGCCAGCGTTTCAATTGACGGATGCCAAAATGGAAAACATTGAAAAGTACGTGCGCGATTTGGGCGGCGGCTTGCTCGTCATCGGCGGTTCGCAGAGTTATGGCGCCGGCGGCTACTACCGGACAGCGTTGGAGCGGGTTCTGCCGGTCGACATGCGCCCGCCTGCGCGGCTTGATTTGCCTCATGTCGCGCTGCTCTTTGTTCTCGACAAATCCGGCAGCATGGGTGCGGGACAGGAGGGCAGCACCAAGCTTGACTTAGCCAAGGCCGCAGCGGTTGCGGCTGCCGACATCATGAACCCGACGGACCAGGTAGGCATTATTGGCTTCGATGCCGCCTGGGATTGGGTGCTACCGTTTCGTCCGGTAGGCAATGGAGAATGGATTTCCGAAAAGCTCGCAACGCTGCAGTCCGACGGCGGCACCGACCTTTACAAAGCCTTGGTGGAGGCGCATCGCGCGATCGCCGCCAAGCAAGCCGCCATCAAGCACGTGATTGTTCTCTCGGATGGACTTACCGACAAAGCGGATTTCCAGGGGCTCGGCCAGCGGATGGCGCGCGACGGCATTACCGTTTCGACCGTTTCAGTTGGCAACGACGCCGACGTCCAGCTCATGGCCGATATTGCCAAAGAAGGCAAAGGCAGAGGCTATGTGGCGTTAGACCCGCAAACGATTCCGCAGATCTTTACCGCGGAGACCTTGCTGATCTCGCGCGATCTGCTGGTGGACAAATCTTTCACGCCAAACATCGTCGCGCCGATAGGCCCGCTGAAAGGCATCGGCCAGAGCGGATTGCCGCCGCTGCGCGGCTACGTTCTCACCTATCCGAAACCCCGCTCGGAACTGCTCATGACTGCGGATAAAGATCCGCTCCTGGTGTCGTGGCGCTACGGCGTCGGGCGGGTGATGGCGTTTACCTCGGATTTAAGCGGCCGTTGGGGCAAAGAATGGGTTACGTGGCCGGGCTTTCCGCAATGGGCTAGCCAGCTGGCCCGGGATACCATGCGCAAGTTTCTTGAAACCAGAATGCGCGCCGAGTTACAACCGGACGGTGAGGCGGTAAAAGTCGTTGCCGATTTGTTGTCCAAAGAAGGCCAATTTCTAAATCACCTCAAGCTCAAGAGCAGTATCGCGACGCCAAGTAAAAGAACCCTCGAGCAAGCGCTTCAGCAAAGCGCGCCGGGACGATACGAAACCAAGTTCGTGCCATCACAGCGCGGCATCCATTTGCTGACGCTCTATGCCGAAGGAGAGCCGGGACACGCAGGTCAGCCGGTGGGAACGATTCCTTACATCGCTCCCTATCCGAAGGAATACCGTGAACTGAAGCCCAACACGGCCCTCCT
>DASUVS010000455.1:0-13309 GCA_036378835.1 Binatia bacterium | reverse complement strand
GTGGGTGTTGTCGGAAAGCTCGTAGCGCATCGATTGTCTTGGAGCGGCGCTGGGTGTCCCTTCGGGATGTTGGCAGCGCGCGCATGCGAAAAATTCGTGGCGAGAATTGTTGGGATTCAACTTATCCCTCTGAGTTGACGAGTCGATGACGGGATTGCCTCGAACGTTGGGCGAACTTTTTTTTTCAAATTCATTGCTGCCCGCCATCGTGCCTCTTATTTTTCCTCCGTCGCCTTGATTGCGCGCCAGACTTTTTCCGGCGTCAAAGGCAGCGTCTTGATGCGCGCGCCCGAGCACCAGGCGATCGCGTTGGCAATTACCGGGGCAACAGGAATAATCCCGCCTTCACCCAGACCCTTTGCGCCGTAAGGGCCAGGACCGTTAGCATCTTCGATGAGAATGGAATCGAACTGGTCGGGCACGTCATCGAAGCTCGGCACCTTGTAGTCGACCATGCCGGCATTAATGATCTGGCCGCTGTCGAATTGATAGGCCTCATAGAACGTGTGTCCAAATCCCATCATCGCCGAACCCTCGTCCTGGCCCTCGCAGTGTAGCGGATGCAGCGCTTTGCCGGCGTCCGCCGCGGTAACGTATTTATGCACGCGCACTTCTCCGGTCTCCTGATCGACATCGAGCTCCACCGCGCCGATGCCGATTTCCCAAAACAGCGGATTTGCCGGAGTGGGCGCCATGCCGCTATGGGCGTAACCGCGGCCGACCAGCTCGCCTCCCTGCATGGCAAAATGCTTGTGAATCAATTCGCCGTAGGAAACTTTTTTTCCTCCGGCGATGGCTTCGCCATCTTTCAGAGTGATCGCTTCCTCCGGCGATTCGAAATGTTCCTGGGCCAGCTCGAGGATTTGTCGGCGCGCATCGCTTCCGGCTAATTCAACCGCCTTGCCCATCACGGTGGTCGAACGGCTCGATCCGGTGGAGCGGTCAAACGGAGTGAAAGCGGTGTCGATGGGGCGGATCGTGACCCGCTCGAGCGGCACTGATAATTCTTCAGCGACGATCTGACTCATGACCGTTTTGGCACCCTGCCCGAGCTCCACTGTTCCACATAAGAGAACCACGCTGCCATCGGCGAGCACATGCACCGTTGATGTCGAGGCTAGCGGCGCTCCGGGATCGGTGGTGCCGAATCCCACGCCTCGACCCCGGCCGGTTTTGCTGAGCGCTCCATCCCAGCCCAATCTGTCGGTGACCAGTTTAAGCCCTTTGGCGAGATCGGCATCCAGCGGCTTGAGTTTGGGTCTAATCTCTTCGCCTTTTTTGACGAGATTTTTTAGCCGCAGCTCTACCGGATCGTGCCCGAGCTTTTGCGCGATGATGTCCATCTGCGACTCGGTCGCCCAGGCAGTCTGCGGCCCGCCGATGGAACGGAAGGAAGCGGCCGACACGGTGTTGGTATAGACACAGTAGGAGTTGATTTTCAGATTGGGATAACGGTACGGCCCAAGTATGCGGGTCAAGGTTCGACCGGTCACGATCGGACCGGTTTCAGCATACGCACCGGTATTGAGATAGATCTCGGCCTGCTTGGCAACCAGGGTGCCGTCTTTTTTCACGCCAGTCTTGAGCTTGCATTGGATCGCGTGACGGCGGCACGTGGCCATCGCTTCCGCGACATTGAGCGCCACCCTAACCGGCCGTTGCGCTTTGCGCGCCAGCGCAACCACCAGCGGCTCGATCTTTCCTCCCGATTTGCTGCCATAGGCGCCGCCGACAAAATTCACATGGACGCGGATCTTAGATAATGGGTAATGATAGATTTCCGCGATCTCCTGGCGCACGCCGAACGGGTGACCGGTGGACGTCCAAATATTGATCCCGTCGCTATCGACTTCGGCGATCGCGATATGCGGCTCCATCGAGTAGTGATAGATCATCGGGAACTCGAAAGTATCCTCAAAGATCTCGTCAGCTTCGGCAAAGCCGCTTTCGACATCGCCTTTGACAAGCTCGGTCTGGAAGCAGATATTTTTCTCGGCAAATTCGTGAATTCGCGGCGCGCCGGCTGCTAGCGCATCCTCCACTTCGATCATCGCCGGCAGTTCCTCGTATTCGACCGCAATCCTGCCTAACGCCTCTTCTGCGGTCGCGCGATCCACGGCAGCGACGGCTGCCACAGGTTGTCCGGCAAAGATCGCTCGATCCACCGCGATGATCGGCTGGTCTTTGTTTTTTCCCCGGCCCATATACGGGCTCACATCCGTGAAGTCTTTGCTGGTGAGCACGGCAATCACGCCGGGCAACGCTTCTGCCGGCCGTGTATCGATGGAGAGGATGCGCGCGTGCGCGTACGGGCTGCGCAGGAATTTTCCTTCGATCATTCCGGGAACAACGAGATCGCCCGCGTACCTGGCCTTGCCGGTAACCTTGTCGGCGCCGTCAACGCGCTGCACCGATGTGCCGATTAACGAAAACTCGCGCTCAACCTTCAAGTTGAAACTTCCTTTTGCCGAGAATCCATCAGAATTGTCTTCGCGGCGGTTTGAGGGACGATGGAACAGTAGCTTTGCCAACAGACGAGCTGTCGACACATCCTCCCGTATATTGGCGATAAATCCCTGTCAAGCTCTTGGACCGGTTAAACGATCATGGATTGCGCCAAAGGCGGCAGTGCCTTAAAAAGCGCCGGCTCTGATTTCGCTTCATTTTTACAGTTCAGCTTTCATCTTCTGCGCGGATCTTAAGCATCCCGTCACAATCGGAGGACGGCTTGATAAAGTTCATTGATGCCCGCGAAACACTCCTCTGCCCAGCTACACTGCAAATTCTCATATGATTTAGCACTGAAAGACATCACTAACCTGGAACTTAAGTCTTCACTCCCATTGAAACAAACCGTCTTCGTGCAAAGATGGTGACCCAATAAGTTGGATTGACACAGCGCAACGGTGCCTGCTAAAGATCGAAGAACGCTGACCACTCGTGTTAGATTGATCGTCAAAGAAAAAGATATGGAGGTGCTCAATGCTTACTGCCAGTGAAATCGGCGGGGTCCTTGGGATGATGCCTGCCTTCGCCACTCCGGACGCGGTCGATATCCGCGCAACCCAAACGATCGCTGTCGACCATCTCACAGAAGGCGTCGATAAGATCATCAAGGATGGCGTCAACAACATCGCCACGACAGGAACATACGGTGAATGCTACAACCTCCTATTTGACGAATTTAAAACCCTGGCCATCGCGACAATTGAAGCGGCAAAAAAAAGAGTGCCTGTCTTCATCGGCTGTACGAGTCCCAATCCCCGCGAAGTCGTGCAGAAAATGAACTTTGTCAGTGAAACCGGAGCGGACGGCGTTTTGCTCGGTGTACCCTATTATGAACAGTTACCGGTGTCTGATGCGATTAAATTTTTCCGCGACATCGCCGAGCTATTTCCAAAGCTCAGCATCGTAATTTATCATAACCCGGAGAATCACAAATTTACGATGCCGGTACCAGCTTTCAAAGAACTAGTAAAAAATCCCAACATCATTGGCATGAAGGACAGCCACAGAACCACACAGGCTTTCATGAATCTGCAGAAGATAGTCAAAGGGAAAATCAGCGTTTTCGTAAATCAAACTCAATTGTATCCTTACTTCAAGCTGGGTGCTGCTGGATGTTGGTCGACTGAGGTCTGGATGGGTCCCTGGCCGGTTTTATACTTGTTTGATGTCGTCAAACGCGCCGATGATGAGAGAGCGATGGAGGTAATTGACGACATAATAGGTGATGGTAGTGGTGGACGGCCAGTTCCCGGCGCAGGCAACAAGCGACCGGCAGAGTTCGCTGACTATTGCAAAGTTGGCCCTACTCGGGTTCCGTTCCTTCATTTTCCGGAAACCGAACTAGCAAAAGCCATGCGTCGAGCAGAGCATTGGATGAAGCTCAATGTCAAATATAAGCCGCTTGTGGAGTCGCTAAAATCCCGTTCTGCAGCTTGAGCGGTTGCGATGTGGTGGGCCACTCCCCTCGTTAAAGCCTTATCTCAGACGCGTATGACGATGAAGGCTATAAGTAATGGGTCTCCTATGTCTTCGGGAGGTCTGACGTTAAGCCTAGGCGAATGTGCAAAGTCATCCACGTTTTCTAGCGGTTGAAGCTGTACAATAAAAAAAGTGGTTCTTGCGTTCGAGCGTAAGCGCCAACCGTACCACAGGGCCGTCGGTCACGCGGTGCTGAATTTACAGCGGAAGTGCCTTAGCGAGCCCGTAAAGCCGGGCAGCGTTTTCAAATAGCACCTGCTGCTGGATCTCTGGGGAGGCGCCTCGGAAACACCGCTCAATGCTTTCCCTTGTATGCGGCCAAGTAGAGGTGGCTAACGGTAGTTTGGCACACCACAGAATACGATCAGCTCCGACATAATTCGCAAATGGCGCGATTTCATCGAACCACGAAGTAAAATAGCACCCACGGCGGAACATCTCTGAGGGCTTCAAGTCGTAACCTTCACGAGCGAGACCGTCGTGATCGAACTGGTGATCGGCCCATTCCATGTAGAGCATACCCCAACTGAGCGCGCTTTCCGCTAGCACCAGGCGCAATCTCGGATGACGTAGTAATACCCGTGAGAATGAGAGCAGCGAGATAACGAACACACTAGAGACCGGCTTCGTCACCGCGTCTAAGGCGGCCGCGATCGCGGGTGGCAGCCCGGATGGAGGGGTGTACTGCAACTCGGGCGAAGCTCCAGCGTGGAGGCAAATGGGAACGTTGAGTTCTTCACAGGCTGCCCAAAGGGGATCGTATTCGGACCCGCTAATATGCGGCACCGGACGTAGATGCATGGGCAATGAAGGAAAAATCACACCCCGATGGCCGTTGGCTACGGCTCGCCGTATCTCACGCACTGTTGCTTCAATCGGCCAGATTGGAACAATGCATTGTGGAATAAAACGCTCGCTAGCAGCAGCCCATTCCTCTAAAATCCAATCGTTATACGCTTGGACGCACGCAAGCTCGAGATCGCTGTCGTCGAACCGCCCGAAGGCCTCGCCCGCTAAACCTGCTACAGTAGGGTAGAGAACGGAGTAATCTATGCCGGCCGCGTCCATAGCCTTAAGACGCTCCGACGGCACGTAAGCTGCCAATGGGACATCGCACCAACGCTCAAGCCCGCGGTTTCGGTCCGGGAGTAAAGCTCCGGCTCGTGCGCTATAGCCATCCAACAAAACGTTACCGTCGGCAATCCAGCGCTCCTTACCCTCGGGAGTATGTTCGAGGTGGGGGATCTGGTTTTGCCAGCGAGGCCCGGAAATCCGCTTACTCCAAAGGTCCGGTGGCTCCTGTATATGATCGTCGACGCTAATTACGCCGAAGTCTTTCACGATGAAGTTCCTCTCGGTTGTGAGTCAAGCAGCATTTCCGGCTTCAGAAACGAGATGATGCAAGCTTCCCGCAGATTCTTCCGAGATCTTGGCTTCGATACGATAAACGCGAGTTGCATTTTCGTAAAGGATCTTACGGCGGTCTTCTCCCGGCACTCCTTCGAGGACGCGCTCCACTTCGTCCCATGATCGCGGATAATAAGAAGCCACGTGTGGAAAGTCCGACTCCCACATGATGTTATCGATGCCGATGTCGTGCCTAAGTTTAATGCCTTCCATCTCGAACCAAAAGTTCACGTACATCTGGCGACGCACAACCTCGCTAGGGCGCGTACTGATGCCTTCGGTCCACAGGTGACGGCACTCCCACTCGTGATCGCACGCAGCGATTACATAATTGAGCCCTCCCATTCCGGCTTCGGCAAACACGAACTTCAGTTTGGGAAAGCGTTCGGTGATGCCAGAAAAAATTAGCTGGGGAACAACCTGGGCTGGTGTGACGGCCGATGTTGCGGTCATCGCCGAGTGAGCCTGCCGGGGCGTATATCCCTCCCACTTCCGTACCGAGGCGCCGGCACGCAATCCCGCTGAGCCGTGGATGTGAATGGGAAGCTCGAGTTCTTGACATACATCCCAGACTGGATACCAACGAGGATCGCAAAGATGTGGAAGCCCCTTAGGCGTTTCTCCTAGGCAATTGATTCCTCGGTGTCCAGCTGCCGCTGCCCGCGTGATCTCTCGGGCAATCGTTGTTGGCTCGCTTAAATAGGGAAGAATGGCAAGTGGAACGTATCGGTCACTGGCTCGTGCCCAATCGCTCAACACATCATTGTACGCTTGTACCACGGTCAGTTCGAACTCGGCGTCTCCGAATTCGAAAAAGGTACCTCCTGGAGGATTGGGAAACAGTACTTCCGCGTCCACGCGATCGCGATCCAGAGCCTTCAAGCGCTCCAATGGATCAAACGCGGTCCTCGGAACTTCTTCCCACCGCTGAGGATAGGTGGGGAACGGATCACCCATAAGAGCGGGGCAGTTACAGATGGTGTCGCCGGCCGGTTTGCCGTAGACGCTCCAACGATCGACTGGATAGCCGTCATGTCTCACTTCAACGACTTGGGGGATAAGATTCCCCCATTTCGCGGCCGACATGCGTGAGGTAAACGCGTCCCGGTCGAAGGCGACGTGAGAGTCTGCACTGATTAATTTATATCTGATTTCCATATCCGCTCTCCCTCTCTCTCTCAAATGTCGTACGGCAGATATAACTTAATCGAGCGGTCACTACAAATAAACTACGGCATTGGTGACGATAAGTGCCTTGACAACAGAATTCTCCAGCGATAAGGAAAAACTCCCGATCGACAATGTTGTAAATAGCCCTTCGCTTACAGTCGTCGCAGCGGTCGCGGCTCATCAGTGATGACGGGGGCCACCACTTGAAGTCCTCGCGCCCGGGGGGTTGATCGCGCGGGTGGTGCTGATGAATTCACGTGTGATATCTGCGATCGCACAACTCCGGCATGATTCAGGAGTTTCCGGGCCCTCATCGGAATCCATGCGACGTTGCGTACCCATCGATAGACGAGACGCTCTCGGCCTGTGCTGTTTGCTCCGGAGGAACTGAGAGCAGCTTTATGCTCAACTCTGACAAGATTGTGGTTGCCATCGGAATGATCGGTAAACACCTCACGATCGATCGGATTACATAACTACGCGTAAGTCGAGATCAGTCGATGATGGCATAGACGGCGCAATTTACGCGCTCCAGCTACTCGGCGCGGCAGTGCAGTTGATGGCAGCGGTGACGAATGCTGTTTCCTGATTGATGGGGCGCGTCCAAAGCATTGCCGCGCGATTTCGCGCGATGTAGGAGGTTACGCGTGATAGGAATGTTAGCGCGAGCTAAAATCACCGTTTTAACGGCTTCCTTGATTTTTCATGCTGTTGCACCGGCGTTTTCCCAGACTCCGTTTTACCGGGGAAAGACCATCACCATGATCCGCGGCGGGGCGCCCGGCGGAGTGGGCGATATGCGCACCCGGGCAGTGGCGAAGTATCTAACGAAGCATGTTCCCGGTAATCCAACGATCATCGTCGAGTTTATGCCGGGCGGCGGTGGTCAAAAAGCTGCCAACCATCTTTATCGAGGTGCCCCCGCAAACGGACTTGTGATCGGCAGCGCCCCTGGCGGGATGGTGTTCTCCGCCGTACTTGGGGAAGTAGGTGTTCGATACGATTTAGACAAGTTTATATATCTCGGCTCGCCCAACAGTGCATCACATTACCTGTTTTTTACCGATAGGAAATTGGGACTTGGTAGCATCGACAAGCTGCGGGCACATTCGGGGCTTAGAATAGGGGCTCAGACTGTTGGTCATCCGATCTATTACACGGGACGTCTGTTTGCTTTTATGCTTGGCTTGAAAGAGCCCAAATTTGTCGTCGGTTATTCGTCGCCCGAGCTTGATGTGGCCTTACTGAACGGCGAGTTGGATGCTGTGTCGGGCGTCGCAAGCAGCCTTTTGAAGCAAAACCCGGAGTTTCTAGAGAAGGGCTTAACGGATTTTCATGTCGTGATGGAGATTCCGCAGGGGAATCAGCACCCTCAGTTTGCCCACGTACCGAAAATCGATAGTTTCGCCAAGACAGACAAAGACCGGAAACTGCTGACCCTTCATCGTGCTTTCAGGCTTGCGGGATCGCCTTTCGTGTTGCCCCCGGAAACCCCTAAAGAGCAAGCGGATATTCTGCGCAATGCCATGCGCCGAGTCTACTTAGACCCAGAGTTTCTTGCCGAATACGAGAAATTGACGGGCGAAGAAGCATCACCGCTCTTGCCCGATGCGCATCAGACGGCAATGCGGGAGCTGCCTCGTGATGCCGACGTCATTGAATTCTACAAATCATTAGGTGGAACAAAACCGCTGCCGACACGTTAACGGAGGAAAGTATGAGGCCGGAAAAAGCGCAACTAGTCCTTAAAGGGCTCAAGGAAGCGGGTGTGGACTTCGCCACCGGTGTTCCCGATGCGCAGTTCATTGAAGTTTACAGAATGCTTGCCGAAGATCCCGAAGTTCACTATGTGGGCGCCGCCAATGAAGCTGAGGCGACCGGAATCGGTTTCGGCGCCTGGTTCGGGGGTAAGAAGCCGGCGTTAATTCTAGCGACCTCCGGCTTATTGGTAGCGACGTATCATTTGGCACGAATAAATTTGCTGCACGAGGTCCCGGTTTTGGTGGTGATCCCGTATCGCGGCGACATCGGTGATCCACGCTGGCTGGGTCTCTACAAAAAAACCACCGAGCCGGGTCTCGAGGCGATGGATATTCCATACCGCATCGTAAGCCGACCAGAGGATGTCGTAAGGACGATCAAGGAATGTAATGAATCTGCACGCGCGTGGTTAAAGCCGGTCGCCGTGTTGTTGAACCAGGAGGCGTTATGGTAACCAGATTCGCGTTGCTCAAGGAACTGTCGACGATAATCACGGATGATGTGATCGTGCTGACTAGTATCGGTAATAACAGTGGATTTTGGGGCCAGCTGAAAGATAGGGAAGCCAATCTATTTCATATCACTATGGGCATGTGTAGCCCCACGGCATTGGGACTTTCACTGGCGCTTCCCAATCGCAAGATAGTCGCTATTGATTCAGACGGCAACATGATTTTGAACCTCGGCGTGCTCGGTACCATCGCCAATGAAGCGCCGAAGAATTTAACTATCGTGCTCATGGATAACCAAAATTATCTCGGCAGTCATAAACACGCACCCGGTATGCCAACTGCAACTGCGGGTAAAATGAATCTGGAAGCTGTTGCCAAGGCTTGTGGAATCGACAGCGCCTGCACGGTCCAAGATGTAAATGAATTTCGTAGCGGGTTTCAAGCTGCTCTGTCTAGCATTGGGCCGCACTTTATCCGCGCCCGGGTCGAACCGTTAGATAGGGACCGCCCGGAGAGGTCTAAACGCGTGCCCGACCCCCGCGAAAATAAGTATCAATTCGCCGGTTATATTCAGAGGACTGAAGGAGTTGAGATACTTGGAAGTGGCTTGGGAGGCGGTTGAGACAATTGAAAAACAGTAACTCATTTTTTCATTCTTCTTGGGCTCCATAGCACGACGGCTGAGCCTTAGATCTCGGATTCCCTGCTATAGCTATCGCTGAGGAACCGCACCATACAGCATGAATACTGTGAAGCGGTCAAACATTTTCCGATTTTGGTGATCTGCGATGTAGCGATTTCCGTATGCGAACAGACTGTATGTTTTCGCAAGTGACTAGGCACCACCACGAGAGCAACGTCAATCATGACACGATACTCCTTTCGGTGGACCATTGGCCTGGGATGAAAAAGGGTGGGTTTTACATGAAAGAGGAAAAGGCACCGTAAAGGTGCAAAAGTCTAATTCAAAGAGAGCAACAAATGCCCAATCCTAAACTTCACTTTTATTTCCGAGAGCCCACTGTCGACACCAACATGCCCATCACAGATGGTACGATCAAGGTCGAAGGTTTCGATGTCGAGATCGTTGCCAGGGAAGAAGACGCCGACGCCTGGGACTGCGGCTTCGCAGCGCGTGTGCGCGCGTATTCAAAAGGGGCCCCCCACCTCTCAATTCCGGCGTTCCCCAACCGCAAGTTCCGTCTTTCATACATCTTCGTCAACGGCTCCTCTGGCATAGAGAAGCCGAAGGATTTAGAAGGCAAACGCGTAGGCATCATACAATGGGATAACACCGCCGGCGTGTGGGCACGGGGCGCACTGCAGCATCACTATGATGTCGATCTGACGCGTATCTGCTGGCGGGCGGTACAGGCGAAACAAGACAGCGTCCCTCCCGGTATTCACATCGAAAAAGTGACTGGAGATGGCGATTCGGACGCGATTTTGAATGAGCTGCTAGTCGAAGCGAAACTCGACGCGGTCATCGGGCCCAACGTACTACCGTCAATTTCACGAAGAGATTCGCGCGTGCGCCGCCTTTTCCGCGACTACAAAGCCGAGGAACAAGACTACTTCAGAAAAACTGGCATTTTCCCCATTAGTCACGTTGTAACGCTAAAGCAAGAGTTCATCGAGCGCTACCCGAATGCGCCGGTGGTACTGCTCAAGGCATTCCGCTTGGCACGGGACGAGGCCTTCAATCGGCTTGAGGGACCTGATCCGCAGGTTTTGGTTGTTTCGTGGATAGCGGCCGCTGTTGAAGAGCAGCGGGCATTGATGGGCGAACACTACTGGCCCTATAACATTGATGACAATCGGACCGCTCTAGAAGCCATTACACAGTTCGCCTACGAGCAGGGGCTCTCTTCAGAAAAGGTCGAGTATGAGCGGTTTTTTCATCCGGAAGCAGCCGAGCTCTTGGGAACGTAAGAGGGAACAACGCTATGAATCAACTGAAAGGTAACGTTGAAGATCCAAAACTGGATGCGCTGCCATCGCCGTCCGGTATCTCTCTCCATGTAACGCGGTCACCTCGTCCGGGCGATGATACAGGGTTTTTCGAAATCACCGTATCACCCGATTTGCCGCAAACGATATCTTCTGTAGAAACGTCAACACAAAAGCATTTATCATAACAGAGAATCCCGGAGGGATGAATGCGAGTTCTGCTCTTGCTTAACGGTCCTCGCGAGCGCTACGTCGGCGGCGCCGATAGCGCGCGCCAACTCAAATGGCGCGACTACTGTTCGCCCGTCACCCAACTGGAGATCGGCTATTTGCCTAGCATCGGAGAAGGCGGGGGCGGCGCCAACGTGTACGCATTTGGAACGAGGGACGCGCTGACTCTCGGACCGTTATATCCGGATCGTTGCGCAACGGCGGAACGGGATGGATTCGATGCGGTTATCATTCACTGCTTCATAGATCCGGGCTTGCGCGCGGCGCGCGACCGCGTGCGCATCCCGGTTGTCGGGCCGGGAGAGGTAACGCTCAGCGCCGGCGCGAGTCTAAGCGATAAGATCGGCATGGTGACACCGAGCAATGAGACCGTGGATTCGCACTGGGAGCAAGTGAGGGGTCTTGGCCTCGAGAAGCGATTTGTCGGAATCGAAGCGATCGAAGGTCCTCTCCTGCCATTTCCGCAACAAGACCCGCAAACGATGAAGGAGGCTCTGGTTGCCGCCGGCCGAAAGCTGATCGCAAAAGGCGCCGAACTGATCTGCCCTTCAGGGCTCGCTTATATTCCGATTCGGGTTTCCGCCGGTGAAGTTTCGCGCAAGCTGGGGATTCCGGTTCTCGATCCGGCGCTCCTTTCGGTGAGAACCGCGGAGATGCTGGTTGCAGCTCTCGGGTATCGTTGAGAATCGGTCCCACGAAGACCCGCGAAGAGCACGAAGGAATACTGCGAAGTCAGAACTGCAGTGAAACGATTCAGAGATTTCACCGCCGAGGCGCCGAGGCCGCAGAGTAAAAAGTTTTCAATCAAAGATACTTTGAACCCGGTGAACTTTGCGGCTCTGCCGCTCTGTGCACTTGATGGGTCAATCCGCCCTGTGAACTACTTCAGCGCCGCCTTCAAAAATGAATAATCGAGGATCTCATTTACCGTCAAGGGTTTGTTTGTTTCGCCGCGACCGTAAATCATTTCCAGGTACTTGTTCAAACCACTCTCGGCCATAATCATATCGTCCAGCAATACGCCGCTGATATCATCGTAGGCCTCTTCTGCGACACCCTGATCGACGGCGAAACTCTGCATGATATAAGCAATCACGGCCTTGCGGTCCTGGCGAATCGACTTGATCGCTTCGAGCATGGCTCTGAGCGTGTTTCTCAGGCGATCGGGATGCTTTTGAATTTTTTCTCTGGTCGTGACGAGACCATTAAAGGGAGAGGCGTCGATCACATCCCCGCTTCGCTTGAGAATCTTAAAACCCTTACGCGCCATCACGCCGGTGAACGGCGGGCTGAGAACAGCGCCTTCGACCAGACCTCGCTCGAGCGGAAGCATGTTCAAGGCAGTGCTTCCCGTTTGGATCCAGGTAACCTTCTTGGGATCGGCGCCGCTTTTTTCGAGCATAACGGCTCCGTTGAAATGGCTTTCAGAACCGATTCTCGAAACCGAAATTTTTTTGCCTTCAAGCGATTTGGGGTCCGGTAGCGCGCTGAGCAGAGAGAAGAGCGGGGCCCGGTAAAGCACCGCGACGGCTTTGACCGGCATTCCCTTGCCGATCCCTTCGATGGCCGTGCCGATGCCGGTGATGAAATCCAGCTCACCCGCTACCAGCCCGGCCAACTGAAGATTGCTCCTGATTTGAATGATTTCGACCTCCAGGCCGTACTTGTCGAAAAACTTCTTGTCTTTGGCGTAGTAGAAAGGCATCAAGACGACGTTTCTCGTCGATAGTCCAAGCCGGATCTTTTCAGCACCCCACACCGCCTCGCCCCAAAGCAATCCGACGCATGCCGAAATAAGCAGCCACCTATTCCAACTTCGCAGCGCTGACAGCATAAATCCTTCTCCAACCGTTTACGGAAGAAGCGCGGCGGATATACGCTCTTTGCCGGCGAAGACTTACACCGGCAAAGCGCAGTTATCGACCGCGTCTTTCAAGTCGGCCACATATCGAGAACGACGTCAATCCGATTGCCCTGGGGATCGATAATATAGTTTTCAGCATGCCGGCCTGGCGCCGTCTCCCCTTGATGAACCGGAGTGATGGCGTTGATGGGATCGAGGGATGGTACCAGAAAGCCAAAGTGCCAGATACCGTTCGGCTGATCGTCTTTGGCTGCGTTAATGGCGATATGCATGAAGCCGTCGCTCATGTAAATGCTGCTCTTGGTGCCGCGCGGGTTTCTCCTGACAACCTTCAAGCCGAAGGCTTTCTCGTAAAACGAGCTGAGCTGGTCGGGGTTCTCCGAGCGGATAGCGATGTGTCGGACTTGCATTCTATCCGGCATAAAATTCTCCTTTCGAATTGGTCGTTTTCGAGCGGAGTAGACAACAAACCCACTCTTCTGTCAAT
>DASUVS010000454.1:0-3826 GCA_036378835.1 Binatia bacterium | reverse complement strand
AGATTCGATCAAAATTGCATCACTTCCAAACCGAGCTGATAAAGCCGGTACTCTCCAGTTCCTCCATAAAGCTCGTGTCCATAAACTCCTGAGGCTTGCGGTTCTTCGCCCGCGGATTGCTCTCAGCAATCAGACTCAGCGAGTTTTCAACTCCCTTTGCATTGACGTAGGGAATTTTCTTGAGGTATCGGGACGTAAAAAGATCGTAAGTCGAAGCCAGCATCTCGCGATCGTTAATGCCGCCGTGCCGACGCAACGCGCGGATTCCCAGCTCTCGGTCTGCGAAAAGCTCCGGGTCCCCTCGATATAAGCCATGAGAAACCTCAACACCGTATCGTGGTTGCTTTTGCTGTAACGCCGGCTTACGACCACCGTGGTTGCCGGCAAATCGAAACCGGACTCCGCAAAATCCAGCATCGTTTTGATACTCATTTTTTTCTGCTTGGACGGATGTCGGAAAAGAGATAACACCCCCATCGACGGATGTCTGAGCGATCGCCGTCGCTATATCCGGCATTCTACCGATCTGAATCAGCTTCACGTCCTTCTGCGGTTCGAGCCCCCAGTTCTTCAGCACCGGACGAATCAGAAGGTCGGTAAGCGATCCAAATCGCGTCACCGCGAGAGTTTTCCCTCGGAGATCCTCCGGCTTGGCGATCGGCGGATGGACCATGAGCTTCACCAGCTGATTGTCAATCGAGCTTGCCACCTGAATCAGGTCGGCCCTTCAACGGAAGCCTGAAGGTAAACCACGGAAGAAATCGTCGAAAAATCGAGCTGCCCGGCAACATGAACCTGCACCATCTGCACTCCTTGGACATAGACCATCTCTGTGTCGAATCCGTACTTTTCCAACAGCCCGGCTTCTTTATGGCAAAAAGAGGGAAAAAAAGCTGGCGCTGGGGGATGGATAGCCGACTCTCAAGCGCGATAGAGTTGCACCTTCGCTCGCCGCTGCGGCCAAAAACATGGACAGAACAATAGCCATACCAGTGAGCACGTACGGCAACTTGGTAACTGGAGTTGTTTTAGCCATTGTTTTTTCGAGGGTCGAAGCATTTGCACCTGTCTTTTAAACATTGTTCCCGCTATGCCAGCGCTATAAGAAAAATGATTGTCTGTTTATTTGATCTCCGAGCAGCGCTCCAGGCGCGGGGCCAATTCACTCTTCGATCGGTGGTTTGCTCTGAATGATCCCTCCGCAGCCTTAGTGCGGCTATTTCCCAATGTCAAGATCTGATATCATCATGTCCTCTGTATGATCATGTGTCGTTCAGCTTCGGAGGCTCGAACTTACCTGCGTAAGCCTAGCCCTATCGACAACTGAAGGTCACCGCTCGTATTACACAGCTGCGCCAGTTCGCTTCGCCCCATTGTGCAGAGGTAAGATGTCGGAGATAGTACGATAAGGCTTTGGTCACTCAATGCCAAGGTTGAGTGTCTAGCGGTCGAAAATGAACGTGGCGGCCGGAAAATCAAAAACAGTTCTCTTGGTCGGGAAGCAACCGACCGAAATAGTTTATCTAACAAAGCACTTATCTATAGCGGGTTATGCTATTTTACTTGCTCGAACTGGCGCCGGCGCTATAAAGACCGCAAAAGAACATACTCCCGACGTCGTACTCCTTGACATCGATTTGTCGGACATGGATGGAATTGATGTCGTGAGTGCAATTCGAGAAAATCCAGTGAGAGCAAAAGTACCGATCATCGCGATCAGTGCGTTCCCCTATATGAAAGCCAGGTGCCTGGATAAAGGATGTAATGGTTTTATCCAGAAGCCGATCAAAGCTCTTGAGCTCATCACGCAATTGCGAACGCTCACCAAGGGGTAAGCGAGCGTACTCTTCGCCAAAGCCGGCAAACGGTCCAGAGCCGTTTTACGCTACAACCTGTATCTAATATGGCCTTGACTACTTACTCAGAGGAGTGGGAGAATGCCGCCTGTTTTGGTGCAGTACAAAGTGGGATACCGACCATTTAGACATCTGATGACGAAGGCTATTTCGTGCATTCCACGAGCGTGTGGGAAGGAGGTTAGAGAGCCATGGCAATCGTAACTATTTCTCATGCTGCATTCACAGGTGGAAGTGCCATTGCTGAGCAGGTCGCAGCCGCACTGAACTACCGGTCCGTCAACCGCGAGGTTTTAATTGAAGCGAGCCAAAGGTACGGAATACCGGAGGCAAAGTTTCAAGAGGTTTTAGAAACCCAGGGCCATTGGTGGGAGCGCTGGTTAGAAAGTCTTAGGCTTTATCGGATCACATTGCAGGCGGCGATGTGTGAGGTAGCGCAAACAGGCGATCTCGTCTATCACGGTCGAGCGGGGCAAGAGCTGTTTCCGGGGATCAGGCATGTTCTAAAGGTGCTTATCGTTGCTTCAATGGATTACCGGATTGATCAGGTAAAAGAACAACGAGGACTCGGGGGTGACAATGCGCGGCAATTTTTAAAGGACTTGGATCGCGTCAGGGGTCGCCGGCTTCGTGCGCTTTTCAATATCGATTGGCAGGACCCCACTGGCTACGATCTAATTCTGAATACTTCGCGGGTCACGGCGGATATGGCTGTATACTTGATTGCGGAGGCCGCCCGCAGGCCTGAATATCGCCCCACTTCAGAATCCCTACAGGCGTTTCAAGATCTTACCGTTGCTGCACGAGTTCAAGCCGCGCTAATCACTTCGCCGAAGACGCGCAATGTGATTCTTAATGTCACGAGCGATGCTGGACGTGTAACCATTTCGGGGATTCTAGCCGATCCCGATCTGGAGAAGGAAATAGTCCGGATCACCGAAAAAGTTCCCGGCGTTAAAGATGTCACAACCGATATCGAACCACCACCGATTGAATACATGCATCCTTAGCGATTCATATCTAAATAATCGATCAAGCCGCTAGAAAATTACGGCCGATCACCCGGCGGCCTGGTCAGATTCATTTGTGCCCGCCATTCTTTATTAACTTGCCGACGTGAGTATCTAGTTGGGACAAGGTAATCCCGAACTAAATGCTCAGGATTATCTTTCAAACAGGCGAGATAATCGATCGAGCTGCAGGGCTTCCGACAAGAAGAAAACGGGTCAGCCAAGCTTCAGCCGCGTTATCGTGAATAGCGCCGTAGTAGAATCAAGGACGGAGAGCGCAGCGGCACTAAAAGAAAAGCCACAGAAGCATTGAGGCTACTAACCCATAAACAATTGCTACTCTTAGGATCGAGTCCGTTGCCATGTCTTCCTCCATAAACAAACGATTCTAAGCGCAAAAACCAGACCGATCCAACTGTCCCCAGCTTTCTTCAAAAGGACAACCTTGACGAGCCGCTCGCGGGCAAGGGTGCCGCCCCTACAATCGTGATCGGGCATTTCAGTTGGACCGAATCATCGACGTTTCAATTCGAAAATATAAGACTTACCCATGGGAGCATTGGAGTTGAAGTCCGTGGCAAAGCGCCCGAACCCTTTTTCTCTGTACGATTGACTGAAAAGAACGGCCAAATTTGGGAAGCTTATACAGTCACACCAAATACCTATATCGTGTGGGAAGGCAGTTGTGCGTAAGACGGTCCGTCATATTCTCAGCGAGGATGCGGATCATTGAGATCCTTTAGTGGACTGCGCCCCATTGACTGGAGAGAAAATCTGAGAATTTGAGGAGGTGCGATCGGCTCAACAGGCGGTAAGATGGGCCGCCATGAGGAGGCGATCGATGGCAAAGCAAAGACGGAAATTCGAAACGGGATTCAAACAACAAATCGTCAGCGAAATTGAATCGGGAGCATTGTCGGTCAACGCTGCCAGTCGCAAGTATCAGCTCTCCGGGAGCGT
>DASUVS010000453.1:0-4122 GCA_036378835.1 Binatia bacterium | reverse complement strand
AGATGCTGCCACAACAGCGGATCGCCGCCGCCGGCGGGATTAAAAAAAGGCCAATGAAACGCTCGCTCCACTTCCAAAAGCATGCTGCCGGCAATAAGCGGCGGAAATGCAAAGACGATCATTGCTGCCGCCACCACAACGTACCAGACATAGAGCGGGACGAGGTTGATGCGCATTCCGGGCGGTCGGGTTTTGAGCGAGCCCACCACCATCTCGACGGCCGCGGCAATCGCGGCAATTTCGATGAACGAAAATCCCAATAACCAGATATCCGCGCCGATGTCCGATTGATAAGTCGAAGTCAGCGGCGGGTACATGAACCAGCCGCCGCGCGGCGCGGCATTAAAAAAAATCGAACCGCACAAAAATACTCCACCCAACAGGAAGCACCAGAAACCGAAGGCCGACAGACGGGGAAAAGGCAGGTCGCGGGCGCCCAACATCTGCGGCAGGAACAATACGGCTATCGCCTCGAAGATGGGTATCGCGAAAAGAAACATCATCACCGAGCCGTGCACCGTGAACGCCTGGTTATAAAGCTCGGCCGAAAGAAAGTCGTTATTGGGAACCGCTAATTGAATGCGCATGAGGAGCGCCAGCACACCGCCAAAAAGCAGAAACAGCAAGGTCATGCCGGTATACCAAAGGCCGACGTCCGAGTTATTCACCGAGGACCAGTAGCGAAAACCTGACGGTGTTTCCCACGTTTTCTCCAGCCGCCGCGCCTGCGCGCGCTGGATCTCGTCGCCCGGTGCCACAGCGAGAGGTTCAATGTCCGGTTGATTCATAAGATTCAGATCACGTCAAGGCAGATCACGTTCAAGTCGTTCAACCGCTTTGCTCGGTTCAAATCGCCGGAACTCCAAGACGGTTTGAACGCGTGAACGATTTGAACAAACCTTTTTCACTTGAGTCCTTTCAAGTAGAACGCCATGGCTCGAAGTTCTTCTTCCGGCAGCATGCCGAATTGCGGCATGAGCACTCCCGGTTTCGTGTGTTCTGTGCGGGCGATCCACGTGATGAAAGCTTCGACATCATTCGGTAGAGTGCCGGCGCCGATGCTCAGCCGGCTGCCGACATGCGTAAGGTCGGGTCCGACTACGCCGTTGGCTGGCGTGTCTCTAACGGTATGGCAAGCGCCGCAGCCGTTGGCGAGAAATAGCTCTTCTCCGCGAATCCCCAGCGGTGCGCTGGGCGATAGCCCCCGCGTTGCCTGATGCGCGAGCCAGCGCGCGAAGTCCTCCTTCTCGTGGACCATAACGTCGAAGCTCATCAAGGCGTGCGAAGTGCCGCAATACTCGGCGCAGGCACCGCGGAATACGCCGGTTTTAGTCGGCAGCACAGCGAGGCGTGTCATGCGTCCAGGAATCATGTCGATTTTGCCAGCTAACGAGGGAATCCAGAAGGAGTGAATGACGTCCGGGCTTTCCAGTTGAAATTCCACCGGCTCTCCGACCGGCAGGCGGATCTCATTAGCCAAGATGACGGACGCCCCGTCCGATGTTTGATAGTGCACCCGCCACCACCATTGCTCGCCCGTGACGGCAATTTTCAGGCTGCCCGCCGGCGCCGGCGCCAACAAGGTGGGTAAGGGGGCTAAACCATAGACAAGTAGCGCGGCCAAGACGATAGTAGGAAAAATCGCACCACCGCCGATGATCAAAAAATTGGAGCGGCGCTGACTATGTGCTTCTCCGACGGGGGCGCCAACGGCCCAGATCGCCAAAACGATTACCGCGATCCAGATTACCGTGCCGGTGATCGTCATCCACCAGAAGATTTCCGCAATGCGCTCCGCGGCGCGTCCTGCCGGATCGAGCGCGGACTGCGGACCGGCGCAAGCCACGAGCGAAAGCGTACATAGCAAGAGGATAGGTCGAGGCACGCAACGAGGCCGACTGCAGCTGATGCGAGTGGTAAGTAAGTCGATGACGGGTGGATGCCTTTCGATTATGCTTGATGGACCATTACAAAACTGCAAATCTATGAACTCGGCTTTGTGCCAAAAGCGAGAAAGGTCTTCAATGCAAAATTCAGCTTTGGGACGACCATTTTAGAACGAGAGTTTCACGTCTAACCCGATCGGACGCCCCGCTTGATTCGTGTAGTCAAGCGCTTTTTGAAGCATACATCGAGCAAGACATGTTCCAGCTTCGCCACTCGGGCCATGTATTCTGTGGTATGACAGAATACCGGCATAAGCATTGCTCCAAGCGGCCACACGAACTCTGCGCGCCAGCAAACAACAGGAGCGATGTCGTGGGTGACCAGCGGAGCCAATCAATATCGCCTGAAAGAATTGCCGCCCAGTCGTTCTTCATCGGACTGGCCCGTGCCTTTGGCGGCGCACTGATTTTTTCGCTACCGATTCTGATGACGATGGAAATGTGGTGGTTGGGGGTTTCCATCGATGAGTTCAGGCTCGCCTTGTTGCTGTTCTTGAGCATTCCGCTCCTGATTGGCCTCTCTCATTACATGGGCTTTGAGGACACCTTTGGTTTTAAAGATGACGCGCTTGATGCGTTTGTCGCTTTAGCCGTGGGCTTCGTCGCCGGCGCAGTGACGCTCAGCCTCTTCTCCGTTATCGGATCTGAAATGTCGGCCTCCGAATTTATTGGAAAGGTTTCCATCCAAGCGGTGCCCGGCAGCATTGGGGCGATGTTCGCGCAAAGCGAGCTAGGCGGCAAAGAAGGAAAGAAGGAAGAGAAAAGACGACACGCAGGCTATGCTGGTGAAATATTTATCATGGCTGCGGGCGCTTTATTTCTCGCTTTCAATGTTGCCCCCACCGAGGAGATGATTTTGATCGCGCATCAAATGAGCATCTGGCAATCGATCGCGCTGATCTTAGTTTCGCTCCTGATCATGCATGCGTTTGTTTACGCGCTGGAGTTTCAAGGAACACCGTCGTTACCGCCCGGAACGCCCTTTTGGAGCGTCTTTCTTCGCTTTACCACCGTCGGTTACGCGGTCGCGCTGCTGATGAGCCTCTACATGCTATGGACCTTCGGCCGCACGGAAGGTTTGGCCCTTCATCAAACCTTATCGATTTTGATCGTGCTCGGGTTACCGGCGGCTGTCGGCGCCGCCGCGGCAAGGCTGATACTTTAGCCGAAGGTGACCCATGGCAGCGCGAAGCGATCATACATCCCCAAGGCGACAAGGTTCCAAGTTGCCGATGCTGGCGCAGGCCCGATCCACATCTCAGAAGCAGCAAGAGAAGGACTTCATTCCGATCTGGGAGTGGATCGTCGCCGCCGTTGGTCTGGTGCTGGTGGCCGGCGTGATCGGCTTTTTGCTTTATGAGGCTTTCAGCGGCGAGCGATTGCCGCCCGATGTGAAGCTCTCAGTCGAGTCGGTGGTTCAAACCCGCAACGGTTTTTTAGTGCGGATTACCGCTGTCAACGAGGGCGGTATGACTGCGGAGGGAGTCATCATTGAGGGAGAGCTCAGAAGCGGCAGCGAGGTTTTGGAGCGAAGCCGGACCACCATCGATTATCTGCCGCCCAGCTCTGAGAAGCGGGGAGGCCTATTTTTTACTCGAGACCCTCGGCGCTTCGATCTTCAGGTGCGTCCTTTAGGGTATGAAGAACCTTAAACTCTCGACGTGGCATCGCGTCGAAGCGGTCTCGCTCCGGTTGTAATCCATTCGGATGAGTAAAGCAGCGTCTTCGCTGTCAACATACCCGACTGTCTCGCGCAGCGAATCAGCGCATCGAAGCACTCGTGTTTGCAGAATGATCCAGCCCCTGAGCCGCCAAGACAAGATCATCAAGTCGTCAATAAATAACCTCTCTCCGCCTGCAGCGAATTTGCGAAGAGCGGGAGACTGGAAGCCTACGCGCAGTGTGCGCCTAACGTACGAGAGGCGGCGTGCGAGCACGAGCTGCACGGGAACTCCGACGGTCGGCCAATCTCCTTTGTTTGAACCAGATCGCAAGAATTCCCGCGCAGCAATGGGCAGCGCAAACTTATTTGCGTTTGGCACGTGCATCCTGCCTGACGGCTCGGCCACTATCCGCGAGAGCCGTTAGGCATGGCGTTTGCGACAAATTGTTGCGCCACGATCGGTGTAGGAGAAGGGATCGTCCATCCGGAAGATTCCGAGCTGCAAATTATACC
>DASUVS010000452.1:0-12941 GCA_036378835.1 Binatia bacterium | reverse complement strand
CCCCTCAGCCGCGACGGAACGGTGTTCAACTGGCGAAAAAAGCGGGAAATCTACCGCGGCAGCCGAATTTATATTTCTACGCCAAGCCAGTGGCTTATGAGCAAAGTCGAAAAATCGATGATTGCTCCGGCAATCGTCGAGTCTAGAGTCATTCCTACTGGAGTGGATCTGGCGATTTATCGTTCTGGAGACAAATCCGCGGCGCGAAGCGCGCTTCATTTGCCGCAAAATGCTAAGATTCTTCTTTTTGCCGCCAATCAAGTACGTCGCAACGTATGGAAAGATTACAATACCTTGGAAGCTGCAATCACTCTGGTCGGTAAGCGAATGGAGCTAGGCAATATACATCTTGTAGCTTTAGGCGAAAATAGCCCTGACGTGAAAATCGGTGAAGCCGAGGTGCATTTTGTGCCACACCAGGCAAATCCCGAAGCCGTTGCCCGTTACTATCGCGCCGCCGATGTTTATGTCCATGCGGCAAGAGCTGATACATTTCCCCGGGCGGTTATTGAAGCGTTGGCGTGCGGCACTCCCGTTGTCGCTACAGCGGTCGGTGGAATACCAGAGCAGATAAAGTCGCTACAGAGCTCTGATTCGATCTCTGGGAGCGGTTACTCAGCGCAAGAAGCAACTGGAATTCTCACCCAAGCCGGCGATGCGGAGTCTATGGCGCTCGGGATCGAACGGATACTAGGCAACGATCCTTTGCGTCATCAACTCTCAAGGAATGCAAAGGTGGATGCGGCTTTGCGATTCGATCTGCAGATCCAAGTTAAACGTTATCTTGAATGGTATGAAACTATACTCGAAAAGCCATTTTCAACGCCTGAGAACAAGGCCCGCATATCGATGATGTAAAGATAACCACGCTCGATTGGCAGCGAGTGTGGCTGATGCTGGTCGGACATCGTAACTCAAAGCTAGCCCAAGTTTCCTATTCAAACAGTAATCTTACGGAGCTCACTTGCCTAAAGCGCTAATTACCGGAATTACCGGTCAGGACGGTTCGTATCTTGCCGAGCTTTTGCTGGACAAAGGGTATGAGGTTCACGGCGTCATCCGGCGTGCCTCGACTTTCAACACCGAACGGATTGATCATCTTTATCAAGATCCGCACATCAACGGAGTGCGGTTATTTTTACACTATGGTGACATTGCCGATTCTACCAATCTCATCAAGCTGCTCTATCGTATTCAGCCGGATGAAATCTATCACCTCGCCGCCCAGAGCCATGTACGAGTCAGCTTTGACATACCTGAATACACCGGCGACGTCAGCGGTTTGGGCACGATCCGAATCCTCGAAGCCATCCGCGAAACCGGGCTGAAAAGCAAATTCTATCAGGCGAGCAGTTCCGAAATGTATGGCAAGGTGCAGGCCGTACCGCAGCGGGAAACCACTCCGTTTTATCCGCGCAGTCCGTATGGAGCGGCAAAAGTTTACGCATACTGGATAACCGTGAACTACCGTGAAAGCTACGGTCTGTTCGCGTGCAACGGCATTCTCTTTAATCACGAGTCGCCGCGCCGAGGAGAAACCTTTGTCACCCGTAAAGTCACCCGAACCGCGGCGCGGATCAAAGCCGGGCTGGAGCAGAAAGTGTATCTCGGCAATCTCGAAGCCAAACGTGATTGGGGATACGCCAAGGAATACGTCGAAGCTATGTGGCTGATGCTCCAACAAGAGGAGCCGGACGATTATGTGATCGCCACCGGGCAGACGCATTCGGTTTCCGAACTGGTTGAAGAAGCCTTTTCGTATGCCGGGCTTGATTGGCGAAAGCATCTAGAAGTCGACGAACGCTACTACCGCCCGGCGGAAGTGGATTTGCTCATGGGTGACGCATCCAAGGCCAAACAAAAGCTTCGGTGGCAAGCGAAGACAACCTTCAAGGATCTGGTGCGGCTTATGGTCGATGCTGATATGGTCAGCGCGAAACAAGAGGCTCATCTAAATAGTTACAACAAGTCTAACGTCAAAGCACCGGAGCGGCTTTAAGGAAGGGGCGCCGTTGAAACGAGAAGTTATAGAATCGAAGCAGCTACCTATCGTGGTCACTGGCGGCGCCGGATTCTTGGGCTCGGTGGTGGTCAAGTGTTTGCGATCCCGTGGTTACGAAAAAATTTTTATGCCGCGCTCTAAAGAATATGATTTGCGCGATCAGGCGGCAATTACCCGAATGTATCAGGACTTCCAGCCGCGCATGGTCATACACCTTGCTGCAGTGGTCGGCGGCATCGGCGCGAATCGGGACAATCCGGGCCGGTTCTTTTACGACAATGCCATCATGGGAATCCAACTTATGGAATATGCCCGGCAGTTCCAGGTTGCAAAATTTGTTGCCGTGGGGACGATCTGCGCTTATCCGAAATTTGCGCCCGTGCCGTTTAAGGAAGAAGATCTTTGGAATGGTTACCCTGAGGAAACCAATGCTCCCTATGGTCTGGCAAAAAAAATGATGCTTGTGCAAGCGCAATCGTACCGCGCGCAATACGGTTTTAATGCCATCTACCTTCTTCCGGTCAACTTGTACGGTCCCGGCGACAACTTCGACTTGAATACGTCTCACGTGATTCCGGCGCTGATCCGCAAATGTATGGAAGCCAAAGAGCGTAACGAAAAACAAATCGCGTTATGGGGAGACGGTTCGCCCACTCGTGAATTTCTTTACGTCGAGGATGCCGCTGAAGGGATCGTCTCAGCAAGCGAAAACTATGATGGCGATGAGCCCGTAAATTTAGGGACCGGCAAGGAAATTCTGATCAGCGAACTGGCCCAAATGATTGCCGAGGAAGTCGGCTTTCGCGGCGAAATTGTGTGGGACTCAACCAAGCCCAACGGACAACCGCGCCGTTGTCTCGATACCAGCCGGGCCGAGCGCTTCTTCGGATTTCGCGCCAAGTTTGACCTGCGTCAAGGCATCATACAGACAGTTGCGTGGTTTAACGCCCACCGACTCTGAGTTGAAGTTTTCAACCGCCTGAACGGAATCGGGTATAGTGTTACTCCGCTCCATTTTTGCGGCCCGTCGATGGTTAACGAAAGTTGTGGACTTTGTTGATGCTTCTACGGGTGCGGTCAGCAGATTACTTGACTGCTGAGTTTCACCTCAGCAGGTCACAGTTTTACCAGCTGCATTCTTTCCACTATCGTAATCGCCAAGGGGCGCGCAGCCACGCTCGAAGACAACACTTGAGGCAAAATTAGATGTTGAAAGAAATCACCCTGAAATATCGACGGATTCCGATTGTCGCTTTCCATATGGCTTTGATCGTTGTAGCCAATTACCTGGCCTTCTGGATCCGGTTCGACGGCGCGATTCCACCTCAGGAAAAGGAAATCATGTTGCGGATGATTCCCTGGTTGATGTTGATCCGCGGCCTGACCTTCGTGCCATTTCAGCTCTACAAAGGCCTATGGCGCTATACCGGAATCTGGGACCTCCGCAATGTCATCGCCGGCGTGCTCGTGAGCACCGGATTGTTCTACATCACTGTGCATTGGATATTGACGGCCAAGAACTATCCTCTCTCAATCTTTATCATTGACTCTCTTCTGCTCATCTTTCTTATGGGTGGCAGCCGTTTGACCCGCCGTCTGGTTTACGGCATCGGGCAAGCAAAGGAAGGGAGGCGGCTGCTGATCTATGGCGCCGGAGACGCCGGGGAAATGATAGTTCGGGATATAAGGAACAATTCTTCGTTTTACGGTTATCAGCCCATCGGCTTTGTCGATGACGATTCGAAAAAGATCGGCCGTAGAATTCATGGTGTTCAGGTCTTTGGCAGGAGAGAAGATCTGCCCCGGATCATCACAGAGGAAAAGCCCGACGAGCTTGTGATCGCCATCCCATCGGCCAAGCCGGCGATGGTCCGTGAAGTAGTTAAAATACTCGAACCTTTCAAGATCCCGATCAGAACCTTGCCTCGCCTCAGTGAATTGCGAAACGGCAATGTCGGCGTCAAGCAGATGCGCAATCTAGCGATTGAGGATTTACTGGATCGAGCCCCAGTTGGTTTGGATCTCGAACCGGTGCACGCGTTGGTGAAAGGCAAACGAATACTCGTTACCGGCGCCGGCGGCTCCATCGGTTCCGAGCTGAGCCGGCAGATTGCACGATATCAACCGGCGCAGTTGGTTCTTTTAGACAATGGAGAAAGCGCTCTCTACGATATCAACACCGAACTCGATCGCTCAGAGCAGAGCGTCGAGCGCGTGGCCGTTCTTGCCGATATCAGAGATGCACGAGCGATCGAAGAAATTTTTGCAAGCCATGCTCCGCAGCTTGTCTTTCATGCAGCCGCCTACAAACACGTGCCGATGATGGAAACCCATCCCAACGAAGCGGTCCTCAACAATGTGGTTGCAACGCACCGGCTAATGCGGTTTGCCATTCAATACCAGGTTGAGAGGTTCGTGCAGATTTCCACCGATAAGGCGGTCAATCCCACCAACGTGATGGGAGCCACCAAACGGGTTGCCGAGATGTGCATACAGGCGCTGTCCAAGAGCTGTGAACAGAGCCAAACGGTTTTTACGGCCGTTCGTTTCGGCAATGTTTTGGGTAGCAACGGCAGTGTGGTGCCCTTGTTTCTGAAGCAAATTGAACAAGGCGGGCCTGTAACCGTCACGGACCCGGAGATCAGCCGCTACTTCATGACCATCCCCGAGGCGGTATTGCTGGTGCTGCAAGCGGCGACGCTTGCTCGAGGCGGCGAGATTTTCGTTCTGGAAATGGGCGAGCAGATCAAGTTAATGGACATGGCGCGCCATCTCATTCGTCTGGCTGGATTCGTTCCGGAGGAGGACATTCCGATTCACGTGGTGGGTCTTCGCCCCGGGGAAAAACTCCGTGAAGAGTTGGTAGGCATGGATGAGATGCTCATCCCCGCCGAAGTTGAAAAAATATTTCGGGTGCAGTCTGCATGGCTATCGGATCTGCAGTCCCTCACCGACAAAATTGACCAGATGGAACAGATGGCGCTTAAAGGCCAGTCACGGCGGGCGTTAGCCTTGCTGTACGAGACTGTGCCAACATTCCGGCCGGTCGATCCCAAGACTGCAAACCAAATCCGTCAACCAGGGACAAACAAAGAACCCACTCGGGCTTGGAAACTGGCTAGCCGCTCGGCGTGATCGATTCAACCCAGGCACTGATCACCCGGGTTGGCGCAAGTCGTTCATCTATATCATACAAGGATCAGGGTCTTCAGGATCTGTAGGTGGTGGGAGCTTGCATTTGGCCGGTTCTTGAGGGATGGAAAAGAGCAAACAACCTGGACATCGTGTCGGTGCATGCCCGGGTGAGCGATTCGGTTAACGACGCGATACTCGTGAATCTTATGCCGCAAGCAGTAACCAGCTCGAAACTCAATGAATTGCGCCTTCGACGTCGTAAGGGCGTTCAGAGCAGGCTCGTTGAAGGCGAATTGATCATCCTGGATAGAGACCGCGACTTGATCCACCAGTTCAACAAGACTGCGACGTTCATCTGGGAACATTGTGATGGCCAGCAGTCGGCAGCTGAGATTGCCAATGCCGTTTGTGAAAACTTTGAAGTCGATGAGTCGACGGCTATCAAGGAAGTCATTGAAACTCTCGAGAGATTGCGAGATCTACAGCTCATTGGAGATGATTAAACAGGTTGACAACAAGAAAGGAGAATTAGTTATGTCCGAGACGAAAATAAAGCGTAGAGAGTTCGTCAAGAGAGCGGCTTATGTGGCGCCAGTGATCTTGAGCCTGAAGGCTATGCCGGCATTTGCTGCGTCGGGTTCCGGCAGGCCCAGGAGCTCCAAGGGAGATCCTTCCGACAGCAAAAAGGAGACAAAAGCCCCAGCCAAGAACGAAAATCAATAAAGAAGGCGAGCGGATGTGACGCTAATCTCTCGCCCTGGGCGCTCTACTATGCCGTGAACGATTACCAGAAACTAGTTTTCCGGATAGTAGGCTGCGTTGTCCTCATCGAGTGCCGAGATCAGGCGGCGGCTGAGCTGATACGCGCCAACTATGCGGCGATGCAAATTTACCATTGCGCTAATCCCGATCTCGTGTACGCGGTCTGGCGGCGCAATGGTTCACAATTTTGCGTGGCTCGGCAGGGCCGCGAGCCGATAACCGCGGCGGATGAAGGTGAGCTTCTTTTTGTATTGGAAAAGGAGCTGACCATTGAACTACAAAAAATCCGCCGTGAGCTGTATTTTATACATGCGGCGGCGTTGAGCTTTGCCGGTCAAGGCTTCCTGATCGCGGCGCCTTCCGGGACCGGAAAATCGACTACCACCTGGGCGCTTTTGCATCACGGATTTGATTATTTGAGCGATGAGTTAGCTCCCGTGGATTTGAGTTCTTTGCGGGTTCAGCCTTATCCACATGCGCTCTGCTTAAAAAAAGAGCCACCGCTGCCTTACTCCCTGCCGGCGCAAAGCGTGCGCACATGCTCAACTCTACATGTGCCCGTCGCGCGATTGCCGAATTCGCTGCTTGCCAAGCCGGCGCTGCTGAGCGCGCTTTTCTTTCTTGAGCATTGCCCGGAATTGAAGATGCCGACGGTGGATGCGATCACCAAAGCTGAGGCGGCAGCGCGGTTGTTTGTAAATGCATTGAACCCGCTGGCTCATGAGCAAGACGGCCTTGCCGGTGCCGCCGTCATCGCCCAGAGGGTGCCATCGTTTCACCTCAAATCGGCAGCGCTTGGGTTGACGTGTGAACTAGTGAAAAGCATCTTAGATAAATCCAGCGCTGCAAACTTGCCCGAATCCTTCCGATAACGCTGTTAGCAGACTCCCGAAGAATAGCGTCATCGGGTGATGGGCTTAATCCAATGTCCAGCAGTCACCCGCCGCTGATCTCGCTTCTCGAGGCGATCTCGAGTGATCGCGAAGATCTTGCCCTCGATAAGTTCGAAGCCATCACGGTTGCTTGGGCGATAAGAAACGGCCTCGGACCGTTGTTGTATCGTGCCGTACGCCGAAACCCTCAAAGTGTGGCGAGTTCTCACTGGAGTTCATTGAAGTCGGCGGATCTGACTGCTCGGGTTGTTATCGGAGAACATTTTCAAGCGCTGCGAGAAATTGGCGATGCTTGCAGATCAGATCTTCCTCCCTTGACCTTGCTGAAGGGCATTTCAATCAGTGAACAATGTTATCCTGAGCCGCATCTGAGGCTCATGCGCGACATCGATTTTTTGGTTGCAAAAGAATCACTGTCGGCTGTCACTACTGCACTGCATCAACTTGGCTACCGGCAGCTCTCGAAGGGCGGCCTCCGCTATGAGAAGCATCATCACCTTGAGCCATTTTTTCATCAAGACAAGCAGGTGTGGGTCGAGGTCCATCATGGCTTGTTCTCGACCGAGCGCCGAGCCGGCAGCGCCAAGATCTTCAGTCGGGAGAATCTCGCGGCTCAAACCCGGCCATCTCGCTTTCAAGGCATTGAGGTCCGCCGCTTAAGTTTCGAGCTGCAGCTGGTCTATCTCGCCTCTCACTGGGCGCAAGACTTCGCCAGGGTCGGCGGCCTGGTTGCGCTCGTCGACACTATTTACCTGTTAAGGCAGGCGGGGGCGGACTTCTCATGGGAGTGGCTACTGAGAGCCGTCAATAGCTCGGTCCCCGCAACTTATCTGTATCTCTTGCTCAGTTATATAGTCCGTTATGATTTGGTCAAAGTCGCTCCAGAGATTATGCGTGAGCTGGCATTCAGTCAGCCATCGTTCGGTTGCCTAAGCCTGAAGACGATGCACCGCATGATCGATGACTACCTCGTGAAAGCAACAGAATTCGGGCCATTGTTGAGTGAAAGGTCGGTGGGCATCATCTGGAATACTTTGATGCTGCCCGGCCCGACTCTGTCGAAGTTTGCATTGATCCCGGTAAATCTTTCATTGCCTCGATATTGTCGCATTCAGTGATCTTGTTAGCTGAGTTCAAAATCGTATTCGGAGGGGAGACGTTCTATGAATTATCAGGTAGAGGCTGCGATAGCATCGAAGGAGCAGTCTATCACTCACCGCTCGCAAATGGGCCGGGAGTTAAAAAAGAAGATTCGCGATCGATCTGCGAAGGTGGGCGTCGTCGGTCTTGGGTATGTCGGGTTGCCTCTCGCTCTTGAGATGGCGCAGGCGGGGTTCGAAGTGACGGGCATTGATCTCGTCCGAGAGAGAGTCGATTCGATTAACTCCGGAATTTCCTATATTCCCGATGTCACCGGCGAAGCTTTGCTTTCGGCCGTTTCGGCCAACAGGTTGCGAGCGACTCAGTCGCTGTCGGCGGCGGAGAAAGTCGATACTCTAAATATTTGTGTGCCGACGCCGTTGCGAAAGAACAAGGATCCCGATCTGTCCTACGTGATCGCGGCGGTTGAGGCGATTAGGACTCACATACGGCCCGGACAACTGATTATACTCGAGAGTACGACGTATCCGGGTACAACCCGGGAGGTGGTGTTGCCGATCCTCGAAGAATCGGGTCTCAATGTCGGTCGTGATTTTTTTCTTGCTTATTCTCCTGAGCGTGTCGATCCCGGCAATCAAAATTTTACCACCCGTAACATCCCCAAAGTAGTCGGTGGCGTGACTCCGCGATGCGCCGAGATAGCGGTTTTGCTTTATGAGCAATTCGTCGAGAAAGCGTTGCCGGTTTCCTCCACGGATTGCGCTGAGATGGTAAAGTTGTTGGAGAACACCTTCCGCAGCGTCAATATCGCTTTGGCTAACGAAATGGCTTTGACCTGCCATTCGCTCGGCATCGATGTTTGGGAGGTGATCGAAGCGGCCAAGACCAAACCTTTCGGATTCATGCCGTTTTATCCTGGCCCAGGACTAGGTGGCCATTGTATTCCGGTGGATCCCTACTATTTGACCTGGCGAGCCAAGATGAATGGCTGCGAGCCGCGACTGATTGAATTGGCCGGGCACATCAACAGCCAGATGCCCGGATTCACGGTGTTAGGCATCGCCGATGCGCTAAACGAGCGGCGTAAGTGTTTGCGAGGCGCAAAGATTCTTGGCCTCGGAGTAACCTACAAGCGCGATACCAACGATGTCAGGGAATCGCCGGCCCTGCATGTGCTCGAAGGGCTGCGTAAAAAAGGCGCTTCCATCAGTTATTCTGATCCGCACGTGTCGTCAATCTCCGTCGCTGGTCAAACGATCAACTCGGTGGAACTGAGCGCAGAACTGCTGCAGTCAATGGACTGTGTTGCCGTTCTCACCGATCATTCCTCGTTTGATTATTCGCTGATTGCGCAATACAGTCCGCTCATTTTCGATACCCGCAATGCGCTCAAAGACTTCCCTAGCGCAAACTCGGTTCTCTTATAGTCCATCGTCTGCTACTCGAAAACCTCCATCTGTTGTTGTTTTCGTACCGAATTAGCTATCCGACCCGCGCCATGTAGAATCGCAGCCATTGAACGTGAGGCGATCATGAAAGAGCCATCGATCGAAGAATTAACGGCTGAGGCCATGCAACTCCTGCCCATGGGGCTTGAGGAGCTATACATGATTCTGGGAGCCCAGTTGTTGGTTTCGGCTAAACCCACTCGAGTGGCGGGGATCATGACCTATCTTTCTGCCGCCAGGAAGGCAAGGGAAGCCAAGGAGCTATACGCTACCTTACCGCTGACGCCCACACCGGCCGATTGGAGTGCCGGGTTGGAGTCCATTTACAATGAGCTAATCCGGGACGGCATCCAATACATCGAAGAGGTCAAACAAGAGCTTCATCGGGGTGTTTGTAATGAAGACATCTTTTCGCTCTCGGATAAAATGGACAGCTCCGGTATGCAGATAGTGGTGATGATAGTCGGTGCAGTTTTGAAGATGCCGCCACAATTGGAGAATGTATGCGCGGTATTGGCCGCCATTCTTTACAAGATCGGGCTACGGGAGTTTTGCCGGTCTCCTTTAGGGGATGCATAATTTCCTACATAGTAATATCATCGTGCCGCATCTGGAACGTTTATCGCGGCAGGTGTCCCAAATGTAATACAAACTCTGCTATTATGAACCTTAGACGTTTCCCTGCCGATTATAGTGAAGAGGCATACAGTTTGCTGTACGTCTTATAGATGAAATCAACCGGTCCGGTCTGCGAGCATTGTGGCGAAATATATCGAGGCGCTGCCTATCGTGTTACGAGCGAAGAGAACGGGATTCTTTTGCTAGACATGATTGTCTGTCATTCGTGTTCGGTTGAGGCGCGCAGGCTAGGCCTCGATACTAAGAAACAGGATATTCGCCACATCGCTTTTAACTAGTTTACTTTTTCGCCCATTTCAGATAGATCCCCTGTGCGGTAAAGTTGGGTAGAGGAGATCATTTCTTCTTCCCTCATTATGTCCATGAGCAAGATCAGCACCCTGTCACGCACTAAGATGAAGCAAACGGGGGCGCACGAAGGTAGCGCGCAACCGGAACTAGCTAGCCGGTTGCGAGCCGGACTTATCGATGCAGGAACTGCGATTGAATTGGTACCCTCTCCCGCCGCGCTCTGGAGTTTAGATCGCCAGTCTTGTTTCTTTAATGATGATGCCCGGGAACTATTGGGATTTTGCGAACACGACTTTAAGCAGGACGCCGCGCTCTGGTTGGAGCGAATTCATCCTGACGATCGTAAGGAGTTCTTGCGCGCGTGGAAGAGTTTGCAAGCTGGCGAGACCAGGGTTTCATCCTGCTACCGTTTCCAACCTAAAAACCGAACGCAAGTAGTTTGCCTGAAAGAAGTTTCCTTTCTATATACACCCAGCGGAGTCGAAAAACCTAACGTTTGGACGGTCTATCTTGAAGAGGTCATTTCGGATAGCTTTTTACACGGTGCCAGCCAAATGCGCAACTTTGTGCGCGGTTTAACCCATGAGATGGGTAATAACCTTCAAGCGATCCGGGGTGAGTTGGACATTCTGCGATTTTCCCAGGCGATTCCAAACGACAGCGCAGAAACAATCTATCGTGGAATAAACCAAGTTCGCAGGTTAGTTCACGAGATCCAGGAATATCTCTTGCCACCATCGGTCGAAGCTACGACCGAAGATCCGGCGTCGGTATTAGCCGAAGTCATTCAGAGCCGCGCGAAGGAGATGGCGGCGCACGGCATTCGCACGGGGATGAAGCTCAAGGAGTCTCTCCCGAAAGTACCCCTGGATCTGCAGTTCGGCAGAGCTCTCACCAACGTCATCGATTTTTCGCGAGCGCTTCTCTCTAAAGGCGGTGAGCTTAATATTGAAGCCGGTGTTTGCCAGCGGGATGGGGAAAACTATATAGAGTTGAACATCGTTAGCTCCTCGGAAACTTCATTGCAAGTGGACGAGGGCGAGGTGTTTCGCCCATTTGCCAGTGTTAATGGCCATCGCGCAGGTCTCAGTATGGCGGTCGCGCAACAGATTCTTAAGCGTCATTTTGGTAAAATCGTCTTCCGCAAAGAACAATCGAACCGCGGCGTATTTTCTTTGTTGATTCGGGTGCCCAGTAACGCCGAGCCTAGCAAGAAGTAGGTTATGCCCTTAGCTGAAACCGACAAATTTCGAACTGCCGGATGGATAAGTGGTTCTGATAGATCCCTGGCCGGCAACTCTCAAGTCCAGCAAAGCAGCGCCAGCAATTCATTGATTCCCAACGTGCTGGTGGTGGACGATGATCCGACCATCCGCAGTCAGTTGGTCCGCCTTTATAGTCATAACGGCTACACGGTTGTACCGGTCTCATCTGCTGAAGAGGCGCTGGCGCAGCTCAACGAAGGCAACATCGATTTTGTCATCACCGATATCAAGTTGCCGGGATTGAGTGGGATAGACCTGATAGCCCACATGCAGGAGAACTTTCCCGATGTTCCGGTCATTGCCATCACCGGATTTAAAGATATCGATACCGCGGTGAACGTGCTGAAGCACGGCGCAGCCGATTTCGTGGTCAAGCCGTTCGATTTGGGCGCGGTGCAGGAATCGACGCGTGTGGCGCTGGAGAAGACGCGGGTCTACATGGAGATCCGCCATTTGCGGCGGGGTCTTAAGAACGGCTCCGAGTTTGGCGGCATGCTCAGCAAGACGGCCGAGATGCACCGGATGTTCGAAATTATCCGCATGGTAGCGCCCACCGAGATGACGGTTTCCATCGAAGGAGAAACCGGCACCGGTAAAGAGTTGGTGGCCAGCGCGGTCCACTACCATAGCGGCCGGCGCGACAAACCGTTTGTCACGATTAACTGCGCCGGGTTTCCCGAGTCGCTGCTCGAGAGCGAGCTGTTTGGTTATGAGCGGGGCGCCTTTACCGGCGCGGTACAAGCCAAGGCGGGAAAGATTGAGCTAGCCCATGGCGGCACTTTATTTCTCGACGAGATCGAGAGTATTTCAGTGGTCATGCAGGGCAAATTGCTCCGGGTCTTGGAAGATCAGAAGGTGCAGCGGCTCGGTGGCAGCGCCGATATTCACGTCGACATGCGCGTGATCACCGCCACCAATGTGCCGCTCAAGCAGCTGGTGACCGAAGGCAAAATGCGCTCGGATTTTTATTACCGGGTCAATGTCATTCCGATCCACCTGATACCGCTGCAGCAGAGAAAAGTGGATATTCCTCTTTTGGTGCAGGATTTTCTCCATCGTCATCCGGTGGCCGCGCGCAAGGGGATTACTTCGATTTCCAAGCAAGGGATGCGCCGGCTGTTGGACTACTCCTGGCCGGGCAACATTCGCGAGCTGCAAAATGTTCTCGAGCGCGCCATCGTTCTCAACGCCGGCAGAACCATCGAACACGTCGATTTGCCCGAGGTAAGCTTCGAGGCGCATCCAAGCAAGGGCGGCCCTAACTTCAACGCCCCGTTGAACCAATGGCTGCAGGAAAAGGAAAAAGAGTATCTGGCGCAAAAACTCGACGATTTCGGCGGCAACGTCGGTTTGACCGCTAAGAGCTGCCGAATCGGCGTGCGCACCCTCTCTCGTAAAATGCGCG
>DASUVS010000451.1:0-11397 GCA_036378835.1 Binatia bacterium | reverse complement strand
GACCACGTGATAGGTCAGCACCGCCGTGAGCTTGTCTTTGTTTTCGGGCTTGAGCAGGTTTTCCACTGTGCCCGCGGGCAGCTTTGCAAATGCCTCATCGGTCGGCGCGAAGACCGTCAACGGTCCCTGCCCCTTTAGCGCATCGACCAGTCCTGCGGCTTGCACCGCAGCGATCAAAGTCTTGAAGGATCCCGCCGACGCGGCAACGTCGACGATGTCCTTGTCGATCGATTCAGCTTTCGCCAAATCCGTGACTCCCAACGTTAATGCCAATACCATCAATGCAGTTTTGAAGACTCTCATTTTTTTCCTCCTTTTTATTTTTTTGTGAATCTTCGAAACTGGACATCAGCAACCGCGGTGCCACTTGAATTTCGTTGGCCTGCGGCGGTTTAGCCTGGCGTTGTGCCATGGAAAATGAAATCGCAAAATGCTCTGCGACAGTAAAATGTCTCAGCGCGATCTCAACGATGTCTCGACTGAAACAGGTGAGACTATTTTTCTTCGGGACTGATTTTGAGGTCGGATAAACGGCGGTAAAGCGTGGCCCGGCTGATGCCCAGAAGGCGCGCCGCCCGGGCACGGTTCCCGCGGGAACGACCCAAGGCATCGAGCAAACGCGCTCTCTCGTCGCTCGACGGATCATCGCGAACCACGCCGCCTAAATTCGCTGGCTCGAAGATTTCCGGCGGCAAATCATCGCCCTGAATCACAGTGCCCCGGCAGCGAATCACGGCAAACTCGATTGCGCTTCTGAGCTCGCGCACGTTGCCGGGCCATGGGTAACCCGTAAGTAAGCGCAACGCGTCATCGCTCACTTCGGTCACGCGCTTTCCACTGGCTGCGGAGAGCTGGGCGAGAAACGAAGCAGTCAGCAACGGGATATCCTCACGACGATCGCGCAGCGGCGGCAAAGTGATTCGCGCCACCCGGATACGGTAAAACAAGTCGGAACGGAAGTTTCCTTTGGCCGCTTCATCGCTCAAATTGCGGTGAGTCGCCGCCAACACTCGAACATCGATTTTCCGCGGGCGTGACTCTCCAAGACGGACGATCTCGCGCTCCTGCAGCACGCGCAGCAGTTGGTTCTGCACGGCAATGGGAATGTCGCCAATTTCATCCAACAACAGCGTGCCGCGATTGGCGGCTTCCAAAAATCCCTGCTGATCGTCTATGGCGCCGGTAAAAGCTCCACGCCTATGGCCGAAGAGCTGGCTGCTCAAAAGCGATTCCGTAAGGCCCGCGCAGTTCACGGCGATGAAAGGGCTATCTTTGCGATGACTCGAGGCATGAATCGCGCGAGCGACGAGCTCCTTACCCGTTCCGGTTTCACCCTCAATCAGCACGGTCGCGTCCACCTGGGCCAAATCGCGAATCTGCTGGTAAACCTGCTGCATGGCTTTGCTCTTTCCCAATAAATCGTGAAAGTGCGCCCGGTGGTCTAAAAGGCGACGCAGGTCATGAACTTCCGTGACATCATAAAGAAAGAAGATTTTTCCGCGGACATCTCGAGGGTCGTCTTTGACGTCTACTTCGAGCCAGATGCGCCGGCCGTCGCTGCGGTCGAACTGAAGCGGATTCCGTCCCCGCTTCTCGGCCGGTTTTTGTGTCAGCAGCTTGAAATGATGGCTATCTTCGGAGTTCAAGCCGAAGAGATCCTGCCAAGCTACGCCGAGACCGTCGGTGGCAAAAAGATGCCGGGCTGCCGTGTTAGTAAACACCACTCGGCCGTTTTCGTCGGCCATCACCGCGCCGATCAGGAGCGCATTGAGGATTGAATCCAGATCATTGCGGCTTCTCTCGATTTGGCAAAGTAATTCTGTGAGCCGGTTCTCGGCTGATTTGCGCTCGGTGACATCTCTCTGTATCGAAAGAAAATGATTGATCTGCCCGCCCGAGTCGCGAATCGGTGTGATATCCCATTCGACATAATACTCTCCGCCGTCCTTACGGTAATTGACCGTCTCGCCGGAAAACGGCTCGCCCCGAGCCAGTGCCTCGCGCAACCTTTGCAACATGGCGCGATCGGACTTTGGACCCTGAAGAATCCGCGGTGTTTTGTCGAGGATTTCTTCTTGATTGTATCCGGTCATTTCACTGAAGGCCGGATTAACGAAAACAATCTGCGGCCCCGGCGGATCCAACCTCGCCGACGTGATCAGCACCGCCTCTTTGGCCTGCCTAACGGCGGTCTCAAGCAACTTCAGAAGCTGCTCCGGCTCGATCAGACGGTTTTCAAACACAGATTGTCTCCTAGCGCTTTGGTCTCGGTTGACTCAAACCCTTATCGTGCCCGTTGGCTAATCCTCGAACTAACATCTTCGATCTGCAACTGGCAATAACTTCCGAGCGGATCAATCTCCAACTTAGCTCACGGCTTCTGCGGATGTCGAAAATGCAAGGGGACTGATTGGCTATGATCGTGAATTCATGTGGCTGGACCTGATGCGAAACGGCTAGTGCCGGCGGCCTTTTGCTTGCCATTTAGCACGCTGGACTGCTCGGCCGATCGGCCGCCCTGCGGTGATTGACTTAGGCGGCAGAATTGAGGATATTCCAGACCTAGGAATGGCGAGCTGAGGGTTTAAATGGCCAGTCAATTCCGGAAGCGATACAGTTTAACCGAGGCTGAGTTCGATCGGTTCGAAAAGGCGCAACGGATAACTTCATGCGAAGATTGTTTTTGGTCTATCTTGTATTTGGCGTCCTTGCACCGGGCACAAACGCGGTTTGGGCTCAAACCTCGCCTTCGGCCATGCCAGCATCCAGGGGGCCATCGTTTGAAGAGTATATTGCCGCCTTCGCGGCTGCAGACCGGGAGCAGACCCCGCCAACGGGAGGAATTCTATTCGTCGGCAGTTCGTCGATCAGGCTGTGGAACGATCTCGAAAAGCAATTTGGGCCGTCGATTGTTAAGCGCGGTTTGGGTGGCTCCAGGATGTCGGATTGCACGCGTTACCTAGATCGATTGGTTTTCCCTTACAAGCCGCGCCATGTAGTGGTTTACGCCGGCGATAATGATTTGGCAGAGGGAATACCGCCGGAGGACATCCTGATCAGCTTCCAGAAGTTTGTCGACGGCGTACAGAGAGAGCTCCCAACCACAAGAATCTCCTATATCTCAATCAAGCCGAGTCCGGCCCGGGCCCGGCTCATTCCCAAGATCCGGGAGACCAACCATTTGATCGAAAAATACACCTCCGAGAATGAAAAGCTGGACTTCATCGAAGTGTTCACGGCGATGCTCGATGCCAAGGGGCAACCACGCGCCGATCTCTTTCGCGCCGATGAGCTGCACCTGAACCAGGCCGGTTACACGCTGTGGAGAAAGATCATCGCGCAACATGTGCGGTTGAGCCCGGCGGATTCCTCCCCCGTTTCTACCGCTCTAAGTGGCTCATCGAATTAACGACTCGGCCGACTCCATACAGCGCCGCGAAGCTTCCGGCAATCGACGGGACATTCACACTCTTCGCCTTCGTCAATGGCGCAAGCACCAGCAGAACAACAACTCAGTGAGCAAAACGCGCTTGATGTAAGCCTCTCGCATACGTCTCGGAGGGTTAGTTTTGCTATAACCGAGGTATCTGTAAAGCGATCGACTCGAGCTGCACGGCACCGTTAGACAGGCTGTCATAGCGATGATCCTTGGGGGCCAACAGAAATGCAGCCCTCGTTTGCGCATTTCGGACCGCTTTAGCGGGAAGGAGTGTGAGATTGCACGCAGCTTTCGAGTTCTTCGCTGGTCAGCGGTTCCTTGAACATTTCATTGCGCATGTACACTCGTTGGAGGCTCACTTCACGCACGGCCTCTTTCATCCGCATCAAATCCTGCTTATTCTGGACCATCCGTGCCGCTTCGCTTGCCGCCTCCTTGTAATGGTTCTTTTCATCCTGATAAATCACTTCCATCGCACTGGCGATCATTTTTTCGAGCCGGCCGCCTTTGAGTTTTTTTCCTTCGCGAAACATCCGGGCGCCGCCTCCTTCGGTAACGAGCACCGCAGCTTTATCCACAGGTGAGCCCGAAGTCGCGAAAGCTCTGCGTATATCACCGAGCTTTTTTTCCTGTGGCAGCTGAAAAGTATCCGCCGCTGAAACCGGATGGCCCAGCAGATATTCGAGAATGTCGGCCATCAGCACGTAGTGATTGAACTCTTGGGTGAGCTGTTCGAGAAGCGAGTGGTACTGGTGCCGGTCGATGGTTTTGTCGATATCGGGAAAACTCGCCGCCAGATCGTTCAGTTCCTTCTGCAGCCCGGTAAAATAACCGTCCACCGGATGCAGCTCCTTCCAGAGCTGCGCCTTGAGCCAAAAAACATGATCCTCGCGCGTCGGTCGTTTCCTGAAAAATCGCCGGACGATCGTAGCCTCAGCTTCCCAGTAAGGTAGCGCCGTGCGGATGAGGTCTTGTTCGATGTCTTTCATGTCTCGCTTTCTTGACACGTGGTCGATGGACATCTCACGGCTTTCAATCATCGAAATTTGGCGGTTCTATCCAAGCTCGAACTCCGAACTTTGAATGTCGCCGCCCCAGATATCGACAGGGCTGCCAATCGGATAGATCACCGGTTGATGAGTGGCATCGTCGAGACGGCGCTGGCCCCAGCCAAACTCCACGGCAAAACCGCCAGGCGTCTGCGCGTAAACGTGCACGGTTTGGCAATTGGGGTGCTTGCCAGGTCCCATGCCGATCGGCGCCTTATGATTGCGCAGGAAATGATACGAACGCATGACATCGTCGAGGGACTCCACTTCGAACATCGCGTGTTGCAACCTCGGGGTCTTGCCTGGCATGCACGGCGCGAAAGCCAAGCTGTGATGGCGCTCATTGCAACGCAAAAAACACAAACGAATGTTCTCGTCGATGTAAACCCAATCACTCAGGCGAAAGCCCAGAACACCGGTGTAGAAGTCATGCGAGCGCTGGGTGTCTTTTACCGTCAGCAGCACGTGCCCCAAGCGCAGCACCTTGAGATCGCGAGTGTAGCGCACTGGAGAAGAATCGATTTCGAAACCATGCGCCAAACCTAACCCGTGTCCGTCGGGATCTTTGAATTCGATAAAATCGCGCACCTGTCGCTCGGCGCACTCTGCCGCTGTACCGCGGCGGAACGCGATGCCGGATGCGCTGAGCCGGCTCTCCCAGCTGCCAAGCTGATCGGCGTTACCGACGTCAAAAGTCACATAGCGTAGAACCGGCCGCGGAGCCGTGCTGGCGGCAATCCGGTGTTGATACTGATCCGATCGGACGTAGCTAATACTTCCGTCCGGTGATCTGAGAACCGGCAAGCCGAGCATATCGCGCGCAAAGGCTTCGAATTTTTCCCGATCCGGCACACCGACACCGACCTGGGTAATTTCTCTGATTGTCATTAGTAGGTTCCTTTAGTGAGAGGACGCTTAAGATCCCGCTCCTTAACGCATGAGAGGTCAGAACGAATCCTCTCATCCTCCGCCAGCAACCGGAAACTATCGCTCCAGGCAGATTGCTGTCAAGAAATTATCGAATCAGCGAGGTGGCTTGCCGATGGTATTGATGAAGCTATTGTCGATCATTTCGCTGGTAGAGATTCGCCCCTTCAGTCTGCCGGTTTCCATCTCCTGTTCAACGGTTGCGACGATACCTGCGTCGAGTATGTGGCCGTCGAGCGGAAACGAGTCGCGGTACTCGTCGTATCCGGCGCCCGCCTCGACGGCATCGAGCCCGACATACTTTCTGAGCGCTCGAATGCCGTCGTCGCGGTTCTCGCGCGTATGCTTCACGCCCCGTTGATAAGCGCGTAAAAACTTGGCGGTCTGCTCTTTCTCCTTGGCGAGCCAGCCCTCGCGCGCAATAAAACCGACGTTGGTCCAGTTGGGATAGAGATCCTTCAGGTCGAAAAGCTTATTCATGCCGACCGACTTGGCCCGTTCGGTAACCGGAAACCATAATATGGTTGCATCGACCATGCCGGTGGCCAATGTGGTGAAGCGCGCCGGCGTGGCGCCGATCTGCAACATCGTGACATCCTTGGGATCGATACCGGCCTGGCGCAGCGCCGACCGGGTGAGAAATTCAGACAATGAGCCAAACCGGCTGATCGCAAACTTTTTCCCTTTGCTGTCCTTCAGCGATTTCATCTTGGGACTGCCATAGATTTGAAACGGCATGACATTGGAGATCGCCCAGAAATTCTTGATGTCCAGCCCGCTGGCTCTGGCGAGCACGGTCTCCGGCACTCCTCCCGCCATCACCTGGACGTCGCCGCCGATGACTGCCTGGAGATTGGTAGCGCCGGCATTAAACATCACCACTAACACGTCGAGACCTTCGTCCTTGAAGAAGCCTTTGTCCTGAGTGATGTAGATCGGCAGGAATGCCACGTTCACCGTCGAAACGCCGACAACGATGCGAGCTGCGGCTTGCGGAAGCTTGACGCTATGCAGTACGACCAGAAACCCTAAAGCAAACCACGTTACCCGCGAGATCATAAACCTACCTCCGCTGCGCTCTTGGGTTAGTCATCGCAAATCATCGATGGTTCCGTGACATCTCTAGCATCTGACTGCTGGAGGGTATGTGCGATTCCCAATTATCTCTTCAACGGCACCAGGAGCAAGACTGCGCCAATCACTACTGCTCCCACACCAGCCCAAGCTGGAATATTGACCGTTTCCTTATCTTTCACCTGAAGCTCGAGCGGCCCGATCTTGGCTTCATGAGTTTCTTTTGTGAAGCTGAAACTGCCATAGGCCAGCCCGAGAACGCCGGCCACGATCAAAACCACTCCAATTATTTTGACTGTGTTCATCTCATGCCTCCTAAAACGATCTCGTGTATCGTTGCTAGCGATGCGTGCGATTCTCTCTATTCGAATCTGCGGAGATTTGTCAACATCCCCGCTTAACACTCTCGATTGGCCGGCGGCACACGGCTGCCAACCTTTCAAAACACCAGATCCTCGTCCCATACTACAAAAGCGGTTCCCGAGTTCCCTTCCTACTACAGAACCGAGAGATTATTTTACGGCCGGCAAATGCTGGACATGACCGACATCAGATTATAGGCTGCCCCTGCATAATTAGAGCGCGATTTAACGAACCGGGATGAATTAATGAGCCGGATTTTCATGCGGGAGCTTTTTTGCATCTTCGTCTTCGTCGTTTTTCTTCTACCGCAATCAGTTCGGGCGCAGGCAACACTCCTTCGCATCGTCATCTCTAAAACGGACACGCCGCAGCTTTGGGACGGGGCGATTGCCGATTTCGAAAAGCAAAACCCTGGCGTTAAAGTCGTCACCGAGATCGCGCCAAATTCTTCGACGCAGTTCCATGATCTGCTCACCCAGAAATTGAAGAACCGCGATACCCGCCTGGACGTCTTCTTCATGGATGTCATCTGGCCGAGCGAGTTTGCATCGGCCGGGTGGACGTTACCGCTGGATGGTTTCTTTTCCACCACCGAGCAAGGCAAATTTCTCGAGGCGCCGATAGCGGCCAATCGCTACCGCGGTGAGATTTTCGGGGTGCCGCTTTTTATCGATGCCGGACTCCTCTATTACCGAAAAGATCTTCTCGGGAAACATCGGATGGCGCCGCCGCGTCACTGGCCCGAGCTTGTGGAGCAAGCTAAAGCGATCCTCGCTGCCGAACGCGATCCGCACCTGATCGGATATTCGGGGCAGTTCAAACAATATGAAGGGCTCGTCTGCAACATGATGGAATTTATCCTCGGCAACGGCGGCGCTTTATGGGATGAACAGCGATTGGTAAGCGCGCTGCAATCCGACCGCGCCAAGCAGGCGGTCCGGTTCGTGCGCGATCATATCATCGGCGAGATCTCATCACGCGGTGTGCTGGCCTACGAAGAGCCGGAATCCGTTGCGCTGTTCGCGCAGGGACGGGCGATTTTTCACCGCAATTGGCCCTATGCGTGGCGCGTCGCCAATGATCCCGAACAATCGAGAGTGGTTGGGCAAGTGGGCATGATGCCATTGCCGCCCTTTCGCGGTGGCAAGGGTGCTTCGACACTCGGCGGCTGGCAACTAGGTATCAGCCGGTTTTCGAAAATACCCGAGCTCGCTTGGCGCTTTGTCGCATTCATGACCAGTCATGAGATGCAAAAGCGGATCGCCTTTTCCACCGGCCGCGCGCCGACCCGAAAGGCGCTTTACGACGACCCCGAGCTGCTGGCCAAGATTCCATGGCTTGAATCTCTGCTGGATACCTTCAAGCAAGCGGTACCGCGGCCGACAACGCCGGTCTATGTGCCGTTGTCAAATATTATGCAACGTTACTTTAGCGCTGCCTTGGTCTTGCCCGAAAGCAAGATCGACCAACGCGCGGCATTGGCGGCGCGCGACATGGATCGTGTGCTCGACTTATTGCGCGAAACTGCAGCCCGATGAAAAGCTCGCATCGCTTGGCGCTTCTATTTATCGTTCCCAGTCTGGTCTTTGTCTGTGTCTTTACGCTCTACCCAATTGTTGAATCGTTTCGTCTGAGCTTTTATCGAATGATCTTGACCCTGCCCTGGCTCGGGCAAAAGATGGTCGGCTGGGAGAACTATGTTGATCTCTGGACCGACCCGGTGGCATGGCAAGCGCTGCGGACGACGATCATCTTCGTCGCGATCACAGTTCCATCGGAGTTGTTGCTCGGGCTTGGCATGGCGCTGGTGATGAACGAGGCGTTCCGCGGGCGCGGCGTGTTGCGCGCCATCGTCCTCGTTCCGTGGGCTATTCCCACCGTGGTCTCCTCACAAATGTGGCGCTTTATTTTCAATGATCGTTACGGCCTGTTCAACTTCGTGCTGTTCGGCGGCGATACAGCGCGTTATCTTGCGCCGCTGGCGGACCCGCGATTCGCCATGTTTGCAATCATGGCCGCGGAGATCTGGAAAACCGCTCCCTTCGCGGCCTTGATTATTCTGGCCGGGCTACAAACAATTTCCGACGAAGTTTACGAAGCCGCGAGCATCGACGGCGCCACCGCTTGGCAGAAATTTCACCACGTTACTTTGCCGCTCCTTTGGCCGGCGCTATTGCTGGCGCTGCTTTTCCGCACCATCGACGCCCTGCGCGTCTTCGATCTGGTGTTCGTCATGACCCAGGGCGGCCCCGCCGATGCCACTAACGTACTGCAGTTCTACGGATATAAGAAAACTTTTGCCGAAGGCATGATCGGTTACGGCTCCACTATCGCTGTGACGGTTTTTATGATCTCGCTGGTTTTGTCGTTGGCCTACTTGCGCGCGCTCAAATCGGAGCGACTCCAAGGAGCGGTGCGATGAAACGATCTTTAACATTGACGCTCTTTGCTCTAGCGATCGCCCTCTACTGTTTGCTTCCGTTTCTCTGGTTTGTCCTGACGTCGCTGAAGACTCCGGCCGAGCTGGCGTCAATTCCGCCCAGCCTCGTGCCATCGCTCCATTGGGGATTTTACCACTCAGCGCTGTTCGAGCGGGGCTTGCTTCGCTACATCGGCAATAGTCTGATCGTTGCCGGCGCTGCCACCGTCATCAGCATCAGCGTGGGCTCTATGGCCGCCTATGCCATCAGCCGTTTTCAACTGCCATGGACAAAATTCTACCTGCTGGCGCTGTTGGCGATTTCGATGTTTCCGCAAATCGCCATTGCCGGCCCGGTCTGGAACATTCTTAATCATCTCGACTGGCTGAATACTTACCACGGTCTGGTAACCGCTTACATCGCGCTTGCTCTGCCCCTGGCGATTTGGATTCTCACGACATTTTTTCGCGAAGTCCCGGTTGAAATAGAGGAGGCGGCGCTGATCGATGGTTGCAGCCGTTTGCAGGTTTTGCGCAAAGTGGTTTTGCCTCTAGCGGCGCCGGGAATTCTGACAGCGGCGTTGTTGGTCTTTATTCAGATCTGGAATGAGTTTTTCTTTGCTCTGATCATCATGACAGACCCGGGTGTGCAGACGTTGCCGGTGGGCATCGCGCTCTTTCCCGGCGAATACACCATGCCCTGGGGAGAAATCGCCGCGGCTTCGACCTTGGCGACTCTGCCGCTGATATTGCTTACGCTGTTTTTTCAGCGTGGGATCGTCAGGGGCTTGTCGGCGGGCGCCGTAAAAGGTTGAAAGCGAAAATGTACCCTGATCCGACAAAACCTGCGGCTGACTTAGCGAGCGAAGGCGGTGAGGCCGGAAGCCTTGGGCACCTGGGTGTACAGGTTGATGGCAGGCCCAACATACGGAGCATCGCCCTGAGGGGGATTGCGGGGTGGTCCTCGAGGCAGTGTCCTATTGCCCACGGCTGGAGGGCTCATCGCCTTCGCGCCGGCGGAGTTCCACAATCGGAGGAATCCCTATCGCAGCTCTAACCGTGCATCGGCTCTCGAAGCGGTTCGGCGCCAATGAAATCCTGAAGGACATCTCCTTTGAGGTCGGCGACGGCGAGTTTTGCATTCTGCTCGGACCTTCAGGGTGCGGTAAATCTACTCTCCTGCGGCTGATCGCCGGCTTGGAAAAACCCAGCTCCGGAGAGATTCTTTTCGACGGCCAACATATCGAGCATCTGCCGCCGCGCGAGCGCAACATCGCCTTCGTGTTTCAAAGCTACGCGCTTTATCCCCACATGACCGTTTTCGACAATCTGGCTTTTTCTCTGAAGTTACGCGGCGAGCCTGCCACGGAGATCGCCGCCAAGGTCAGAGATGCCGCGCGCCTGCTCGAGATCGAAAACTTGATCGAGCGCCGGCCCCATAGTTTGAGCGGCGGGCAGCGGCAAAGAGTCGCGCTGGGACGTGCGATTGTGCGCCAGCCGCAGATTTTTTTGTTTGACGAACCGCTGTCGAATCTCGATGCTGCGTTGCGCGCCACCATGCGCGTCGAGCTGGCGCGATTGCACCGGCGCCTTGGCACCACGATTGTCTACGTCACCCATGACCAGGCCGAGGCGCTAACCCTGGGTGAAAAGATTATCGTCCTGCACCAAGGGATCATCCAGCAGATCGGCTCGCCCTCTGACATTTATCAACGGCCGGTTAATACGCAGGTCGCATCATTTGTCGGTAACCCGCAGATGAATCTGTTACACGGGACTGTGGATGAAAATGGATCGGTTTTTCAGTGCGGCAGCCTGCGCCTGAACCTCGCCACAATTTTTGGCAGATCCGTGCCGCAACTGGCCGGCAACTCTGTTGCTATCGGTATTCGCCCGGAAGATTTGCAGCTAGCCGAAGCGGCTGGACAGAGCTGGATCAGTGGTGACGTCGAGATCATCGAAGATCTCGGCTCGGACCGGTTCCTTCATGTGAAATGCGGAGATATCGAACTAATCGCTCGAACCGGCAGAGAGTCGACGGTTAAACAAGGAGATAGGGTCGGACTCAGCGTCGCGCCCGAGCAGGTGCATATCTTTAAAGATGACAAGCGATTCTCGCCATAACC
>DASUVS010000450.1:0-15282 GCA_036378835.1 Binatia bacterium | reverse complement strand
CTTGGTTATAAGATTCGCGAAGCCCAGCTCGCCAAAATCCCGTATGCGATTGTGATTGGCGACAGCGAGGTTCAAGCCCAGACGGTGGCGCCGCGGCGCAGAGGCGGAGAAAATCTAGCGCCGATGTCTTTGAACGAATTCATGGAGAGACTAAGATCTGAAGTTGCACAGGAAAGGGGAGAGGCATAAGGATATGAGCGGCTTTTACATCATGGAGGTGTCTTATCGCTAGAGACGCGAGAATTAATCATCAAATCCGGGCCCGTGAGGTTCGTGTCATCGGAGCGCAAGGAGAACAGCTCGGCATTCTGCCGCTGCACGAGGCATTAAGGCAAGTCGATGCTCTAGGTTTAGATCTGGTCGAAGTCGCCCCAGAAGCTCAACCGCCTGTCTGTCGTATGATGGACTATGGGAAGTTCCGGTACCAGCAAAGGAAGAAGACTCACGGACCGAAAAAGCACACTGTGGTTGAAATTAAAGAAGTTAAAATGGGATCGCGAACGGACGCGCACGACGTTGAACACAAGGTCCGTAACATCCGGCAATTTATCGAGAAGGGCCAACGAGTCAAAGTTTCAGTATTTTTTCGGGGCCGCGAGATTACTCATCCGGAGCTGGGCCGGCAGGCGTTGCGCAAAGTGGTCGAGCAGATACAAGACATTGCCAAAGTGGATATCGAGCCGCGCTTGGAAGGGCGGAACATGGCGATGCTGCTTACGCCAAAGTAATTTATCCAACTAATTCATAGAGGAGATTGATGTGCCCAAAATCAAGACCAACAGAGCTGCGGCCAAAAGGTTTCGAGTGACGGCCAGCGGAAAAATCAAACGCAATAAAGGCTTCAAGAGACACTTGCTTTCTTCCAAGGGAAAGAAGCGTAAGCGTCAACTGCGCAGCGGTACCATGGTTTCGGCAGCTGAACAGAGAAACATTCGGGAGCTGATCCCGTACAAATAGGTTTGTCTTTAATTCCACACGATTTTAGAAGGGAGCTAGCAATTGCCACGAGCTAAAGGCGGGAGCAAAACCCGGCAGAGAAGAAAAAAGGTCATGAAAATGGCCAAGGGTTATGTGGGAGGCCGCGGCCGGCTGTATCGGTCGGCGCGCGAAACAGTCGAGAGAGCTTTAGCATTCGCTTATCGGGATCGGCGCGTGAAGAAACGGACTTTTCGCGGTCTGTGGATTACGCGTATCGGAGCGGCGGCAAAGCTCAATGGGCTATCCTATAGTCAATTGATCAAAGGTTTGAAACAGGCCCGGGTCGAAATCGACAGAAAAGTCCTGGCCGAAATCGCAGTTGCCGACATGGACGGATTTAACCAACTAGCTCAGCGAGCCAAATCCAGCCTCGATGCTTAAACCCATCGCTTCTGTCTAGATGATCGATTCTTTAGATTCACTTCGTGACCAGATACTGGCGCGCATCGAGAAGTCCGGAAGTGAGGCGGAGATTGAACAGATCCGTGTTGAAGCTTTAGGGCGCAAGGGAAGACTTACCCTGCTTTTACGGGGACTTAAAGATCTTCCCTTGGACCAAAGGCCGAGCGCCGGCGAGCGATTGAACGCGCTGAGGCAATTACTCGAAAGCCGGCTTCAGGAGAGGCTTCAGGTCGTCAAGCGGCAGCAGAAAGAAAAAGCGCTACGGGAAGAATCCATCGATGTCACGCTGCCGGGAAATCGCTGGGAATCGGGGCGCATCCATCCGCTCACATTGGTGATCGATGAGATTATCGATGTTTTTGGGGGAATGGGCTTTGAGATTGCCCGCGGTCCTGATATCGAGGACGATTATCACAATTTCGAAGCGCTGAACATCCCCAAAGATCATCCTGCGCGAGATATGCAGGATACTTTTTTTGTTTCTGACGGCCGACTGCTGAGGACCCATACTTCACCGGTGCAGATTCGCACCATGGAGAGCCGCCAACCGCCGCTCCAGGTGATTGTTCCAGGCGCGGTTTACCGCCACGACGACGACGCTACTCATTCGCCGATGTTTCATCAGGTAGAAGGCTTTATGGTGGATCGCGATATCGCCTTCTCGGATCTCAAAGGGGTGCTGACGCATTTTTTGCAGCGTATGTTTAGCGAGAAAGCCGGTGTGCGGTTTCGACCGAGTTTCTTCCCCTTCACAGAGCCTAGCGCGGAGATCGATATTCAATGCGTGATTTGCGGCGGTGACGGATATGCCGCTCAGCAGCAGCACTGCAGAGTTTGTAAAGGCAGCGGCTGGCTGGAGATCTTAGGTGCCGGTATGATCGATCCGGAGGTCTTCAAGTTCGTCGGTTACGATCCAGAGCGAGTATCCGGGTTCGCTTTCGGTATGGGAGTCGAGCGTATCGCAATGCTGAAATATGGCATCGATGACATTCGCCTATTCTTCCAGAACGATATGAGATTCCTGCGGCAGTTCGGCTGAAGAATTGGCTCGGAGATTCCGGTCGTTATGCGATTCTCATGAAATTCACTTTTAATTGGTTGAAGGAGTTGGTCGAGATAGATGCTTCTGCCAATGAACTTTCCGAATTGCTGACGATGGCCGGACTTGAAGTCGAATCGCTCGCTCCGCTGACTGGATCGGAGGCCGATGCCGACGACTGGGTCTTCGAAATCAGTGTGACGCCCAATCGCGGCGATTGCCTGAGCATCTTAGGCCTAGCGCGTGAAGTTGCCGCGCTCACCGACAAGCCGCTAAAGAATCGCCGCAGCGACGTGCAAGCCAAAGTGACGCCTTACCTAGGAAACGTTGGGATCAAAATCGTTAATCCCGAACTCTGCTCGCGCTACTCTGCCTTTGTAATTGATAATCTCCGCATCAGTCAAAGTCCGAAATGGATACAGCATCGCCTCGAGGCCTGCGGTTTTCGCTCGGTTAATAACGTCGTAGATGTAACAAATTACGTGATGGTCGAAGTGGGTCAACCGCTGCATGCTTTCGATCTTGACCGATTGACCAGCGATCACATCGTGATCCGGCAGGCCAGCGGCGAAAGAGAGTTCGTCGCGCTCGATGGTGTGAAGCGAGAACTCGCTGATGGCGATCTTCTGATCTGCGATGGAAACACGCCCGTCGCTTTGGCCGGCATCATGGGCGGGCAAAATTCCGAGGTCACTGCCGCGACTCGCCGGGTGCTTCTGGAGAGCGCCCATTTCGATCCGACTACGATTCGGCGCACAGCAAAACGTTTGGGATTGCATAGTGAAGCATCGCATCGGTTCGAACGTGGTGTCGATCCGGCGGGGACCGTGTCGGCGGGTAATCGCGCGGCTCAACTTATCTCCAGTCAGGCCGGCGGTTCGGTTTCGTCCGGGGTTCTGGACAGCTACCCCAACCCGCCGCAACCTCCATCGATTTTACTGCGGCAGGACCGCATCAAAAGAGTGCTCGGGGTTGAAATTGCACTGGTAGAGGCGGAAAGGATTCTGACGGCTCTCGGTCTTAACGCCAAGAAAGCCGCGGGCGAGGATAGTTTGATGGTTGTGCCGCCGACGAGCCGTGGCGATTTGACCCGTGAAGCCGATGTAATAGAAGAGCTAGCTCGCCTTTTTGGCTACCAGAAAATTCCGACGACGCTGCCCGTTTCGCGTTCGACGGCCGGCAAGGCTGATTATCAACTGATGTGGGAACGCAGGCTCCGCTCGTTTCTGGCGGGTGAAGGTTTGGTCGAAGTGATCAATCTCCCGTTTACAAACGAGACACTGAATCAAATGTTTACGGGCCTATGGAACGGTCCAACCTCTCCGGTGGCGGTTTTGAATCCGCTCGTCAAAGACAGCGCCGAGATGCGCCTCAGCTTACTGCCCGGATTGATCGAGAACTTACGCCTGAATCTCGCGCAAAAAGCGGAGGGGTTCTTCGCCTACCATCTCGGGAAGGTTTTTCGATTGCACGCCAATGGGGAGATTGAAGAGAAGCAATGCTTGGGGGGGCTGCTCTTCGGGTCGCGGAGGCGCAAAGGATTGCGGTCGTCCGACGGACTCCGGCCAGTTAGATTTCTTGATTGTAAAGGAATCATTGAAGGGATTCTCGATCTATTCCATTTACGAGAATCGATCCTTTGGTCACGCGCCAACGTCACCGTTCTCCATCCCGGACGCAGCGCTCAACTAGAGCACGATAGTGAGATGATAGGGTACGTGGGCGAGAGTCACCCTGATCTTAACGATCAATTCGGCCTGCCGCCGCTGCTGGCATTCGAACTTGACTTTGAAAAGTTGCTTCAGTATTCTCCGCGGCAAATAAGGGCTAGTTCCCTGCCGCGTTTTCCGGCGGTTGAGCGTGATTTTGCAATAGTTGTCGATCAGGCTGTTTCGTCTCAAAAGATCATCAGTTGTATAAACGAACTGGGCCAAAGTCTGATTAAAGGAATAGAGATTTTCGACGAATATCGGGGCGATTCGATTCCGCATGGCAAGAAGAGCTTGGCATACAGAATCTATTATCGTGCCGACGACCGGACTTTAACGGACAGCGAGGTAAATACGATGCATCAACAGGTGCTCGACCACATCGGCAAGCTTTTGCAAGCGCACAGGCGAAGCTAAACCGAACTGCGAGGAAAGGGATGGCTGCAATGACCAAGGCGGAAATCATCACGCGAATCTATGAGAAAGTCGGATTCTCTAAAAAGGACGCCACCGATGTCGTTGAGGCCACTTTCGACATCATCAAAGGTTGTCTCGAACAGGGTCAAAAAGTTAAGATCTCCGGCTTCGGCAATTTCGTTGTGAACACGAAACGCCCCCGCAAGGGAAGAAATCCGCAAACCGGCGATGAAATCATCATCGTCGGACGCAAAGTCCTAACATTCAAAGCTAGTCAGATTCTCAAGAAGAGCCTTAATGGCATGTCATCGCCGACGGAATCTTCACCAGCCGAAGCTGAATAGATGACGACATCGTTGCCGGATAAAATCTATTTCAAGATCGGAGAAGTCAGCGAAATTGTCGGCGTCGAGCCTTATGTATTGCGTTACTGGGAGACTGAATTTGATCTGCTCAAGCCGTCGAAGGCGCCTTCGCGCCATCGTCTCTACAAGAAGAAAGACGTCGAGCTTCTACTAGACATCAAGCGCCTCCTCTATACCGAAGGGTTTACTATCGAAGGCGCCCGCAAGAAATTGAAAGAAGTAAAAAAAGAGGAAAAAAATCAGCTGAAGCTTCCGCTCTCGGATCAGAAGTACAAAACCGCTCTAGCCAAGATCAAGAAAGATCTTGAGTCGCTTCGACGTTTACTTTCTTGATGCAATAGGAAGTCCGTGATCCGGACGTAGCTCAGAGGCTGGTCCTGGAATGGTTGTCCAGCTTGGCAACCATCCGTCAGAACTATCTCTTTTCAGACAATCTCCCCAGAGACGTAGACGCCCTGCTCAACTTAGATATCGCCGATGTCTTCGTGCAATTAGCGATGTTCGGTTCTAGAGGCTTTCTTGCGATTAACTTAACTAACCGCGGCGCACTAAATTGATTTGGCGAATATCGGATGTTAGAGTCACGCCTACTCTAAACAGCTTGTCGGGGCGTAGCGCAGCCTGGTAGCGCACACGCTTGGGGTGCGTGTGGTCACCGGTTCAAATCCGGTCGCCCCGACCATTCTGTTCTGTTTCTATCGCCATAGCACAACCATCCGGATTGACGTTAGTTGCTCCGTCTTGAATTGGCGTTTGTGTATCCGAGTGACTCACGCCGCGGAGGTGAGCTTCTCGTGAGGCGGTTAACCGGTTTGAATGCGCGTCGCTTATGTATTCCGCGTTCTGGGACATAAACGATGATTGTAACTGAAGCTATGAACCATTGTTGGATCAAAATCTCTCCATCCATAGCTATAGCACACGTCAGCAGACATCATTTTAGCTGTTTGATCATCCTTCCTCTAGATTCATTGTTCTGGCCGTTGGTTCCGGCACATGATTTGCTGCGCACGTAGGTGTGCCGGAGGAACTGCCATGATCTCAAAACAACATCTGGCTTCTCGATATCCGTCCGACGTCCCTGATGCTGTCCCGTTGGCTCATATTAATTCGGAATTATGTTGGTGCGATCCGATCCTGGACCTCGATGAAGACGGGAACGAATCCTTGACTCACAACGAGGTTACTTGGAACTGACTGTCGGATTCCCGTTCGAACACTCCTCATCCTGAAGCGATTCATCTCTTTGTGCGAGCATGCGACGGCTGTTCCAATTATTTAAGGAAAGCCAAGCACGATTGTATCTCCTTCCTGAGGTATCAAAACTTGAGTAAATTTCTCGGATTGAGCCAAACGGCTGCGCGAGAGCTGAAGACGTGATAAGAATCGCCATCGGAGAGTAGCAGTTGAGTTTTGACTCGATCATAGACGATTTTACCGCGGTTATTCTGGCCGGCGGCAAAAGCTCACGTATGGGCCGCCCCAAGGCTTTGCTGCCGTTTGGCAACGAGCCCTTGGTTGCTCAACTCGTGCGCCGGCTCGAGGGCAAATTCAAAATGGTCGTTATAGTGGCGGCGCCGGACCAGGAGCTGCCGCCGTTGCCCGCCAAGGTGGTCCGGGACGAGGTCGCTTACCAAGGCCCGGTAGGCGGCATTTATTATGGTTTGCTGGCGGCAAACGGAACGGGCGCCTTTGTAACTTCGTGCGATGCAGCATTTTTAAGCCTTCCATTGATTTCTTTTTTAACCTCGCAGCTGTCCGACTACGACGTGGTCGTTCCATACTGGCAGGATCGATTTCAGCCTCTTCACGCAGTTTACCGAAGGAGCGTAGTACCGCTGCTGAAAGAGCAACTCGAACGGCGCGAGCTAAGGCCGATATTTCTTTACGATCGAGTGCGGACGCGTAAAGTCACCGAGCAGGAAATTCGCCGCTACGACCCCGAAGGCTTGAGTTTCTTCAACATGAACGCGCCTGACGATTATGCGCAGGCTTTAAGGCTGTGGCAGCAGCGCGAGAGTTTTACGAATCTAACGGGAGAGGCGTCCCTTAGTTGCACCGTTGAACTGTTCGGCGTTGCCCGCTTGCTTGCAAAGACCCGAATAATCTCTCTTTCTTTAGCGCCAGACGCTACTTTCGCTCAGGTGTTGTCGGCTGTTGCACAGAGGTTACCGGTATTGGTCGGCCGTGTTATCAATCCGAACGGCACGGATTTACTTCCCGGCTTCGCTTGCAATATCAACGGCATCGATTTTGTGCGCGATCGGGAGACCAAGATTCGCCAGCATGATAAGATTTTTATTCTCTCTGCGGATGCTGGAGGATAGCACTGATCTACATCATGAGCACACCTTGGTTCATGAAAAAGAATCGAGGAGTAATGGAAAAAAATTATTCGCCGCCGCTAGCTGCGTATCAACCATCTCTGGACGCGACGATGCGTTCCAACGACCGACTAATAGAAAACCGTTTCTTGCTATGGTAGAAAATACCCGCGGATTTGGCCGCCAGCCGGCACTCCGCAACGAATCTTGGAGCATCAACTCATTTTGTGATCTGCAAGGAAAATCCTTGGCTCGCTAACGACGGTTACTCAGATCGTCAAGCGGGGATCGAAACCAGTTAAAAACGCGTGAAGCTTACCGATACGACCCCTCCGGATTACGCTTGGGCCAGAGAAAGAATGGTTCAAGATCAACTTATATCTCGTGGCATTCAGGACCGGCGTGTTATCGCGGCCATGCGGCGCATTCCAAGACATCTTTTTGTCGACCCCGGCCTAGTCAACCGCGCCTATGATGACAGCGCGTTGCCCATCGGCGAGAAGCAGACGCTCTCGCAACCCTACATGGCTGGGAAAATGACCGAAGCGCTGGGCCTAAGCGGTAAAGAGAAAGTTTTAGAAGTCGGCACCGGATCAGGCTATCAAACTGCTCTGCTTGCCGAGCTCTGTTTCAACGTTTTCTCGGTGGAAAAGATCCGCGCTCTTTCGCGCAAGGCAAGGGCGCTTCTAGACCGGCTCGCATTTCAGAACATCGCGCTGCACGTAGGAGATGGAACCGTAGGCTGGTCCGAGCATGCGCCGTACGATGCCATTATCGTTGCTGCCAGTGCTCCCGATCTTCCCCGGCCCTTGATTGAACAACTATCGGTGCGGGGTAAGCTCATAATACCGGTGGGGGATGATGAATCTCAGGTGTTGAAGCTGGTTCATCGTGAACCGTTCGGCTTTCATCAGGAAGATCTTGGTGACTGCCGGTTTGTTAAACTCCGGGGAAAATTCGGTTGGCAAGACTAAGCGCCGGCTCTCCTTACCGGTTACTCGGCTTGATGTTGTTTTGGCATATCGCCGGCTGCGCAACCCAGACGCCAGTGCAGCCGCCTGCTAGAGGAGGCGTTTATCACGTTGTTAAACCCGGTGAGACGTTATATCGGATCGGCAAAGCATATGATTTGAATTACGCGGAGCTAGCGCGTCTTAATCGGCTCCTAGATCCGAACCAAATTCGTGTCGGACAAAAATTGTTCATACCGGGAGCGGCCCGCCAGTTGCCCGTAGAGGTCATCACCCCGGCTGATTCGATTGTAACCATCCCGTCGGTCTCCAGGTCCAGCGATCTGGCGGACGATGCCATCGTCTGGCCCATCCTGGGAAACATCAATTCCCATTTCGGCCGGCGGGGCGCCAGTTTCCATGACGGTATCGATATTGCCGCCCAGGAAGGAAGCCCGATCCGGGCCATCGGTAAGGGCGAGGTGATTTACAGTGATCAGCTGCGCGGTTATGGCAACCTGGTGATTCTACGGCACTCCGGCGGCCTGGTTTCGGTCTATGCGCATAATCAGGTAAATCTCGTGGCCGCGGGGGAGTTTGTCGCTCAAGGGGATATCATCGGGAAAGTAGGTAGCACCGGAAGAGTGACGGGGCCCCACCTGCATCTCGAGATCCGCAAGAATAACATCGCGCAGGATCCGCTCCTCTACCTTCCTCAGTTGTGCTGCCGTCAGTCATCCGATAGCGTGGACGCGGAAAAGTCAATTACGGAGTGATGTAAATGAAGGAACTGGCCAGTATGCGAAACGATGTTGTCGGTAGTTTATTGCGGCCCGCTAGATTGAAGGAAGCGCGCGTAAGCTATGACGAGGGTAGGCTAAGCGCAGCTGAGTTGCGGGCCATGGAAGATCAATGCATCCGCGATGCGGTGCGATTGCAGGAAGAAGCCGGTCTGGCGATCGTGACCGACGGTGAATACCGGCGCTTGAACTTTCAAGATAGCTTCGGCGAATCCGTATCCGGTTTCGACGCGGGTCGGCCGAGTCTGAAGTTCTACGAAAGCCGGGTCGAGGGAAGTAGTCCGTTACAGCGCTGGGAAATACCGGAGCAAGGCGAGCATAAGTCTACGGCTGTCGCCCAGCGCCGCCCGGTTGTGGAAAAGCTTCGGCTCTCGCGCAACGCTCCGCTGGATGAATATCGTTTCGTAAGCCAGGTGGCGCAGCGGCCGGCTAAGGTGACGCTCATTGGACCCGATCGCATTTCACAGCGCTTCGATTGGCAGAATTCTAGCGCGGTCTATACTGGCATGGATGAGTTCGTGGCTGACGTCGTGAGGGTCGAGAGAGAAATGATCGGCGCAGTGGTGGCTGCCGGTTGCCGGTATATTCAGATCGATGCGCCCGGATATACGGCCTATGTCGATAAGCCGTCGCTCGATGCAATGCGCGCGCGCGGTGAAAATCCCGATGAGAACTTTAGCCGCTCATTGAGGGCAGACAATGCGGTTCTCGATGGTTTCGATAACGTGACTTTCGGAATTCATCTTTGCCGCGGCAATCAACGCAGCATGTGGCACCGGGAAGGCACGTATGATGAAATTGCTGAACGGCTTCTCAATGAGTTGAAGCACGATCGCTTTCTGTTCGAATATGACACGCCGAGAGCCGGAGGATTCGAGCCGCTACGGTTTTTACCCAAAGGCAAGATCATCGTTTTGGGACTGGTCAGTACCAAGGTGCCGCAACTAGAAACCGTTGAACAGTTGAAAAGGCGCATCGACCAAGCAAGCCGTTATGCGCCGCTGGAGCAAATTGCCATTAGCCCGCAGTGTGGTTTTTCATCCGACGTGGTCGGCAATTTGGTCAGCGAGGACGACCAGAAACGAAAATTGGCCGTGGTGGCGGAAACCAGCCGGCAGGTGTGGGGCTGATCTCTGCGGCCGATAAGATCTACGTCGAAGATGGTTATCTTACAACATTTTTAAAATTCGGGCTTCTTGATGGCTGTGCCCAGAATGTGAGCTCAAGCGGCATGAACAACAACGAAATCGAAAGTATTCGGCAGGCCATTCGCGATGTGCGCGATTTTCCAAAACCAGGGATTTTATTCAAGGACATTACGCCATTGCTAAGTAGTGGCCCGCTCTTCGCCAAGACGATCGACATCTTCGCAGATCGTTATCGGGACCAGAGAATCGATACGGTTTTAGGCATTGAATCACGCGGGTTCATAATCGGTGCGGCGCTTGCCTATACATTAAATGCCGGATTTAGTGTCGTTCGCAAACCTGGGAAGTTGCCCTACAATACTCACAGCGCCAGTTATGACTTGGAATTTGGCACGGATTCACTGGAGATCCACATCGACGCGATGCCGGCCAAGGCCCGCGTGGTGATTGCCGACGATTTGATCGCCACGGGCGGAACCGCGGCTGCGACCGCGAAGCTGGTCTCGAAGCTTGGCGCCAAAGTGGTGGAGTGTGCATTCGTTATCGAACTTTCGTTTTTGAAAGGTAGGGACAAGCTCAAGCCGTACGATGTTTTTTCGATTTTGCGGTACGACGACGAATAACACCCAAGCGCCTGTTTTTGCGCGGTTTCGTTCCTTGACAACCGTCTGCCAAGATCGGTAGAGTAAATCGACCCGCGGCCAGCGGAGCCGAGATGCTGCCTTCGCGCATCTCTTGGGTTCATGGTTCACCTGCACTCTAGCTAGGAATACTGATGAAACGTATCGAAGAAATGAATCTCTGGGAGCGCTTGTACTTCCCCGAAGTGATTCGAGGTTTGACGATAACCGGTTATCGGTTCTGGCGTAACTTGATCGTTCATGCCCTGCAACAACTCGGGTTAGCCAAAGATGTTCAAGCGTCCGTTACTGTGCAATATCCCGAAGCGCGATCGCCTTACCCTGATACGTTTCGGGGCCGCCACCGTCTTACTTTGAAAGACGACAACTCGGTGCAGTGCACGGCTTGTTTTCTCTGCGCCACCGCGTGTCCTGCTGAGTGCATCTACATCGAAGCAGGAGAGTATCCTGACAAGCCGGTGGAAAAATTTCCGATTCGCTATGAGATCGACACCCTCAGGTGCATTTATTGCGGCTTCTGTGTCGAAGCCTGTCCGTGCGATGCAATCAGGATGGATTCGGGCACTCATCCGGGCAACTTGGGGCTTAGCCGGAAGGATTTTGTCGAAGACAAAGAAACCTTGATGCAGCGTTCCCGAGATTTGGCGGAAAAGGGCCAGGAAGGCCTGTATGAAGAATACGTAAAGCCATACCGCCATGTCTAAGAACCAATTCCATCAACCCTAATAGCGCAGCGCAGGTTCCGAGGAGGTATCGTATGTCAGAGGGAAACAAGCAGATCGGCTCGAACCAAAATGGAATCACCACTCAGCCATTGCCGGCATCGCACAAGCTTTATGTCCAGAGTCCAAAGTTTTCGGACGTGCGAGTTGCCATGCGCGCGGTTCATTTATCGAGCAGCGGCAACGGCCATCTGAGCAATGGAAACGGGGATTACAAGAACCCGCCTGTTATCATCTACGATACCTCGGGTCCTTATACCGATGTCAACGCCGAGACTGAGATTAGAACAGGTCTTCCGCCGTTAAGATTGGACTGGATCAAAAGTCGCGATGTCGAAGAACTGGCGTCCAGTAGCTACCGTCCGTTAGGCGGCAAGAACGGTATCCAGGGCGTCCAAACAGAACGATTTCCCGATGCTTCGCGGCGGCCGATTTTGCGCGCTAAACCCGGTTGTAACGTGTCGCAGATGCATTATGCACGGCAAGGGATAGTCACCCCGGAAATGGAGTACATTGCCATTCGCGAAAATCTCGGCCGCGAGTACGCCGTGGCGAACGGTGCTAACGGAACTGGACGCATCCACCGCGGTCAAAGTTTCGGCGCATCGATTCCCGACTTCGTCACGCCGGAATTTGTTCGCGATGAGGTGGCGCGCGGGCGCGCCATCATTCCGGCCAATATCAATCATCCCGAGGCCGAACCGATGATCATTGGCCGCAATTTTCTGGTTAAGATCAATGCGAATATCGGCAACTCTGCGGTTGCGTCTTCAATCGAAGAGGAAGTCGAAAAGATGATCTGGGCTACCCGTTGGGGGGCTGATACGGTGATGGATTTATCCACCGGCGCCGACATTCACGAGACACGGGAATGGATCCTACGCAACTCTCCGGTGCCGATTGGCACCGTGCCGATTTATCAGGCTTTGGAGAAGGTCGGCGGCAAAGCCGAGGAACTCACCTGGGAAATCTTTCGCGATACATTGATCGAGCAGGCGGAACAAGGCGTCTCGTACTTCACCATTCATGCCGGTGTCTTGCTGCGCTACGTGCCGCTCACGGCAAAACGGGTGACCGGCATTGTTTCCCGAGGCGGATCGATTCTCGCCAAATGGTGCCTGGCGCATCACAAAGAGAACTTCCTCTATACCCGTTTCGAAGAGATTTGCGAAATCATGAAGGCGTATGACGTGTCGTTTTCCTTAGGCGACGGGCTACGCCCGGGTTCTATTGCCGACGCCAATGACGAGGCTCAGTTCGGCGAACTGGAAACTCTTGGAGAGTTGACGAAAATCGCCTGGAAGCATGACGTGCAAGTGATGATCGAAGGGCCCGGCCATGTGCCGATGCATATGATCCACGAAAACATGACGAAACAGCTGGAGGTTTGCCATGAGGCGCCTTTTTATACGTTGGGCCCCCTGACGACCGATATCGCCCCCGGCTATGATCATATTACCAGCGGTATCGGCGCGGCGATGATCGGGTGGTACGGCACAGCGATGCTTTGCTATGTCACACCGAAAGAGCATCTGGGCCTGCCGGACAAAAAGGACGTTAAAGACGGTGTCATTACTTACAAAATCGCCGCTCATGCTGCGGATTTGGCCAAAGGACATCCGGGGGCGCAGATCCGCGATAACGCATTGAGCCAGGCGCGCTTTGAATTTCGCTGGGAAGATCAGTTTAATTTAAGCCTGGATCCAGAAACTGCGCGTGAGTTTCATGATGAGACCTTGCCGGCGCAAGGCGCGAAAGTGGCCCATTTTTGTTCAATGTGCGGTCCTCACTTCTGCTCCATGAAGATCACTCAGGACGTGCGCGAGTATGCGGCACAAAAGGGCTTGGAAGACCAGGCGGCTTTGGATGCAGGGATGCAGGAAAAAGCCGAAGAGTTCAAAAGGACGGGCGGCAAACTTTATCATGAGATGGCTGGCGATGGCGCCAGGAACACGGAAGCCGGCTACACGGCGACGGCAGCCAAGGAATAGCCGCAATATTAACTGATTGCGAAAAACTGGCCGGCAAATGTCGGCCAGTTTTTTTTGGTCTTTCAAGCTACGGGTCTACTATGAAACCATCCTTGTAAGATTGCGCGATGCGTATGCTCGTCTTTGGCTTCGGACCTTATGGAGAATTCCGCAACAACATTACAGAGGCGATCATTAAAGCTCTACCGCCTCTTCCCGGGCTGAGAACGGCGGTCTTTCCGGTGCGCTTTAACCGGCGACAGTTTATTGATGTGCTCGAGCAGCACAGTCCCGATTGTGTGATTGGCTTGGGGCAATGCACGCGTGATCGAATTGAGCTCGAAACCAGAGCAAGAAACCGCAAGCGGCCCGGCAACAGGGGGTTGGCCAAACCGATTCGTAAATCGGGCACCGAATTTCTAAAGACTAATCTCGACATCAAACTTGGTTCGGATGTTGGTCGTTCCGATAACGCCGGAGATTACGTCTGCAACTATTCGATGTACGTAATGCTCGAATACATTAGCCGCAGCGGGCGAGATATCAGGTTTGGGTTTCTCCATATTCCGGACAACTTTGATTCCGGAACAGGCGTTGCGCTGCTAATGCAGGCGATCGCCCAAATTCAGGTCGACTCCAAACTCGCATCCCGGAAATAAGTTCGCTCTACTCGCTGGCGCGAACAATATAACGGATTGATTTCGCCTCTCCGCGATAAAAGCGCGGCGCAACCCTGAGAATCGCGCACCGCTGCCGGACACCGCGTAAAGAGTTGAACTTGAGCAGCGGATATTCTTCCGAAGAAGATCACAACTCGAGACTAGGTGCAAAAAAGACTATTGCAGCACGCGCAAGCTGGCGGATCGTGGGTAGCCAAAGGATTCGAGGAGGATAATCGTGCCCTAGCGGTTCGAAATGCGGTCGTTTGGGGTCAAACTGCAGTAAGCCGTCTCAAAGCCTCGGCATACTTATCCTGAGTTTTCCTGACGATTTCAGGCGGTAATTCCGGGGGCCGCGACTTCATGTCCCATGGTAGATTGAGCAAGTAATCGCGCACAAATTGTTTATCAAAACTATCCGGAGTTTTGCCGGGGCGGTATCCATCCGCCGGCCAAAAGCGAGATGAATCCGGCGTAAGGACTTCGTCGATTACGATGACCTGATCGGTTTCGAGGCCGAATTCGAATTTGGTATCGGCGATAATGATTCCTTTTTTCTCGGCCAACTCGCTCGCCCGCTGATAAATCGCGATGCTCGAATCGCGCATCGCCTCCGCTCTTTTCTTGCCGAGTTTCGTCAGCATCTCGTCGAAGCTGATGTTGACATCATGCGCGCCGATCGCAGCTTTCGTGGACGGCGTAAATATCGGGTGCTCCAGGCGCGACGCTTCCACTAAACCTTGAGGAAGCGGGATACCGCACACGCTCCCGGTATTCTGGTAGTCTTTCCAGCCAGATCCTGCCAAGTAACCGCGCACAATACATTCCACCGGGGCCGGTATGCTCTTCTTGACCAGCATCGATCGGCCGTCCAGTTTATCGCGATAGGGCAGGCACGCGGCGGGGAACTCATCGAAACAAGTGGTAATGAGATGATTAGGAGTGATGTCTTTTATTTTGCCGAACCAGAATTCTGAAAGGGCGGTCAGAATCTTGCCTTTGCCGGGAATGAGCGTCGGCAATATGACGTCGAACGCAGAGATGCGATCGGTGGCGACTAATAAGAGATTCTCACCTAGGTCATAGATGTCCCGTACTTTGCCTCTATTGAAGAGCCGCAAACCAGGAAAGGCTTCTTCGATCATCGAAATAGGCTCA
>DASUVS010000449.1:0-11885 GCA_036378835.1 Binatia bacterium | reverse complement strand
GTTCGCCCGAGAGATGAGCGCGAGCACGGGCATCGAGGTGTTGCCGGTAACGAGTGCCGAAGAAGCGGTGCGCGGCAGCGATATCGTCAGCGCTGCAACCAACACCGTGGATCCCGTGGTTCAGGGCCGCTGGCTGGAAGATGGCATGCACATCACCAGCCTGGTTGGCGGCGACGGCTTTCTGCCGCGCAAAGAGCTGGATGATGACGTGATTACCAGGGCCGCCCTGATTGTCGTCGGTTACAAGCCGCAAATTTTTATCGATCGGCAGGCAGAGTTTCACGAGCGCTTGGAGCGCGGCCTCGTCAAAGCGGAGGATCTGCACGAGCTCGGCGATCTGCTAAACGGCAAGTGCCGCAGGCGTATCGACGACAAAGAGATCACGCTGTTCAAGAACAATACCGGTATGGGCATTCAATTCGCAGCTACCGCTAGAAAGATGTATGAAAAAGCTCGTGAAAAAGGTATCGGCTCCGAATTGCCGTTGGACTTATTCATGACCCGGCGGGGCGATAAAACCTATTCCCCCTGATCCGAAAACCAAATGCTAAACAGCGTTGAAAGCTCGATGCAAGGAAGCACCATGTTCACTCGACCACTGTGGATCTTAGTAGTATGGCTGTGCTCGGTCCCTTTTGCGCTTGCCACGGAACCGTCCGTCATTGAAGGAGCGAAAAAGGAAGGGGCTCTGGTGTTTTATACGACCATGGACATCCAGAACAGTAAACCGTTGCTTGACGCGTTTACCAAAAAGTATCCGTTCATTCGCGGCGACCTGGTCCGCCTCGGCGGCACTGCGATGGTAAGCCGTATCATGACGGAAGCCCAGGCAGGAGCAAGCAAGTTCGACGTGGCCCTGGGTATTTCGCCTTCACTCACGCCGATGCGCGAGCGCAATTTGATTGCCCCGTATGTAACGTCGGAGGCTGCGAATCTCTACGATGACCTCTATGATCCCAAGGGTTTCTGGACGACGATTTATCTGAATACGCTGGTCCTCGGCTACAACACCAAAGCCATTTCGCGCAATGATCTGCCGAAAACCTACGACGATCTGCTCAAGCCGGAATACAAGCAAAAATTCATCATCGACATCGAGAATCACGACGTTTTTGTCGCCTTGAGCCAGGAATGGGGCCAGGAAAAGGCACTGAATTACTTCAGAGGCCTGGCGAAGCAGGAGCCGGTCTTTTTGCGCGGCAACACCAATCGCGCCAATTTCGTCAGCATCGGTGAGCGCTCCATGACTTTCGTCTATGCCCAAGTAATCGAGCGCATGAAGCAAAGCGGCGCGCCGGTGGATTGGATTCCGTTGGAGCCGGTCGCGGTGGAGCTGAACATCGCGATGATGTCGGCCAAGGCGGCTCATCCGAACTCGTCCAAGCTTTTTATCGACTATCTGGTTTCGAAAGACGGGCAGGAGTTTCTTAAAACATTTCGCCGGATCGGCCCGCGCAAAGACGTCAAGCCCGATCCGCCGAAACTTTTCGAAGGCTTTCGCCGCCGCGTGGTGACGCCGGAGAATTATAAGAATCTGCGCGAGATCACCCGATTGCACAATGAAGCATTGGGGGTCCGCTAGCAGTCTGATAAAAGATTCTGATTAGAGGCTGCTCAAAAAGATCTCAGAGCCAAGGCGCGCGACGTTCGATGAGCTGAGGCGTACGCCTCAGCGAGTCAAGCGAGCGCAACGAAGTCTATGAGTCTTTTTTTCAGCAACCTCCTAGACTTAGTTAAAAGGAGGCGATCATGCGCGAATGGGAACAGATTATTCCGGAAGAAGAAAGAAAGATTTACGAGAAGGCGGGCTATAAAGGCAAGGACAGTTTCGGCCGTAACCCGGCGCTATTGGTGATCGACGTCATTACCGGTTTTACCGGCACCAAACCTATGCACGTCCTGGATGCCATCGACGAGTTTCCCACCAGCTGCGGCCAAGTCGCTTGGGATGCATTGCCGAATATTCAACAGCTGCTTCATGCCTGTCGCGATGCCGACGTGCCGGTGATATATTCGACCAGCGATCCTGATTTCAAAGCCGCGTTCGGCAACGCCACCAAACGCGGTGTCGATGCCACTGATTTCGAAAAGCTGGCCGTGGCATTTCCCGAAATGATCAAACCGGAAAAAGGCGAGTTCGTGGTCCACAAAGCCCGCGCCAGCGCCTTCTTCGGCACCCATCTGATCACTTACCTGGTGCGCAAGAACATCGATTGCCTGCTCGTCACCGGAACCAGCACCTGCGGCTGTGTGCGCGGCACCGTGCTCGACGGTTACTCCTACGGCTATCCGGTCTTTGTGGTCGAGGAGTGTGTCTTCGATCGCGCCCGCACCTCGCACCTGGTCAACCTGTTCGAGATGAACGCCAAGTACGCAACCGTGATCCAACTCACGGAGGCACTGGATTATGTGGGCAAGCTCAAACGAGTAGAAGGCAGAAAAGCTTTCGCGAGTTAGCAAGCGTCTTCGCTGAAGGTCAAGGAGGCAGCAGGTATGGCAACCGAAGCCCCGTTCGCGGACGAAGAATATTTGACCCGCTATCGACGCGCGCAAACGCTGATGGAGCGCGACGGTCTTGACGCATTGGTCGTCTCTGAAAAAAACAATTACTGGTACTTCAGCGGTCTCATCAGTTATCAGCTCGATCATATCCAGCGACCGCAGATCTGCGTTTTACCGAAAACCGGCAAGCCGCTGCTGCTCGTCTATGGCAATGACAAAGCTAAAGCCAAAGCGCTGCCATGGATCGGTGAAGTGCGCGCCTATACGGACGTGCCCTTTCCTGAAGAAATGATCGGCGATTGTCTCAAAGAGTTAGGTCTCGGTGAATCTAAGTTGGGGTTTGAGCTCGGGGACGATCAGCGTCTTGGATTTCCGGTAAACTATCTTTCACGATTAACCGAAGCTTTACCAAAAGCACAAATCAAAGACGGCACTGCTGCGCTAACCGAAATGCGGCTGATCAAGAGCCCTAAGGAGATCGACTTCATGCGTACGGCCTGTGCTATTTCCGTCAAAGCGTACGATCGCTGCTTGCCTCAATTGAGACCAGGTATGACCCGGCGCGAAGTCGCGGATCGGCTCTACATATCGATGATCGAGGAAGGCGCCCACCCGCGACATCCTGGTTTTCTCATGCTCAATTCCTCGACCCGTTACGACGACCGCCGCTACAATCAGGGCGACCGCATGATCGCCGATTTCGGCGCCTGTTATGAAGGCTACTACGGCGACGTCACACGAATGACGATCTTTGGCGAAGCGAGCGCCGAACACAAACAAGATCATGAGACCGCCTGCGACGTGATTGACCTTTGTTTCGAGTCGATGCAGCCCGGCACGCCCATCGCCGAGGTCTCTCGCGTGGCTAATCGTGAATTGGTCAAGCGCGGTTATCAGGCAGTGGAGAGCCCAAAACGTATCGGTCATGGCATCGGCATGTCGAGAGCCGAACCGCCATCGCTTAACGAAGTCGAGACCGAGCTGTATCGTCCCGGAATGGTCCTCGCCTTGGAACCGAAGGTTCGCTCCGAAAAAAGCGCGGTTCATCTCGAAGAAGACGTGCTCATTACCGAGAAAGGTCCTGTATTTTTGACCACCGGCTGTCGCAAGTTAGACGTTATCAAGTAACCAACAGGCGGAAATTGCTGAGTGAAAAATCCGAAACTCAAAATCGCAACAACATCGATTCTTCGAAAATCGGAAACTCCAAACAGGCCGGTTGGGACCCGTGGTTAGGATTGCATTCTTTGCGTCCGTTGCGGATCCGGTATTCGGATTCCTACTGGCGATGTGTTGTTGAAAATCCATGGAACAAAAAGGCATTCTCTATTTATCGAACGAGGACGTCAAAAGAGTTCTCGACCTCGGCCGCGCTATCGAAATTACTGAGCAGGCGCTGCGCGATCACAGCGAAGGTCGAGTGATCTGGTCGACGCCGGAAGATCTCGCGATCAAGCCGGAGCAAGGCTGGCAGTCATGGGTCACCGGCTGCGCGCTTTCAACTGAGCCGGTCGCAGGATTTCGTATTCGCTCGATTAAAGCCGCGGGTGGTAGCCGCGATGTGTCGCGCGCGCCAAGGGGACCGAGAAGAATTCTGATTCTCAGCGACCGGGAAGGCGGAGAGATCCGTGCCATCATGGACGAGGATTGGTGCCATGCAGTGCGGACTGCAGCGGCGGCGACCGTCGCAATGCGCTTGCTCGCGCGCAAGAACGCCGCGATCCTCGCGATGCTGGGCGCCGGCGACACCGCCCGCGCCGCCGTGCCGGTAATGGCCGAAGCATTTCAGCTCAAAGAAATCCGTGTGACTTCGCGCACGCCCCAGTCGCGCCAGAACTATGCCAGAGAGATCGGCGCCGAATTTGGTCTCAACATTCGACCCGTCGAATCGACCGAAGAAGCGTTGAGCGGCGCGGACCTGGTAGTCTCCGCGACAACAACTTCAACACCGTTTGTCAAAGACAACTGGCTCGGCGAGGGGATCACCGTTTACTCGATCGGCAAGAACCAGGAGATGGAGAGCGAGTTCTACAAGCGAGCCGACAAGTTCGTCGTCGACAGCTGGGCACACTGCAAGAACAAATCCGACATGCAGCGCCTGCTGAAAGAAGAGTTTATCAGCGAAAAGGACCTTTACGCCGAGCTGCCGGAGCTGCTATCGGGAAAAAAGCCAACGCGCCAATCCGAGAAGGAGCGCATCTTCATCCGCGCCATCGGCCTGGTCAATCAGGATGTCGCGCTAGCGAACCACATCTATCATTGCGCGGCGGCGAAACGCATTGGAACGGTCTTGCCGTTCTAGCTATCGGATCTGAAAAATTCCCTTCCAGAGCTTCTCGTACTTCGGAAACTCTTTGACCTCGTCGGCAGTTAACATGTGAATGCTCGCGGGCCTCACCTTCTCCGCCGGCTCGACGTTCGGATGAGCCGGAGTTTCACCGGCCTGGGCGTAGGCTCTCTGTCCTTCATCACTGACGGCCCAACGCGCCCACAGCCGAGCCGCAAGCGGGTGGGGCGCGCCTTTGAGAATCGCCACGCTGCCGCCGACCTCGCCGACGCCTTCGCTCAACAGCGGCAGAATCGGCGCGCCTTTTTTCATTCGCGGCGGAAAATGGTGCGAATAACAGGTGAGACAAACCGGCGCCTGGCCCGCCACCAACAGTTCGATCAGCTGCGAATGGCCTTTGTGGAACTCCACTCCATTCCCGGCGATTCTCTTTAATAGCTCGGCCGCCTTCTCGTCACTTTTGTATTTTCTTTTGGCCAAACCCATCAACAGCTGAAAATCCCGCGGCTCGGCGATCAATTTGCCTTTCCACTTTGGATCGGCGAAGTCTTCAAGTTGCTTCGGCTCATCGACTTTCTGGACCAGACTGGTGTTCCATCCGGCGATAAAATATTGCGTGTCGGTTGCCACCCACTCTGCTCCTTTGAGCATTGCCGGATAGGCCGCCGCTTCGGGTAACGCAAGCGGCGCCAGCAGCTTCTGCTCGGTCATTTGCGCCAAATAACCCGGAGTGCCGCCGAATACGTCGCCGATAATTCTTCCGCCGCGCTGCTCCGCTAATATGCGCGCGACCAGCTTATCGGAGGTTGCGTCGATGTGATTCACTGCAATGGCGGGAAAGCGTTTCTTGAACAACGGCAGGATGATTTCTTCCGACCGGGCCGACAGGGCTATGTAAAGCGTCAGCTGGCCGCCTTCTTTCTTGGCTTTTTCATAAAGCTCGTCGATGGATTCATTTTGGGATTCACTTTCGCGGGTTGGATTCGAAGCGGATGCCGCGCGGGCTTCGCTCGCGCCGAAGACATTAACCAGCGCGAGTACCAGGTAAGCGATCAAGAACACTGACGCGAGTCTCAGTTGATTCATGAAACCTCCAATGCTCGAGGCGCAGATTTTAAGAAGCCGCTTCTTCTCACAAACGACTCCTACATATCCATTCTGACTCCATTCTTGGCGCATTCTTCCTCGTAGAGCTTTCGCATCGAGTCATCTTCGTCCTCGAATTCGATTTGCTCGACGCCCCTCTCTTCTCTTTGCACCGCCGTGTTGGCATGCAGCGCAACAAACTTACAGGGCTCCTGGCCGGTATTGTAGTGTTGATGCCAAGTCCCGGCAGGCGGTGAGATGCAGGTCGCTTCGTGCCAGTCGTACCTTTGTGGTTTTTCACCCTCATTCCACATCAAAGTGTACCCGGTGGAGTCGAGCAGAAACACATGAGCACCAGGACCATGGCGATGCGCCTTCTTGTACCGCCCTACAGGGAACTGCGAGACGTGAGCCAACATCGCGCTGCCGGACATGTGAATATACATGTTGCGCGTGCCTTTGCCGCGCTTCTCGCGCGGCACGAGATTGATTTTCCGGATATCGGGGATGAAGTTGGAATGGAGAATGCCGCCGTAATATTCGGTGAAGTACTGGCCTTCTTTGGAGAAAAATTCGGGATCGCCGGGATCGAAACGATCTTTGAACATATAGCTTGTGTTGAAAATGAACTCGGGGTCCCGGAAAAGCTCGAACGCCACCGGCTGGCTGGTGAGCGCAAAATAGCGGCAGGGCTCGGAGCCGCTGGCATTATGATGCTGGTGCCAAGCGTTGAGTGGAATCGCGAAGGTGCTGCCTCTTTCCCATTCGAAAACTCGTTTGGCCGTACCTTCGTACCAAACGGTGGTTGCCCCGCGGCCGGCAGCGACGGTGATGATTTCCTCGTAGAGCTGGCGTTGAGGTTTGGTGCTCTTCCCCGGATCGACTTCAGCGATGTAGGCGTCAGCAACCATCTGATCGGAAAACGCGCAAATAGCCCCTTTGCACTCTTTACGCTTCCAATATTCAAGTTTCTCGGTGCGCACGTCCTTGACGAACGCACCGCCGATGATCGGCACGCCTTCGGATTCGATCCACTTTCTATAGGGACTATACCTGTCCATCATGAACTGGACATAAGGATGGACTTCAAATTCCTTAACCGGGCTGGCCATATAAACTCACCTCATCGTCTTGATGGCAGACGTTATCGCTGAGAAATAAGAGCTGTCAACCGGATTCGAATGATCGCGAGATTGCTTAACGGATGATCTTGATGGAAAAGTAGCCGGCCGATGCAGCGAACCCGAGCAGCGCGCTTGCGCTCACGCGTAGTCCCAATATACTGAGTGGACTGACTGTTTTGCATCGCCTGTGAGGGGCTGGCGGTGGCTAGTCTAAATTTTCAATTTTGGAGCCTGACTTGTCTAAAGCCATTTCTTATCCGCTTGCGCTGCTCATCCTGTCGCTTGTCGCTGCGGGGGCGATTGAACAATCACAATTAACGCCGGCGCACGCCGCCGCTCAGCCTGCCGATACCATCGCTGTCCCCTTCAAAGAATATAAGCTCGCCAACGGCCTGCGTATTATTCTCTCGGAAGATCAGCATGCGCCAACCTATTCGATCTGCGTCACCTATAACGTCGGCTCTCGTGACGAGAAGCCGGGTCGCACGGGATTTGCTCACCTCTTTGAACATATGATGTTTCAGGGCTCGGCAAACGTCGGTAAGGGCGAGCACTTTATTTTGGTTTTAAACAACGGCGGCAGCGCCAACGGCACCACCAATGCGGATCGGACCAACTACTTCCAGACTTTGCCGGCAAACCAGCTTGAGCTCGGCCTATTTTTGGAAGCCGATCGGATGCGCTCTTTGAATATTAATCAGGCCAATCTGGACAACCAGCGCCATACGGTCCAGGAAGAGCGGCGCCAGGGAGTCGACAACCGGCCCTATGGTCGAACCTATGAAGCAGTCATCGGCACCGCCTATGACAATTTCGCCTACAAGCACTCCACCATCGGATCCATGGAGGACTTAAACTCTGCGACTCTCAAAGACGTGGCGGAGTTCTTTCGGACCTATTATGCGCCCAACAATGCGGTGCTCTCATTGGTCGGGGCTTTCAAGACCGAAGACGCTATGGCCCTGATCAAAAAATATTTCGAGAACATTCCATCACAAGCGCCGCCGCCTGTTCCCGATGCCACAGAACCGGAGCAACAGGCTGAACGCCGCAAAACCGTAGAGGATCCCTTTGCGCAAACGCCCCGGCTCGACATTGTTTACAAGGTTCCGCCGGGGAACACTCCGGATTCCTACGCATTGCAGGTGTTGGGGGAGGTCCTATCCGGCGGATTATCATCGCGGCTTTACCAGAAATTCGTCAAGGACCAAGAGCTTGCCCTAAGTATTTCCGCCGGGCCGGACGAACGTCGCGGGCCATCTCTGTTTTGGGTTTCAGTAATGCCCAGGCCGGGAATTAACCTCGATGAAATTGAGAAGCTCGTTTATCAAGAGCTCGAGCGAGCCAAGACCGAAGCTGTCATGGATTGGGAAATAGAAAAGGTGCGCACCCAGGTCCGTCGCCAGCGCTCGCAGAGTTTCTATAGCACCCGCGGTCGTGCCAATAGCCTGGGTCATTATGCCGTTTATTACAACGATCCAGGGCTGATCAATTCAGTTCAGGAGAAGATCTTCAAGGTTTCAAAGGACGACCTGCAGCGTGTTGCCAATATCTATTTGAAGGAGAGCAATCGAACGGTCGTGACGACGTTGCCGAAAGCCAAAGCAGCCGCACCCACCGCGACGATCCATCGCTGATATGAATCACTCCCTTAAATCTTATGGGTCTTTAACGGCGGCAATCAGCCTTGCGGTTGGGTTTCTCTTTCTGACGGCGCCGCTTGGCGCTCAAGATACGGCGCCGAGCACGCCGACCAGCAAAGTAGAAAGAAAAAACGAAGCGCCGGTGTCAAGCGAGGTCCTTCGAGTCAAGCTGCCCAAACCTATAGAAGCGAAATTGAAAAATGGCCTTACGGTGCTGATCGCCGAAGATCATCGCTTTCCGGCGGTTTCGGTCCAACTGCAGATCAGCGCCGCGGGAGCTTTGTACGAACCCGAGAATGTTGCCGGGCTGGCGAGCGTCACGGCGCAGATGTTACGTGAAGGGACGAAGTCGCGTGACAGCAAACAGATAGCCGAAGAGGCCGACAAATTGGGTGCAAGTTTCGGCGGATCGGCGGAGTTCGGCTCATCAGTCACAACTTTTAGCGCTTCCGGACTAAGCGATAACTTTGACACCTGGTTTCCTCTGGCGTTGGAGGTCTTGCTCCATCCTAGTTTCCCGGCACGCGAATTAGATAACCTCAAGCAACGGCTGTCCGTGCAATTGCGCCAGCAGAGAGCGGCGCCCGGTTTTCTCGCCAGCGAGCGTTTCAACCGCGCGCTCTTTGGCAATCATCCGGCAGCAGTGGTTACAGCGACGGCAGAATCGCTCGAATCTTTGACACCGGCGGTCTTGGCGAAGTGGCATCGCGAGCGCTATGTGCCGCAGAATGCGATTCTGGGATTTGCCGGCAATGTGCGCGCTGGCGAACTGATCCCCAAACTTGAGAAATGGCTGGCCGATTGGGAAGCGACCAGTTTGAAAGAAACCTTGCCGGCCAATGCTGTTCCAACCACCGAGCGGAAAGTCTACCTGGTTGATCGGCCCAACTCGGTGCAAACGACCGTCGCGCTGGGCAACATCGCCATCGACCGGCGCAGTCCGGACTATGTGCCGCTGGTGGTCATGAATCACATTCTGGGCGGCGGTGCCGCCGCCCGATTGTTTTTGAATCTTCGCGAGGAAAAAGGGTACACCTACGGAGTCTACAGCGATCTGAGCGCGCTTCGCTACCCCGGACCCTGGCGCGCCGGCGGCAGTATGCGCACGGAAGTGACGGCTCCCGCGGTGGCTGAGTTCTTCAACGAGATCCGTCGCATTCGTGATGAAAAAGTATCCGATAGTGAATTGGCTGATGCCAAACGCGCTATCACAGCGCGGTTTGCGCTATCACTGGAGCAGCCGACGGGCGTGCTGGCTTTTGCCATGGTGCAGAAAACCTATGGCTTTCCTCCAGATTACTGGGACAACTACCCGGGCCAAATTATGGCAGTAACGGCGGAAGATCTGCAGCGCGTGGCGCGTACCTATCTCGATCCGGGGACGATGCAGCTGGTGGCGGTGGGCGATGCGGATAAGATCAAACCTGCTTTGGAAAAATACGGGCCTATCGAGATTTACGACAGCAGTGGCAAGCTCGCGCCCGTTTCAAAAACGGATTAAGAACGAGTTGCGTTTAACAGTTGGTTCAAAAGTTCAAGCCAGTGCTCCCGAGTTCAACTCAACGAGTTGGAGCTTTCATTACTTACTCGGGTTGATCCGTTCGCAGACGATTAACTTCGGAGTTGAATCTTAGTAGGTCGTTGAACGTTTGAACTATTGAACTGTTGAACCTTTCTGTTTTCCACGGACCCAGCCATAGATCGCGACATTCACGAGCAGCACGAGAACGCCCAGGAGAATCTGCGATCTACGCGTTAGCCCTTGCGGATAAAGCATCGGCAAGAGGTAATGCGCGACAAAATCAAACTGATAGTTTTCTTCTCCTCCTTTGCGCCGGAGCCAGTTCTCGAGCGGCGTCAAAGGACAAATCCAGCCGGAAAGTTCGATCACGATGCCCCAGAACACCGCCGGCAAATGGATCCAGATGAGCCCGGGCCACTTCATCATCAACAAGCCCCCTAAACCCACGAAGACGACAAAGCCTAGATGGACCAAGACAACCAAATCGGCAAGCAGTGGATAAACTGTTTGCGCTGGATTCATCGCCAGAATCAACGGTTACCAACAAACCACTCGCGCGAGGGTAAACATCGAGCGTCTCTTGTCATTTATAGTCCGCTGCAAATATATTCCCAAACGGGTCCACGGTCATGTGTGCATCCGTTGTACGGAAGGTAAAATCCGACCTTCTGCCCGGTCAATCTCGGCTCTGCCGAGTTTCTGTGCATGTGGACAGAATGACATTAGAAAACTTTCTCTGAGCTGTGAGTTTTGAAAAATCTATTTGCGACTTCTCGAGGATCTATCGAATGCCTGTCGAATCGAATTCATTGGAATCGGGCGCGCTAACCGGTCTGCGTATCTTGGATTTTACCAGCCGAATGGGAGGTTACTGCGGTCTGCTTCTGGCAAATCTTGGCGCCGAGGTAATTCTAATTGAACCAGCCGGCGGGGACGCCATGCGGCGTGAAGGACCGTTCAAGGATGAGAATCCGGATCCCGAAGGAAGCATCTCCTTTGCCGCCTATCACACAAACAAACGAGGCATTGTTCTAGATCTAGAATCCGATGATGACCGTGCAAAACTGCGCCGTCTCCTTGGCCATGCCGACGCGCTCATCGAAGATCGGCCAGCGGGATTTTGGCAACGGCTCGGTCTTGGTTACGAAGATCTGCGAGCCATCAACCCAGCGCTGGTCCTGACGTCCATCAGCGGCTTTGGCAGCACGGGCCCTTATCGCGATTTCAAGGCCCCGAACATCGTCGCATTTGCTATGGGCGGTTTGATGAACTTATGCGGTGATCCCAAGCGCGCCCCTCTCAGCGGCCCGTGCGATCTGGCCTATCGTTTGGGATCCGTGCACGCGGCATTTGGGACACTGGTAGCCCTATTCAACCGCGGTGTCTCTGGCCCTAGCAATCATCTGGATATTTCGCTGCAGGACGTACTTGTTGCCGATCCCTTTCTCCGCATCATCACGCGCTACAGTGTCACAGGTGAAATACCGCAGCGCACGGGACACAGCCAGGCAACAACGGTCGCTGAAACTTATCAATGCAAAGACGGTTTTGTTCGCATCTTTTGCAATCAACCGGATCATTGGCGACGTCTGGTTGAATGGCTCGGAAATCCACCGGAGTTGATCGATCCGAAATTCGAGAACGTGCAGAACCGATTGCCTTTGCGGCCGCTCCTCGATCGGCTCATCGAGTTGCGCACTCTGGATTATCATGTGAAAAGT
>DASUVS010000448.1:0-9989 GCA_036378835.1 Binatia bacterium | reverse complement strand
TTTGGTTTAAAGCCGGCGCAGCGCAACCGCAGACGAAGATCTATGTCGGTCTTTCCACTTTGAATTCTCGCGTAACTCCCTTGTGGGATCGCCCAGGAACGGGGATTCTTTGCGAAAAAATGGCCTCGAGGTGCTGCTGGTGCTGACTCGAGTGTCGCAACCCGCGATCGCCGCATTACTGGCGGGAGAAATGCAGATGGTCTACGGTGGGTCGACCGCCGCACTCGGTGCTATTTCCAGCGGTGCGGATCTCAAAGTGATCGCGGCACTGACGAACCGTTTGACCTATGACTTGGTTGCAAGACCAGGCATCAACCGGGCCGAGGAACTCTGCGGAAAGCCGCTTGGAGTGGGCAGTATCGGCGGGCACCTGTCTGGATGGGTGCGATACTAGGACTCGAGTACCTGGGTCTTGAGCCGTCGGGAGATCGGATCTCGATTCTAGTTGTCGGAGATCAGACTAACACCGGCCAAGCTCTTGAAGCAGGGAGCATCGATGCCGCTCTTTTGGATGGGGTTTTCACGCGGCGACTCAGACAAAAGGGTATTCCCGTTATCGCCGAGTTTGCCGGCGCGAACATTCCCTTTGCCGGGCAGGGAATGGTGACGTCTGGTTTATACCTCATAAAACAAGCCGCGGTAATCGAGAATTTCCTTAAGGGTTTGCTGGAGGGCATCGACTTTAGCTTGGCTCCGGCAACAAGGCGTCGGTGCTAAAAACAATGACGGCGCGCCTTCGTCTTCCAGATGACGCCAGGGCTGAGGTCGGTTATCAGGATCTGATTCGCGGCGTCGAACCCAAACCGTATCCTTCGTTGGAGGGGCTGCGTAATCTTCAACGCTTGATGCGAGTGCACAATCCCAAAGTGGGAAGCTTTAGAGTGGAGGAGATGGTCGATGATCGAATTCTGCGAAAAATTATCGAAGGCGGCTTTCTTGACAATGTTCGGATTGCGAATCGTTAGATAGAAGGAGAAGCTACCCCTTATCTCAGGGTTGCAGGCGTGCGGATGGGGGTGCGTTCAATGAAACCAACATCAGAGAAAGGATTAGGCTATGGCTAACTACAAAGTTCTTGATGCGGATGGCCACGTGCGCGAGTCTGTGGCCGGCATGAGGGAGTTCCTGGAACCGCGCTGGCATCGCCGCAATTTGTTTCCCAACGACGAGTGGGACCGCGATCTGCATGGCAAGCTTGGACAAAAACCGGAAGGACCGGAAGATCAACTGGCCGCTATGGACGAAGATGGCATTGACGTCATGGTTCTTTATCCGACGGCAGGTTTGCACGTGAGCGCGCTGCACGAAAAAGATTACGCGACGGGACTCACGCGCGCCTACAACGACTGGCTGTTTCATTTCTGCAAGAAAGATTCGACCCGGCTGAAATTCGTCGCGCTGCTGGCGCCGCAAGACCCAGCCGCCGCCGCCGAAGAGCTTAAGCGCGCGGTTACAGAACGCGGCGCGCTGGCTGGCGTGCTGCCGACCTACCTACCGCAGATGCCCGACTTTGGCGATGACTTTTACGATCCGATTTACGCCACCGCGCAGCAGCTTGGCGTCGGCATCGGCTTTCACACCGGCACATCCGCGGACTCCCTCGGCGGCCAGCGCTTTCGTAAGTTTATCTCTGCGCACACCATCGATCATCCGGCTGAGCAGATGATGGCGCTGATCGCGACCATTATCGGTGGCGTGTTCGAGCGCTTTCCCAGACTCAGCATCGGTTTTCTCGAAGCCGGTATCGGCTGGGTGCCCTACATGATGGACCGGCTCGACGAAGAAGTGGAAAAGCGTGGCGCCGTCGAAGCGCCGTATCTAACCAAGCTGCCGAGTGAGTATGTGAAGAGCGGGCGGATTTATTTTGGCGTCGAGTGCGAAGAGAAGACAATTCCCGATGCGATGCATTGGGGATTGGAAGATACGATTCTCTATTCCTCCGACTATCCGCACTGGGATGGCGACTGGCCGCACACGGTCAAAGCGATTCGTGATCGAAAAGACCTCGCTGATACTACCAAACGAAAAATGCTGCACGACAACGTCGCCCGGTTTTACAGATTTAACGAGTGATCCTGAAAGAGGAAACGTCGCACCCTACGGAGTGGTGCGATGTCTCCAAAAACTCGTACTGCAGGTACTATTAACTAATGGCCGAGAATGAAGAGAAAGAGAGCTGTACATGCCTGAGTGGAAGATGATCGACGCAGATGGACACATCCGTGAAGTCGAAAGCGATGTCTTTGAGTACTTGCCGGATTATTATAAGCAGCGCCGCGAGGCGCTACTTTACTTTCCTCTGTTGCCGCATCACGGCTGGCATCGTCAGGCGGGCCGACGATCCGGCGCCGGATCGTCATTCCTGATTCCTTCGCTGCAGGATTGGCGAACGGCTTTAGAACAGGGGAACATCGAGGCGGCAGTAGTTTATCCGACCCGCTTCATGCACATCGGACAGGTGGGCATGGCCGAATTTGCTGTCGAACTGAGCCGCGCTTACAACGACTATCTTTATGATCGCTTTTTGTGTGATGAACCGCGCTTGAGGGGGGTTGCCGTTCTACCCCTGCAGGATATTGACGCGGCGGTCGCGGAATTGCGCCGGGCGGTCCGAGACTATGGGATGGTGGGCGGGGTGCTTCCGGCGGATGGATTGCCGCGGCCACTGGGTCATCCGGAGTTTCACCCGCTGTACGAAGAGGCCAACCGCTTGGGCTGCATGCTGGCGGTTCACTCACAAAATTCGCTGCGCAACAACGATCTCTTTATGTGGCGCGATGAAGCGGCGACCTTGGCCCACGTCTGGCCGCAGATGCGCCAGTTTACCAATCTGATGTTTTCAGGCGTGCTCGGAAAATACCCCGACCTGCGCATAGCATTTTTGGAGGCAGGTTGCGGTTGGGTGCCGTATCTGATCAGCAAGATGGAAGGGCGGTTGGGCGAGCTGCCGCGGCCATTGAAACTGATCGAACGCGGGCAAGTTTATTTTCAGTGCGGCGAAGAGCTGACCACCGGCCGCGACTTAGAACTGCTCGGCGATCACTGTCTTTTCTGGGCTTCCGATTTTCCTCACGAAGGAATCGTCGATATGAGCAAGGCGGTTGAGGAATTTCTCTCCCGCGACGATATACCTGCCTCGGCCAAGAAAAAGATCAGCTACGACAACGCCAAGAAATTGTATGGTTTATAAATGCGACCTGTGGCGCTGCCAGCCAATCTCGCCACAGTCGCTCGTGTGACGAATTTGTTCCTGCGTCTTGACGTCGCTGTCGGTTTCCCAATTCTTTCCGGCCGATTTCTCTCCGAATTATCTTGACTAAAATGAGTGAAGGTAATAGGCGAGGGAGGACATCTACGAGTTTGTTTCCATCCGCACACACACTGGCTGTGGGTTTTCTTTTACGTCATCCAACTCAGGTTGGAGTTGTCACAGTTGAAAATAACTAATCGATAATAAAATCGGAGGTAAACGTTATGGCGACGCAATCAAAAGAGGCGCTAAGAAATCTCGGCGGCGCGATCAAAGGCCGGGTCTTAACTCCGGACGATTCCGGTTACGACGAGGCGCGTCAAATTTGGAATGCTATGATCGATCGCCGTCCGGCCGTTATCGTGCAGCCGGCAGATGGCGACGATGTCGCGCCGGCCATCAAATTTGCGCGGGAGAACTCGCTTGAGATTTCCGTTCGAGGTGCCGGACATAATATCGCCGGTAATGCCATCTGCAACGGCGGCCTGATGATCGATTTCTCAAAGATGAAGCAGGTCCAAGTGGATGCCGCGAACAAACGGGCTTACGTCGATGCCGGCGCGACTCTCGGTGATCTGGATTCGGCGACGCAGCGGCACGGTTTGGCAACGCCGGTGGGCATCAACTCGACAACCGGGATTGCCGGGTTGACCCTGGGAGGCGGTTTCGGCTGGTTAACTCGCAAGTATGGCATGACCGTAGACAATCTGGTTTCGGTTGAGGTGATAACCGCGGACGGTAAAAAGCTCAGGTCCAGCGCCCGGGATAATCAAGAGCTATTCTGGGCATTGCGCGGGGGTGGTGGCAACTTCGGGGTCGTTACTCAATTCGAATTTGCTCTTCATCCAGTGGGTCCTGAAATCATAGCCGGCTTGCTTGTATTCCCGTTCGCGCAGGCGAAGCAGGTCCTGACTCAGTATCGACAGTTTGCGAAGGCAGCGCCGGAAGACCTCAGTGTGTGGGTTGTACTACGACAAGCGCCGCCGCTCCCTTTTCTTTCGCAGGATGTTCACGGCAAAGAGGTCATTGTTTTGCCGATTTTTTACACCGGCGCCGCCGCCGCAGGCCAGAAGCTGATCGGCGAGCTTCGTGCCTTCGGAAATCCCCACGGGGAGCATGTCGGAGCCCAGCCCTATGCAGAATGGCAAAAAGCTTTCGATCCTCTGCTCACTCCGGGCGCGCGAAATTATTGGAAATCGCACAACTTCACGGAGATCAGCGACGGCGCCATTGATTCGATAATCGAGTATGCCGGCAAACTGCCCTCTCCGCAGTGCGAGATTTTCATCGGTCATATCGCCGGCGCCGCCAATCGGGTCGCGTCCGAGGCTACCGCCTACGCGCACCGAGACGCTAAATTTGTTTTGAACGTGCACGGCCGTTGGGAAAGCGCGGCAGACGATCGGAGGTGCATCGACTGGGCACGCGCTTTTTTCAAAGCAAGCGCGCCTTATGCTTCCGCAGGCGCTTACGTAAATTTTATGACCGAGGATGAAGGAGAGCGAGTGGCCGCCGCGTACGGATCAAACTACGATCGTCTGGCACAATTAAAAAAACGCTTCGATCCGGAGAATGTTTTTCATTTGAATCAGAATATCAAAGCCTAAAATATCGTCGCGCGTTCACTTGATAATTTATTGCGGCTGTTAACCGCGCCGGTCAGGTCAAGCTCGAATTAGCTTAACGCGGTCTGATCACTCGCAATCTGAATGGCCGCACTCGCAGTCTTCCAGACCTGCGTCTTCGCTGGCCGCGCAGAACTCGCTGCAATAATCTTTCCGCCTTTGGATACGCCGGCGCCGGACTCAACTTCGCAATCGCAATTAGGATGGGCACAGGATTCTTCAGCCATGGCTAATTACCTCCGCCCTCGTAGGAGGCAGTTAACGTGCCAGCACGTCTACGACGGCACGGGCCCAGATCTGTCCTGATTTTTAGAGTTCCGGCCCGTTTCCTCGCGCTAAGTGTGTTCTTTTCAGTACAGAGAAGGCAGGCGAATCACGTAATGAATCTCTGCGTACGCTGGCACGAACATCGTCGGTCGGGGTGAACGTCAGGTTTTAACGATCAAATGCAAAAAACAGATGGGTGAAGTTTCCTGATTCAAAAAATTGATCACCCTACACAACGCCCTGCGCGATCATCGCATCAGCGACTTTGACAAAACCGGCGATGTTGGCCCCCATCACCAGATTGGCCGGCTGCCCGTACTCGGCCGCGGTGCTCGAAGCTGCCGCATAGATGCTGTGCATGATCTCCTGCAAGCGGCGCTCGACTTCCTGTCGTGTCCAGCTGTAGTGAAGAGAGTTTTGACTCATCTCCAGTCCCGAGATCGCCACGCCTCCGGCATTGGCTGCTTTGCCGGGACCGTAGCAGATTTTACTTTCGATGAATTGACGCACGGCATCGGGCTCAGAAGGCATGTTGGCGCCTTCTGAAATCAGACCGCAGCCGTTTCGGAGCAAGATTCTCGCATCATCGCTGTCCAGCTCATTTTGCGTCGCGCTGGGGAAGGCGCAATCGCACGCGACGCCCCAGGGCCGTTTTCCTGGAAAGAACTCTGCCTTGAAATGTTCGGCATACTCACGTATGCGGCCGCGGCGCACTTCTTTCAGCCCAATCACCCAGGCGAGTTTTTCCGGTGTGATGCCGTTACGGTCATAAATAAAACCATCCGAGTCGGAAAGGGTGACGGGTTTAGCGCCGAGATGATTGAGTTTCTCGATGGTATACTGCGCCACGTTGCCTGAACCGGAAACAGCGCAAACCTTCCCGCTGAGACTGTCGCCGCGCCCATTGAGCATCTCCTGGGCAAAGTAAACCGCGCCATAGCCGGTGGCCTCGGGACGTATCAACGAGCCTCCCCAGTTGGGCCCCTTGCCGGTTAGCGCGCCAGAGAATTCATTTTTGATGCGTTTGTATTGACCGAACAGATAACCAATCTCGCGGCCGCCGACGCCGATGTCCCCGGCCGGAACATCTGTATCCGGACCAATGTGGCGAAATAGCTCGGTCATGAAGGACTGGCAAAATCGCATCACTTCCATGTCGCTTTTTCCCTTGGGATCGAAATCCGCGCCGCCTTTGCCGCCGCCCATTGGCAAGGTTGTTAACGCGTTTTTGAACGTTTGTTCGAAAGCAAGAAACTTCAGGATCCCGGAATTGACGCTTGGATGAAATCTCAGGCCGCCTTTGTACGGGCCGATGGCGCTGTTCATTTCGATGCGAAAGCCGCGATTCACCCTTATCTTACCCTGCTCGTCAACCCAGGGCACTCGGAAGATGATCGTCCGCTCCGGCTCGACCATGCGTTCCAAGATACCATGCTTGATGTACTGAGGATGCCGGCTCACCGCCGGCTCGATGGATTCAAACACTTCCCGGATCGCCTGCAAAAAAATCGGCTGATGTTCGCTCGTGGCCCGGACTTTGTTCAAAACCTCTTCAATCTCGCGCATCATCTAAAAGGTGCCTCCTACTGTGTCGGATCGCCGCCTACAATGAGCCGGTTAGCTCTTTCGCGGTTATTTTAGCTAACCAAAAACCGCATGGGATTCTACTGGCGGCGCAAAGATGGGAACGGATGGAGTCTCTGATTCTATGAGGAAGGAAGAGAGCAGATAAGATGATACCGCGCCGCGAGATTAGCTCGGCCGAGCGGAAGGGATGTTAGGCCGTCTGACTTAGACAAAACTGAGCGCGTTCCAAGGCTATTCGGAATAAGAGGCTTACTAGAGCCTTTGAACCGGGAGTATTCAACCGTGCATTCGGATCTAACATCTAATGTCTCTTGCGAGCTAATTGGCCGAAGCGCGCACGGTAATCTGCGAGGCGACAATAGCTCCGTCGTCGGCTCGAGCGCCGCTGGCTGACACAGTGCTCCCGACTGTAAGGAGGCGCCGGTCGCCGACAACACGCCTTACGACGAGCGTGTCCGCCGGCACCAGGACCTTGATCTCTCCGCCCTTGTACTTCAGCGTTAGCATCCGGCCTTTGACGTTTTGCACCGCCACATCTTCGACAGTTTCAACGTTGGCATTGGTCATGGTCGCGCCGCTCTGCTGCGCGGAGGTTAACGGCCGGTGGCCTTCTCCCGTGCCGCGCTGGTCCTCGGAGAAAATATGCAAGCGGCTCGCGCGGAAAGTGCCATCGGGCTGCTTTGCCGCGGTGGCCCCGACATACATACCTGAGGTAATATCGGAAAACTTCACCGGCTCTTCGCCACGAATAATCGTCTTATCGCCGAGCTTCACGATGACGGGACCGCCATTGGACATCACCGTCATATCCGAACCTGTGATCGAAGATATCGTGCCATTCACCGAAATCGTGTTTCCGGCCGAGCCGGTCTGAGCGCGTGCATAGCCGCCGATCAGCGTTAGACCGATCACTGTTGTCAACGACAAAATGCGAAGAACATTCGGTTGACACAATCTTTTCATCGCTTTTCCTTTCAATCCTATCCCGTTTCGTTCCACATTGTCGTCAATTTCGTGATTTCCGCGCAACGTATTGCACGGTAGATCATTGCATTGATGATCAGAGTTCTTAAACCGTTCATTCTTCGCCGTTCGCGCGTCTCAATCAGCAGGTTGCTCGCGGTCCGCCGATGCAGTTTCGTTACGCTTCTCGGAAAAATACTTGACCCACCGCACTAGCCGTATGCATGCTGCCGTAAAGCCAAGGGGCGTCAGTATCATCATGATCCACGGAGAAGTATTGAAATAGTTATCAAGCAGATAACCGATGAACAACCCACCGACAATACTTCCCGGAAGCTCCAGGGCCATCGCTATCAGAATACCGGCTTTGCGACTGACGAGGGGATACTTCATCCCGCCAGTTTTTTCCTGGCGGCGCGAGTATAGGCGTTTGTTCGAACCAGCCATAAGCAAATCGAGATTAGCAGTTCCCCGTCGTCAGGAACAAGCCAGGCGCACGGTACGGTGAGCCTGATGCCATTTAGGTTGGTAGACCACGCCGTGAAGTCTATCACCTTCGTGAGATCATGGGCACTAACTGCAGGAACTATTGATCTCATCCAACCAGTCGAAATCGATTCCGCTTCAATCCAACTTAATCCCGGGTAAACGAAACATCTGCCGAACTCTGACGTGAGGATTTACGCGCGTATGCTCGATGCCTAATATGCTTGGTACAACTACGACCAGCTCACTTAACTAGAACAGCACACTTATTTTAAAAATATCAGAGATGGACGTTGACATTGCTCCAGGCAGCACGTAGTGTGATGTATCTTCTTCAGTCTATGGCCTTCTGGGGAAAGCACAAATTTGAAGGCCTCTTCCAGTCTCTATCCTTGCGAAGCTTTCTTTAAATGATATCCGATCAGGGCGTGGTTTAAGTATTTTGTTGCTCCATGTTCTTCCCATTTGCAGTCGGATTCTCAGGGTCAAAGACAATAACAGTCTCTCATAGGAGGAGAACATGGGTAGTAAATTATATGTCGGTGGTTTGCCTTATTCGGTTACGGAAGGGCGTTTACAGGAAGTCTTCTCGACGCACGGCACGGTCGAATCGGCAAACGTCATCTCGGATAAGTTTACCGGTCAATCACGCGGCTTCGGGTTTGTCGAAATGAGCTCGGGCAGTGAGGCCCAAAGTGCCATTTCGGCGCTAAACGGGACACAACTCGATGGCCGTACTCTGACGGTCAACGAGGCCAAGCCGATGGCGAAGCGGGATAACTTCGGTGGCGGCGGAGGCCGTAATGACCGAGACGGCGGTGGACGTAATCGCTGGTAGTCTTTAGCTGAAATAAGTAACACAGAAGAGGGGAGCAACAGATCGGGTTGCTCCCCTCTTCCTTTTTCGAAACAGTATTGTCCACTCTAACAGGTAGGCTCGCTCGGCAAGATTCAAATTGTTAAATAAAGACTATGCTCGATCAGTGGCTGAGGCGGATGAGTGTCAGTTCGTTTATCCGGGACTACCTGTGCGCACGACCTTACGCGAGTCCGTCGTCCGCTAGTCGCGCAACGCCGATTTTTGGCTGGGATACCTGGACCACTGTTAACCCGCAAGCCGCCCGACGTATTGGTTGTGGCTCGGGGTAAGTTGCTGGAGCTACCTCCGCCGAAGAGTTTAGGCGAGGCACTCGACCTGCTGGCTAGCGGAGTTGGGCTGGTGATTCGTCGCGCGGAGAAAATGGACGACGGCATCGCCGGACTTGCGACGTCAGTCACCCAGCACATTCCCGGTAAAGTGCATGTTCAATTAATTGTTACACCGGCCGGCACTTATAGGTTTGGCTGGCATTATGACGATGAACACCTTTTCATCGTACAGACCAATGGTTCGAAGGACTATTTTTTTAGGGACAATACGGTCGAGCGTGAACGGCCGTCGGGAACTGGGCCGGATTTCACTCGATTCGGCCATGAAAATTCGCCGATGGGCACGGCTCGGCTGCTGGCAGGTGATTAGTTATATATTCCCGCGCGGGGTGGCATGCGGCAAAATGCATCGAGGATTCACTATCGATTTTACTAGGCATTTCCCCCGACTCGTTGTGGCTTGCCAGTAACGATAAATGAGAACATCGACCATACGGATGACCCTAAGTGTACTGCACCGTATGGGTTTCGGACAGCGAGCCAGCCGCTTCGCGTGACTGGATCGGTGTGTAGGCGTGATGAACAGGATTGTTACTAAATATGGTCGCGCCGGCTGATGAGAAGAAGCTGCGGCCGGCCGATACGGGGCGGAGGAACAGAGA
>DASUVS010000447.1:0-34678 GCA_036378835.1 Binatia bacterium | reverse complement strand
GTCTCCATTCTTTCGATTACGCCCACCGCGGGCATCAGATCCCCAGCAGATTCGGTCGCTGATTCTGAGGCAGGACCTCGTCCAACCGGCTCCGCTTTGTCACCAACAAACGCACCGGCCTTTGGGTCGGGGACGATCTCTTCCTTTGTCGCTAGATTCCGCCGCGGAGTTACTGGATTTGGGCTAGTCTGCATTTGAGAACTTGGGATAGGTCTCTTCTTCTCCCTGGCTGAGGTCTCGTCCGCATTAGTTCCCGGCTCGATGGTTTTCGTACTGTTGGCATCTCCCCGTGCAACTAGCGGCTCGACATCCGCTTTTTCCTTGATGGCCCTTGGTGCAAGGACCTGTTCCTGAATCGGCGCTCGGACATCAGGAGCGGGCTCTGGCGCGCGGAACGACAAGCGATTCGCCTGGCCCTCAGACTCCATGACGAAAATAACCGCCTCAGCTAGAAGCGTATTCTCGCCTAGTTCTTCCTTCAAAAATGCCCTTACCTTCTCTTTTGGAAAGTAGACAATCGCACGCTCCGTAGTGATGCGGGAACCCGCGGTCCGCCAGGTAAAGTTCAAGCCGTAGCCGGACAGCTCCCGGTCATTATAAATCTCGAGATCACTGGCAAGGATGAGCAACAACTCTCGGCCATATGCAGAAAACAGCCGCGCGACTTTACCACTGTACTCTCCCACATCAATGTTTTCTCCGGTTCCAAGTACAACTTCAAGAAATCTTTCATCAGGGGTCTTGACCGCAGAATGCGTAAAGAACCCCATTCCTCCGGCAGATCCAAGATTATTCGCAAATTGCAGCTTTGACGTTTTTGGGTTTGCGATAATCATCTCGATCAATCGATTGAGTTTCTGTTGGTATTTTTCTCCCAGATACCGCGCTTTCTGAGTGCTATAATGAGCCGGCGGTGTAGCGATTAGCCCGGCAGCAGACAGTTGTCCTTTTGTATCTCTTTCCTGAATCGCACATCCACCTACCAGTATTATCGTTACTATGACAAAACTGACCCATGCACATCGTACGCCTAAAAAACACATTTGAGGGCTCCTCTGACCGCCTACCAAGGCCGCGCAGAACTTTGCTTGACAGGGTTCCTTCTTAATTTATAATGAAACGATTTTATGAAGAATATATCAACAAGATAGTTGGAAATTAGCGCAAAGGCAATCTTTTTTGACACAACGAGAATAATACATGGCAATCGGCGAATTACTTAGAGCAAAAGGCATCATAAACGACAGTCAGCTTCAGCAAGTGTTGCGGCAACAAAAAATCGCCGGTGGGCGCCTCGGCGATAATCTTATTTCGCTTGGATACATTAGCCGCGAAAACTTGGACGCCATCCTTCACGAGCCCCCGCCGATTCCAAAAACCTCCGAACAAACCGGATTGGAAGGCAATTTTATACTTAATTGCCTTTTGCGGACGATGTACGTGTCAGCATTGCAAACAATCCCGGAGCTTTCCGAACACGTCAAGTTAACCCGAGGTGTGGTCGAGGAACTGCTAACCGTAGCCAAAAAAGATGCTCTTGTAGAAATTCGTGGCCCTTCGGAGAAGAATCACAACATTATGCGGTACGCCCTTACAAATGCCGGTAAGGAGCGCGCTAGTGAGGCATTACGACTTTGCGAATATATAGGGCCAATCCCGGTGCCGCTGCAGACTTATCAGCTGCAGGTGCAAAAACAGACGATCACAAACGAAATCGTCAGCATAGACAAACTTAAAAAGTCGATGTCTCACTTGGTTTTGTCGGAAGAAATCGTCAGAAGACTCGGTCCTGCATCCAATTCGGGTAGAGCCATCTTGATCTATGGAGCTGCAGGGAACGGCAAAACTGCTATGGCCGAAGCTCTAATAAGCGCCTTCGAGCAACCCGTTTACATCCCCTACTCTATAGAAGCAGATGGCCAGATTATCAAAATATTCGATCCCTCTGTTCACGTCCCATTTGGCGCCGATCCTCGCGATGTGAGCAGTGACAAGCATCCGATGTTTTTACCTCACCTTCCCTATGATCCTCGCTGGGTTCGCTGTAGACGTCCCTACATAATCTCGGGAGGTGAATTGACATTAGCCATGCTCGATTTGGACTTCGATGTTCATTCGAAGTACTATGAGGCGCCCCTTCAGATGAAGGCGATTGGAGGAATTTTCGTTATTGATGACTTCGGGCGCCAGCGTGTCCGGCCTCATGAACTCTTGAACCGATGGATTTTTCCTCTCGAGCGTAAACTCGATTACTTGACGCTTCATACCGGTAAAAAATTTGCCGTATTGTTCGATCAACTTGTAATCTTTGCTACCAATTTTCCCCCGGAAGAACTTATGGATGCGGCACAACTACGCCGCGTACATTACAAGATAAAGATCAGTCCTCCGACAGCGGATGAGTACAAAGAGATATTTCAACGTGTCTGTGAATCGTACGGACTGGAGTTTTCGGAGGAGATCATCGCATATCTGCTAAATTCATTTTACATCAAACACAAGGTTCCCTTTGCAGGATTTCATCCCAAATTCATCGCCGAGCACATCATCGCTGCCTGCAACTATATGGGAACTCAGCCGCGTATTACGCGCCAGCTGCTTACCGACTCATTAGAAAACATGGTGGTTCTGCCCAATCCCTCTTCTTCTTAAGAGTAAGTCATCTGATGTCGCGACAGCTGGCTCTACTGATTTATTCAATCGACTCTTCTCTCTCCGGGTTGGCCAAACTTTTGGAGGCACGGGACTGTTTCATTCACGAAACCCGCTCACTCGAGGAAGCCGAGCACGCCTTCAACGCGTTGCCGATTGAGCAACTGAAGTTTGTTTTCGCCGACCTGACGCTTTGTCGAGGTAACACATGGCCGAGGTTCTTGGATACGATTTACCGCCTCGGCACGCAGGTTACACTGGTTTGTTATCATCCGCGGAATACTCACTCGCTTTATACACTTTTGGGTCAACCCAGCCCGCTTACAAGCGATTCGCTGGTTCCGAACTCTATCAAGCCACCGCTCATGATCGGCGAAACGCCTCAATTCTATGAGGTGCTAAACCTCGCGAATCGATATGCCATGCATGACATCACGGTTCTCATCACCGGTGAAACTGGGACCGGCAAAGAAGTCATGGCTCAGTATATACACTCCAACGGTTCAAGGGCGACGAAACCGTTTGTCGGTTGTAACATGACCGCCATTCCTGAGACACTCGTCGAAAGTGAACTCTTCGGTTACGTGCGTGGCGCGTTTACCGGTGCGGAGCGGAACAAAAAGGGACTCATTGAAGCTGCGGAAGGCGGAACGCTGTTTTTGGATGAAATTGGGGAACTCGCGCCGGCGATCCAATTGAAACTTTTGCGCTTCCTGGAAACACGTCAGTACTATCGAGTCGGCGAATCAACACCAAAATTAAGCGATGTGAGAATCGTTGCCGCCACCAACAAAGAGCTTGAAGAGGCGATTCAGGGAACTGGATTTCGAAAGGATTTGTATTTTCGCCTCAACAGCGCTCGCATCATTCTCCCGCCTTTGCGGGCCCGTAAAGAAGACATCATCTTGATGGTTGCAAACTTCGTCTATCAAGCTTGTAATCAGTTTCACAAGCCGCTAAAAACGCTGAGCAGTTCGGCTAAGGCTTTATTCCTAGATTACCCATGGCCCGGCAACATTCGGGAACTCAAAAGCGTCATCGAAAGTGCCGCAATGGTATCCGATGGTCAATACATTACGATTGCCGATCTGCCGATGAACCTGCAGCACTATGCGACGGGACATCGGCAGGAAATCGGAACGAAGGCAATCAAGAATATCGAGGAAGGTGAGAGGAATCTCATCGAGGATGCCCTCCGCCAAACGAACGGCAATAAGGCCAAAGCAGCCGAAGCGCTCGGCATCTCGACCCGCACACTGTATCGAAAAATCGAACGGTTCGAGATCTTGCAAGAATAACCGGCCACATCCGAAAGTCCCCTATAGACGCTCACTATCTTTCTGAGTTCAATACAACTGCAACTGACGTACGACAAAAAGGTGTATGTCAATCATTCTGCATTGTAGTTAAGGAACGAGCCGACTCCGCTCCTTCTGATCAGAAGGTATTGGCATCATTTCTATTCCCTGCCGACAAACGTCGAATGGACTTTCCAAGAGCACTAAGTACATAGAGAACAACCCTGTACACAATTAGGTTTAGGTGAACAGAACTGGGGGAGTTATCTAGCAATTTTGCGGAAAGACTGTCTCGATCTACGTGAAACTACGAACATTTTACCCTTGACGCTCATGGCAACTCTTTTGCTTTCGATAGCTTATTCTCTACGACTAAGCGAAGGCCAATTTGTATCTTCCGAGTTAAAATGTTGTCAGCAAAACAAGATGGAAACCGAGCCGGGTCCACGTCCCCGCGGATAACTTCGCCGAACGGTGGAGCAGTTGGTAAAGTAGTTAATTCGATTCAGGGACTTCAGCAGCGGCTGAACGACTATTCGTTGGAAGAGATCGCCGCCGCCGAAAATAAGTCACGCACTTTGCTGCGCGGTCTCGTGAACTTGCAGTCCCGTGTTGGATCTCTGGTCGCAATTAAGCGGTCCATGACTGTGGTCTACGAAGCCGTCGAAAAAGCAAAATCGGAAGATATAAATCTAAGCACCATCGATGCCTTGGGCAAACCCATCCACCTGCGCGACATCATTCAAGCGAGCAATCTGATCAAATTTCCGGACCTCAAACGAACCTTGCGTCCGCGCCCCGAAAGTACTGTACCTATCGCGCCCAGCGCTGGTCCGATACATCAGGAAGCGAAGGATACGCCAAAATCCGCAAAAGAAGTGATCAGAGCACGTTCGGCTGCAGAGCGCCGCGAATCGACGGAATCTCCGAATGAGCCGGCATTCGTCTTCGACGCGGCTGAAATCGAAGCAGCCCCAGGAATTCCCTCGGCGGATTTTTCATGGGACAAGGACTCAGACCCCGATCAAAATAATATCCAGAACCTTCGTTATGAACCGGAGATCCAGACCACGCCACTAGGATTAGAACCCGATAAAACTACGCACCGGGATGTAAGCACTACCGAGTTCGTCCAGGAGCAGGTGCCGGAAGAATCGAATACATCAATATCGACGGCGCTTGTTCCAATCGGCGGCGATTTCGATCAGCGGCTTTTAGATGATCTCATCAAGAATTACGGCGAATTCTTTAGCTCGTCCGATTCACCTAAAAAGGTCGACTCGGAAGCAAGAACCGACACTAATGAGATCGGTAACAAACCCATCTTCCCAGAGAAGGTGGCCCTTGAAAGTGCAACGAACAATACAGCTCGGGCCTTACCCTTGAAAAAGGAAGGCGACATCGATCGCGAGTTAAAAAAAATTATCAAAGATTATGGCCAATATGATATCTACTCACAGCAGAATCGAACCAACGTAAAGTATGCCGCGCTCGGTGTATTTTTGCTGCTAGTTGCACTTTCTTCTGGTTTTTATTTCTTCTCATCATCCAAATCACAAGAGGCACCGAGCGTCCCCGCGGCCGCTGAACCCGTGTCTGCTACAAGCGATGAAAGCACTTCCGGAATCCGCGATTTGAAACGACCGAGTAAAGCGAACGATGGGAAGACGCCCAATAAGTCTCCGACGCTAAAAAAATAAGGAAAGAAGGCCGAACATTTATGAAAAACGAATTGCAGAATCTCACCGAGGATATTTCCCGCCTCTATGAAGAGATCACCCAGAAAACCGAATCGCTGGGTCAGATCGACAGCATCACCCGCCTTTATGATGAGCTGCAAACACAATTACTAGGCATCTCGACTGAGGAAGTCGATCTCCTTCAAACACAGATCAAATCGACATTGGAACAGATGGTCGGAATCAGCAAGAGCCTTGGCGTGATAAAGACGCTCAAGGTTACACTGAATAGCAACGAGGAAGTGTTGGAGAGTGTAAAGAAGGCTCAGACCAGCACGAGCGGGCGCCGTACTTTGGAAGATCGTTAGACCGTCAGCCTAATACCGGAAAAGAGATGCAAGGAAACCTCTCACAAATCAGTCTCAATGATATTTTGATGCTTGCTACCGGCGGCAAGAAGTCCGGCGTGCTTAAACTCTCTCGAGGTAAGGAGACAGTAGAGGTTTATCTCGTCGATGGCAGCATTATACACGCCACATGCCCGATCGGGGACGGCGAAAAGGCGCTTCTCTATCCGGTTACGTGGGGAGAAGGAAACTTCGCATTACTGCCGACTGGAACGCCACCTTCTGCAACTATAAAGAAGTCGTCATCAGAAATCCTCGACGAAGTAAAGGCAATGAGTCGTGAATGGGAAAACATTCTCGAAGTTATCCCGTCTGGTAAAACCATTCTTCGTATAGCCGATTTGGGGGAAGAACAAAACGGTCCCGTAACCGTTCCGCATGTTGGCTGGCGAGTGCTCAGCAAGATCGATGGCAACCGCTCCGTGCAGGAGATCGCGGAAGCGCTTCGAATCCCCTATGCGTATACGGCCAAGGTAATCTTCAACCTACAAAAAGCAGGCCTGGTTGAAATTGTCGCCCCATCGTCCCGCCCGTCAACCGAAATGGTCCCCGCATCGGTACTCGGTCGCGTCATAGATCTTTTAACGGAAATCATGGGGCCCATGGCCTCTTTAGTCGTGCGTGATCAAATCGAAGGACTTGGTGAAACTCAGGCCCAATTTCCGGAATCCAAACTCCACGACCTGATTGAACATGTCGGCAAGGAAATTGGCGACGCAAAACTCAGGCTGAAGTTCGAAGAATCCGCCTTTCAAGAGATCTCCACTCTCAAACGGTTTTAGCAATCCTGCAAGCGATCCGGAGGAAGAATGTCACAAGAATCCCTTTCAATCGAGACGACGAAAGTCAACAAGCCGTTAAACATAGCCTGGCAGGGAGCCAGCCTAAGGTGGAAGATCAGCGTCGCTTTTAGCGGGTTGATTCTCATGCTCGGAGTGCTGGTCATAGGGATCGTCTACACCATGACTGATAGCGCCTTGCACCGCCAAGTTGACCTTCGTGCGATGGCAATCGCCACGAATTTAAGCGACGCATCAGCGGCTTATGTTTCCCGTCAGAACACGCTTGAATTGGACGTTCTGATTGCCAAATATGGTCGACTCGATGGTGTCGCGTACGCCTATATTCAAGACCCTAAGGGAGATATTATTGCCACGAGTCTGCAGCCCTTCCCATCGGAGCTAAAAGATTCAAGCGCGGTGGAACGTCGCACGGCCCATTCCAGGGTGACGAACATTCGTGGCAAATCCATTTACGATACTCGAGTTCCTCTTCTGGAAGGTCAGCTCGGCACTGTTCACGTCGGCCTCTGGGCCGATTCTATTCAGACAGACGTTCGTGGCACGGTGTTCACCATAATCGCTTTGATCGCCGGGTGTCTTGCGCTTGGTATCGTCCTGTCACTACTGCTCGCCGCAAAGGCGATTCGGCCGCTAATGGAGTTGAAGACAAGCGCGGATGAGATTAGCCGCGGCCAGCTGGATACGCCGGTTACAATTCGGTCTACTGATGAGGTTGGGGAGTTGGCGCGATCACTCGAACGCATGAGAGCGAGCCTCAAAGCCGCCATGGTCCGATTGAATCGCGAATAGATCGCGAAGGACTCTATCAGATAGGAGGATTCAAAATGCTGCGATTGATCAAACAGGCCTTTACCCGAGCGCTTACAATAAGTGCTTTGTGTGCGTTACCGTTCGGCGCGGTGGTGGGCGATGCGAGCTCGGCAGAAAGTGTTGCAACCCAGCCGCTGAGAAAAGTGATGATCGGCTATAGCGCTATTTCACCCAGCCAGGCGCCGGCTTGGATCGCTCAGGATCAGGGATTTTTCCGCAAGTATGGCCTGGACTCACAACTGCTTTTTGTTGAGGGAGGGAGCCGAACCGTTCAGACGCTTATATCAGGGGATGTCCTGGCCGCTCAGGTGGCAGGCTCATCTGTGCTTCAAAGCAATCTGCAAGGATCCGGTGTCGTCATGGTTGCCGGATTTCTCAACACCATGGATTACAAGTTGATCGTGTCGCGTGACATTACCCGCCCGGATCAGCTCAAAGGCAAGATAATGGCAGTCAGTCGCATTGGCTCTTCTTCCGATTTCGCAACTCGCTATGCGCTAGAGAAGTATGGACTGACGCCTGATAAGGATGTTGCCATTGTTCAGATCGGTAGCCAACCAGCCCGCTTCTCCGCGTTGGAAACCGGCAAAATACATGGCGTTATGATCGCGATCCCATTAACCGCTAAAGCCAAAAGGATGGGCCTGAACACTCTGGCGGATCTACAAATGCTCGGATTGGAATACCAGCATACCGGTTTAGCCTTCAGCCAAGATACTATCAAAAAGCAACCGGAGCTTGTCCGGAATGTCTTGAAAGCTTTTGTCGAGAGTATTCACTTCATGAAGACACGCCGCCAGGAGACGATAGCAATCCTGGCCAAGTATCTGAGGTCCGACGATACAGAAGCCCTGGATGAAGCCTATGACGCTGTCCTTAACTCGCTCATTCCAGAAAAGCCCTATCCGACAATTAAAGGAATTCAAATCATGCTCCGGGAAATGGGTGTCAAAGAACCAGCCGCCCGAAGTGCTCGCCCTGAGCAGTTCGTTGATCTGACGTTCATGAAAGAACTCGACAGCTCTGGCTTTGTTGACCAGCTTTATAAGACACAAAGCCTCGCTAAAGCCACATCACGAGCTAAACCTACGCCCGTGGCCGTTGCCGTAAACGAGAAGCCTGTTACAATTGAAAGTAAGATAAAACCGGCAGCCGCAGAAAGTAAAGCTAGTGAGATCGCTAAACCGGCCACAACGGCATCGGAAAAAACTCCAGCTCCAGCAGCTACTACTGCGAAGCCGGTGAAATCCGGTACGCCAGCAGATCAGCAATATGTGGTTAAAGTAGGCGATACCCTAAGCAAATTGGCCGAGCGCTTCTATAATTCTACATCTAAATGGGAGAAGATTTTCGAAGCAAATAAAGAAAGCCTGAAAAATCCTAACTACATCTATGTCGGAATGAAGCTGATAATCCCTGCCGACGATCAAGCGAGCTAATCAGCAGAAGAGCCATCGAACAGAAGGGGCCGAACGGATCGATACCGTTCGGCCCCTCTGTTTTGGGCTCTAGGTTTGATGAAGTTGATCTGAAAGAACGACAAAACTTCGCACCTGTAGTTTCGGGTCCCTAACTGTTTGCGAGGCCGTAGGAGAGTTGGACCCGTTAGGTCAACGTTTTTAGATCCTGGAATTCCTCGATCACTTGGAAATCCTTTTGCAGCCGGTCCAGGTTCTCACCGATCTGTTCAATTTTCTCGTGGTTCACATTTCCCAGAAACTCGCCCGCTTGCGCGAGATACTTAATTTTTTTCGGCTCAATTTTCATCAACCTAGCTGCCGTTGCGTCCACTGCTACAAGGTCCTTCCCAAAAATCAAAACACCACTCTCTTTAGCCTGGCCTTGTAGAGGCCCATTCCCTTCCATCCCAACTATGCCATCAACAATCGCAAACTGCCGAACAGGTAGGGAGCTATTAATATCCAGAATACTATTGTGAATCCCCTGCCAGTGAAGGATATTTTTGGGCCAGCCATAAACAGAGCCTGGAACCACACCGAACATGTTTTTCAACGAAAGTGTAACGCCCGCCCAATGGTGTGTTTTTAGCTTCGGCATAGATACAATGAGATCGGCGTTGTAGAGCGTTTCCGGCAAGTAGAGCTGCTCCAGTTTCGTGAAACTGCTAAGAAGGCGGGTCGGGCGTATATCGTCGGTGTTCAAATCGACGTAAGCGACGCGATGCTCTTTGATTACCGCATAAATGCCAGACGCAGCAAGGAGATACTCGTTATCTCGACGATGTCCCGGACCTTCAGCGACCAACACTTGCCGCGCGCCGAGTGTGCGAAAGCAATCTATCGCGGCTTCGATCACCAGTGGATTTGTATTGATAACACCGCCTGGATCAAATTCCACCAGATTCGGCTTGAGAACGATCGTTTTTCCTTTTACCTCCAAGCCGCAGAGCCGTACGCCTTTGGTTATGATCTCGCGCAATGATAAGTCGTAGCGCAAGGCTTGCACGATCGCCACCTGCGATGACCTCTGTTTGCGATATGCTTCTGCGCGCCACTTTTGACTCTCGCTACAGCCGTCTACGAACGGTATGACTGAAGCGAGGGTTGAATATTTGAGGAAACTCCGACGGCTAATCATGAGCTAAACTCGAAAAGCCTTGGCATCATCGACCGAGGCGATAAGTGATAATGCAAGTGTTTTGATCTCCCCGAGAAAACCCGTATCTTGATAGCGTTTTTCGATTTGGCGCTTCCATTGGGACGTCTCGCCGCCGTAGATCGATAAGCAGATAGTACCCCAACATAGCGCTAAACCCGAATCGGTTTCTCGCATCATCCTGCGCAGGGCCGTCAAACTTTCTTGATTGGCTTGGCTAGCCTGATGGTCTTGCAGCGCAATCAATGCCACTGCGGTCACGTCCGGATAAGGCCAAAGCGCCTCGCCAAAAACCTTCGAATTCCCGTAATTCCAGCCACCGCCATTGCACATGCGATCATAAATCATCAACTCGCCCTGTTGAATTCTCTCCGCTAAAATCTTGGTGCCAACGGCGGTTCGGGTTTGTTTCAAAGCAATAAGAGCATAACTGGTCGGCTCAACCCAACTGAATGTTCGTGGAACCCAAGCCCAGCCTTTCAGATCGGGATTCAAAGCAACGGCATTACTAGGAGTCATAAATGCCCCGATCAGCCGAGCCAATATGCCCGGAGTCCTACCCTCCTGTTTCAACAACCAGTCAGAGGCGGTCTTCATTTGTAGCTGCTGTCCCGGGAATCGGTTCAACGCTATCATCGCCAGAGCGGTTGTCCACGAAGCATCAACGGATGAATCATTCAGCGGCCAACTGCCCTCGGCCCTTTGATGTCGAAGCAGCCAGTCCAAACCTCGTTTTGTGCTTGCCACCGGCTGCTTTGTTCCAAGACTGTCCAAAGCCAGCACGCAGAGAGAGGTACATTCTGTATTACTACTCTTGCCCGGCAAAAACCCCCAGCCCCCGTCCTGATTCTGTCCATTTAAGATTCGCTCGACGAGATCATCCATCTAGAACTTCCACTTAAGCTAGTACATCAGCTCCCTAATCGACTCGGTTCATAATACCGGATACCGGCAGCAAGATCGGCCTGGTTCGGACGATGAGCCGGCTGGTCTTTATTATATATCGACAGCAGGGGTTTGACATCAGCCCCTGATCACATCCACTAAACGGCGATAAACACGATCATCGAGTATTTAGGCGTTATCTAATCTCCACCATCGCTTATTATAATTCATGTAAAGCTTGCTGCCAGGAGACTGCCTCATCGCAACCCTGGATCTGGTTTGGGGATCTTTGCTGCCGAAAAACCCGATGCCATTTCGATCGGGGGCATCAGATTAGGAACGCAAAGAGGCTACGCTGTTGAACAAGAAGCGTCGCTAATTATCAAGTCAAGTTTTGCCGGTGAGCAGCGCGATGAGCATGACGGTCCAGGGCGATAAAATATTTACAGGTCCGATACACAATTATTGCGACGGCTTACAAGGACACTAGCAACCAGACTGTAAAAGTATACCAGGACGGCGGCATCGAAGTGCTTGCGATCAAGGGTTTGGAAGTCCCAAACCGGTGAATCGAGTGAAGCTTCCGGATTATGCCTCTACAAAGTCGCTCTTGATCGCTAATTAGCGGTGGGTACGCAGTTCCGCCGCGCTGAATGGCCCCGCGCCCATGATCTGGTGAACATCCCACTCATAGAGATCGTACTCGCAGAAACCCGCGGCCGTATAGGGGTCGCTGCCGGCAATCCGGTCGGCCTCGGCTCTGGATGCTGCCTTAATTACATAAATGCCGAACTTTCTATCCGGCGTAGGCCCGGAAAAAAGAATACGGCCGCTGTCGTGCTGTTGCTTCATCCAGACCAGGTGTTGGTCTAGGTTGACTGTCCACTGCTCCCGCGGCTTTACCGGGCGACGCATCACTAAATACCACATGGCGTTCTCCTTATTCAGTTGCGGCTCCAGACGTTTCGCACCCAACTGATGGATACGTCGTCGCACTTGACCATGTCAAGATGGTCAACAACTACTTGCTAACCGTGAAAGGGCGTGACACAGCGGTCAGAATGCAATGAGCTTATCAGGCATACAAATCGATCTGTTTGGGTGTACTAGACCAGGCTATAGATTCAAAGGTCAAGGTTGAAACGATCATTTAACTCAGCCGATCTTTGGCGTATACTACGGCGAATTTGGGTTAAATTATCAGGAGAGTTTATGGGCCGACTCGGCATTGTTTTGGTGATGCTGCTTATCGTTAACCTGAAGGCGTCAGACTCGAGTGCGCAGGACCAAATCCGTGATTTGGTCGTCAAGATCCACGCGGTTCATCACACTCCCGATGTGTTGCGCCCATGGAGCCGAAATACGCCGCAACAGATCAAGGGTTCGGGTGTGGTCATAGACGGCAACCGCATTCTCACCAACGCGCACGTGGTTCGCTACGCCAGCCAAATCTACGTGCAGCCCAATCAGTCGTCGCAGCATTTACCGGCAAGGGTTGATTCGATTACCCCATCTATGGACCTGGCGATTTTGAAATTGGACGATGAAACTTTTTTTGAGAAGCGCGGGTCACTTGCTTTTGCCAAAGAGCTGCCTCGAGTCAAGGACAACATCAATGTATACGGCTATCCGACCGGCGGCACAGAGCTTTCCGTAACCCAAGGAATTGTTTCCCGCATCGAATACACCGATTATTACTATCAGGCAGCAGGTCTTCGAATTCAGGTCGATGCGGCGCTAAATTTCGGCAACAGCGGTGGACCCGCTGTCTCGGACGGAAAGCTTGTCGGTTTGGTGTTTAGTTTGATTCAAAATGCGCAGAACATCGGCTATCTGATCCCTGTGGAGGAGATTCAACTATTTCTCGACGATGTGAAGGACGGCGTATACGACGGCAAACCGCAAACGCACGATCTGATACAAACAGTAGAGAATGCAGCGCTCCGGCAAAGGCTCGGCTTGCCTAAGGAGCTAAGCGGAGTCATGGTGGCACAACCTTATCGGGATGACGATGCTTACCCTCTGAAGGAGTGGGACGTCATCACGCACATCGGCGGCACTCCGATCGACAGCGATGGGAAGGTGGCAGTGCGCTATGATCTCCGGTTGTCAGCCTCTTATCTAACACAGAAGTTCGCCAAAAACGGTGTGTTGCCACTAACGATTTATCGAGACGGCAAGCTGGCTAAAATCGATTTGCCTGTTAAAACACAGCGTGAGCTGGTCATTCCTTACCTTTTAAATTCGAGTCCCCGCTATTTCATCTTTGGCCCTTTTGTATTCTCCCAGACTACGCAAGACTATCTTGAACGGCTTGGTAACCAACGTCCCTCCTCGGCCGGCAGTTTTGGACGGGGCGCCAGCCCGCTAGTCACCCGGCGCTATGATCGTCCAGCATTCGATGACGAAGAGCTCGTCATGGTTGCCTCTCCCCTGTTTCCACATCGAATTACTCAAGGCTATGACGATCCCAATCGGGGCGTACTTAGCGAAGTCAACAATATTCGCGTCAGAAATCTGCGACACCTAGTGGAGATACTGCGCGATTCGCGCGACCAACAAATCAGTTTCAAGTTCGCCAGCGCCGGAGTGCTGACCCATGAAACAATGGTGTTTAATCGATCCGAGCTTATCGAAGCCACCGGCAAGATCCTCGAAGAGAATGGTATCCGCTATCCGTACTCTGCCGATCTTCGCACTATCTGGGAAGCTCCGGAGGCGCAGGCCCCAAAATCAGCTAAAATGTTTTGTTGTAGTCCGGGGTAACCGCGGAATTTCAGCATTCCCTAGCCGAGATCACGTCCCGCTCGCACTATCGCTTAGCCAAATTGATCGCGGATTCCCAATCTAAGTGTCTTCCCGTTGCGAAAATCTCCAGAGCTCTCGATTGACAATTATCTTGCCTGCCGTTCTCGTATATTCATCGCAACTTCACAATTTCGCACACGCGCCTCTTCACAACTCTGTGCATCGGCTGATATAGCATGGGGTCAGCGCGCCGTGAGAATAAAGGAGATCAGTCATGCGCAAGAAATTTCTTACGTGGCTTGGCAAAGATTTTATCGAGCTCTCGGGTGAAGCCAAACCTGGGGCAAGCGCGAGCAACGAAGCCTCGGAACTCTTCCGTCGTTTCGATCAGGAGCTCAAAACGCATAAGTTGTCACTAGACAACGTCGTACGTACTCGGCTGTGGGGTCGCGACCGTGAAAGCCGAAACCTAGGGAGCGACGAGCGGGTTAAAGTGCTTTCCGGCCAAGCGCGATCGGCAAGCTCGAGTTACATCGCTCCCGATCATTTTGATTCTGATGCAAAGATCGCCGTGGACCTGCTGGCGATGAAACCTTCCAGGCAAAACATGCAAAAGCGCATCGTCGAGTACGACCCGCCCATCGTGCCGATTCGGTTCCTGGTCTACGATTCTGTGGTGATGCTCTCCGGAGTGACGACTGTCCTGCCGACACTCGAAGAACAATTGGACAATATCCTGCCGCGGATCACCGGTTCTTTGAAAGACAGCCGCAGTTCGTGGGAGAGAGTTGCGCGGATTTCCTTCTATCTGCACCGAAGCCAAACCATCGATAACTTGAACCGACTATTCAATGAACGCATCAAAGCATCAACAGCTCAACGGGAATACTGCTTTGTCGACGGTTACTCGTCGGTCGGAAAACTATGCGAGGTCGAAGTCACGGCGACGACAGAATGAAACCGCGGGCTCCTTTATACAAGCGCTTCCGAGATCCCGTTTGTGGAGTATCGCGGTGTGCTGGGAGTTACCATGAGTAAACCTGAGACTGGGCGCGCCCGTATCGCTATCCTCGATGATTTCGAAAAAATCTCTGACACCGTTCCCGCCTTTGACAAACTTAAGGCCCGTGCCGACATCACCCTCTTGCGAGAAAGATTGGACAGTTCCAAAAAAATTGTCCAAACGTTGCGACCTTTCGACATAATCCTGCTGATGCGCGAGCGGACCTCATTTACCGGCAATGAATACCGCCAGTTGCCCAACTTGAAATTCATCTCACAAACCGGACGCACCAGCGTGCATCTCGATTTGCCCTCGGCCACCCGCCATGGCATCGCCGTATCGGGCACGGCAGCCGACACCGGCGCCACCACAAAAGAGTTGACCCTGGGACTGATACTCTCGTTGATGCGCAAGATCCCGCAGGTCGACCGGCGCATGCGCACCGAGGATTGGCCCGCGATTCCGGGCTGGACTCTGGAGGGAAAAACGGTCGGGGTATTTGGCTTTGGCAGGATCGGCAAAGAAGTAGCCCGGGTTATGAGAACTCTTAATACTCGAGTTTTAGGCTACTCTCGAACTCTAACGCCGGAAAAAGCGGCGGAAGTCGGCGCCGAGTGCGTCAGCTTTGAAAGGCTGATTCGTGAGTCTGACATCATTACGATCCACATCAATTCTAATGCCCAAACTCGAGGGATTATCGGGGAAAAAGAATTTGCCATGATGAAGCGCGGCGCTTTCCTAGTGAACACGGCGCGGGGACCGATCGTCTCAGAGCCGGCAATGATCAGCGCGCTCGAAAGCGGTCAATTGGGCGGCGTTGGGCTTGACGTTTTTGACCTCGAACCCCTGCCGATGGATCATCCCTTACGGAAATTCGAGAATGCTGTCTTGTTGTCGCATCGCGGCTACGCCACTGTCGAGGTTCTCGGCGAGCGCTACGAACAAGCAATGGCAAATATACTCGACTATCTCGACGGCCGTCCGCTAAAGCTGTTGAATCCGGAAGTCCTTCCGAAATAAAGGTTCAGACGTTCGAGCGGTTCAAACCGTCAGAAACGTTTCGCGGAGAATTGCTGGATTATCAAAATACCTTCCTACTTCGATGTGCACGCTGCTCAAACCACCTCAGAGCTCCAGATGCCCCATGCTTGAATGTTCCGTGACCTGTTGCCATGATGCCATGCGGAGCGAACATGGCCCTTAAGCGTGCGGGAACCAAGAACGAACTTACCAAGATATCAAGTATCACCCTCGATCACTACAATCAGCACGCGGATAGTTTCTGGGAAGGCACGCGCGATCATGACGTCGCACAAAACCGCGCCGCGCTCCTCGAGCATATGCGGGGCGAAGGTTCCTTTCGCATTCTCGATTTCGGTTGCGGTCCAGGCCGCGACTTGAAGGCGTTCAAAGACCTAGGACATGAAGTGATCGGGCTCGATGGCGCCCAACGTTTTGTCGAAATAGCGCGCGACTTCAGCGGGTGCGAAGTCTGGCGCCAGGATTTTCTAAGACTGAAACTGCCGGAAAATTTTTTTGACGGTATTTTTGCCAATGCTTCGCTCTTTCATATCCCCAGTCAGGAACTGCCGCGCGTTCTAAAGGAGCTATGGCAGACGTTGAAAGCGCAGGGCGTGCTCTTCAGCTCCAATCCACGGGGTGATAATCAAGAAGGATGGAACGGCAAACGCTACGGCGCCTATTACAATCTTGAGCAATGGCGTAAATTCATGACTGCAGCCGGCTTTACTGAGATCACTCATTACTATCGGCCGCCCGGAGCGCCGCGAGCCGAGCAGCCGTGGCTGGCTTCGCTCTGGCGCAAGCCGGAAACCAACTCGGCGATTGTTGACATCGATTCGAATTGACATGTCGTCGGGTTATCGCATAAGTTCGGTCGACTGCAAAGTACAGTGAGCAATGATTCCTTAAGGAGGACTCACAGATGGCTATCGGAAACGGTCACGGTCAGGGTATCAATGGCGTCATCATCTCATCGGATTCCCATGTCATGGAACCGGTGGACCTTTGGAAAAAGGGAGTTCCGGAAAAATACCGCGAAGACGCTCCGCTCTTTCCGCCGCACAAAGTTGGCGAAGGCTTTCAACAACACGCCGGCGGCTGGGACCCCCGGGCACGAATTCAGGAGATGGAAAAGGACGGCCTCAGCGGCGAGGTTCTGTATCCGACACTGATGTTGGATCTGTTCGCGCTTGACGATCCGGGCATGCAGGAAGCCTGTTTTCGCGTGTACAACGATTGGTTAATCGATTATTGCAGCGTTGATACTAACCGGCTGATCGGCATCCCTGCCATTTCCGTCTACAACATCGAAAACGGTATCAAAGAGCTTGAGCGTTGCCGTAACGCCGGACTCAAGGGGGCGATCATTTGGCAAGCACCGCATCCGGATCTGCCGTTTCATTCCAACCATTATGAGAGATTTTGGGCCGCCGCCCAGGACCTCGAAACGCCGGTCAGTTTGCACATTCTAACTGGGCACAGCTACAACAAAGACAAGAACCGCAACGGCGTCGAGCGGTACCGCGGCAGCGTTAATTTGAAATTGATGGACATCGCCAATGCGCTTTTCGAGCTCATTTTCTACGGCGTGCTGGAGCGCTATCCGCGGCTCAAGATGGTTTCGGTGGAGAACGAAGCGGGTTGGTTACCCTGGATCACGCAGCAGTGGGATTACTATTACCGGCGCTTTCGCAAGGCCAATCCCCCGCCTTTCAGCAAGGACCCCAGCGAGTACTTTCGCAATCAAATCTATTCGTGCTTCTTCAACGACTCGGTGTGCGGCCACAATCTCGAATGGTGGGGCGAAGATAATATTATGTGGTCCAACGACTTCCCTCATCCTAATTCGACTTGGCCTAATTCGTTGAAAATTATCCAACGTGATCTTGGGCACCTGCCTGTGGAAGTTCAAACAAAAGTGCTGGCGACCAACGTCTGTAAGTTATACAACCTCGACCTGTCGAAGGTGCCGGCCGGCATTGCCAAGACGGCCCTCGCAGCGCAGGCGGTTCAAGCTTCGGCTTGAAACCAGAAGCAACTAAGGGAGCACACATCGTGAGCGGCATTCGCAGGATTTTATACGCCACGGATTATTCCAAAGCATCAGGCCGCGCGAGAGAAAAGGCGGTCGAGCTTGCCAAAGATTACGACGCGGAGCTCTGGGTGGTGCACGTGATCGCGCCGACAACGGCTTACCTTTCCGAGCAAGAATTTGGCGGCGCCGAGCTCTATATGAGGCTGGAAGAAAGCGCCAAACAGCAGGCAGAGAGTTCGATGAAGCGGCTCATGGCGACACTGGAGAAGGCTAAAATCAAAGCCAAGAGCCTGCTGCTGAGAGGATCGCCGCATGAGCAGATCATCAAAGCCGCCAAAAACAAAAAAGCCGACCTGATTGTGATCGGCACGCATGGCCGCACCGGGCTATCCAAATTGTTTATGGGCAGCGTTGCCGGCCGAGTCGTATCGACGGCGACCTGCCCGGTGCTCACAGTGCGCCAATAGAAGCCTGCGGAGAAGGCGCCGAATCGAGTGAGAGGCGCTCTCCCGCCGCTTTCCTAGCAGTCATCGCCGTTCTGATTGCTATGTAGCAACCTATCTTGATGTTCCAGCCGCCACCTTAATTCATCGCCGGCTCACCAGGGAGAGCAGCCTCTTGCCCGAATTCTAACCGCTTGACAGAGCCAGGTTCAGCTCTGTTATGTAAGGGAACACTGACTACTTCTGAGGAGTTCTAATGTACAACGGACAAACCGTCGTCGATGTTCACGGCCACATGACCACCCCGGCAGGGTTTCGGCAATTTTTGGCGGAAATTGTTTCGCAAAATACGCCCGGGCGAAGACTGGAGGTCACCGACGAGCAGTTGGAGAACGCGCAGCAGCGTCATCTCAAATTTATGGACGATCGCAATGTCGACGTTCAGCTCATCGGACCGAGGCCAATCGCCATGTGGCACTGGATGCGGCCATTCCTACAGGAATTCTGGAGCGAAAACACCAACAATGTGATCGCGCGTATTGTCAAGCTCCACCCCGACCGGTTTCGCGGCATGGCCCAGTTGCCACAGTGTTCGACAAGCAAGGACACGCGCAACTGTCTGCCGGAATTCGAGCGCTGCGTGAAAGAATTAGGCTTCGTCGGGGCATATCTGAACCCCGATCCGGGAGGCGACAAACAAACTCCAGGCGTGCACGAGGAGTATTGGTTTCCGTTATACGAAAAAGCCGTGGAGCTCGATGTGCCTCTGATGATCCATCCGTCAGTAACCTACGACCGGAGACTGGAAATCATTCCGGCAAACTATCAGATGAACAACTATATAGAAGAGTTTGTCGCCATGCAGCTACTAACCCACAGTAAAGTCTTTGAGATCTTTCCAAAATTAAAAATTACCATCTGCCACTGCGGCGGCGGCCTGAACCGGTTTATTCCCACCGACAAGCACGTCGGACAGGGAGATTTCAGCAACAATCTCTTCTACGACTCCTGCGTTTACGATGTTCACTACCTCGAAGCCGCGATCAAGCAGCGCGGCATCGATCAGATTCTTTTTGGCACCGAATCTCCGGGCTCCGGCGGCGCTATTCGTCCCGAAACCGGCATGCCATCCGACGATCTAATTCCAGTGATAGATGGCCTCGGATTCTTGAGCGCTGAAGACAAGCTGAAAATATTTCAAAAAAATCCTTTGAAAGTTTTCACTAAAGTAAAAATTTAGGTCGTTGTGGAGCGGTGCTAGCGTGATGCTGGCTGGGGAACGTGATCGTGCTTGAGTTCAGCGATGTTACCGTGGCGCACGCGATTCAGCTAGCCGTGGCGCCGGTATTTCTTCTTTCAGGAATCGGCGCGATGCTAGCGGTTATGACGAACCGATTAGGCCGCATCATTGATCGCGCCCGATATCTCGAAGAGCAGTTAGTCGATGTGTCTCCGGAATTCTTTTCAATGTTGCAAACCGATCTCAGACTGCTTTCGCAGCGCGCCAAGCTCATCTATTCGGCGATCGCTCTTTGCACGACGACGGCGTTGCTCGTTTGCGCGGTAATCGCATTCCTGTTCGTAAGCGCATTTTTGCGGTTCGACGCCTCTGTGGTCGTCGCCCTGCTTTTCATTGCCGCCATGTCGACATTCGTTCTCGGGCTACTGTGGTTTTTACGCGAGATCTATGTAGGCACCATCAGCCTTCGTATCGGGCCACGATAAAGAGGCCGCAAGCGCATCATCGACTAATCCATAGTCGATATGCGCGAAATCGCAAACAGCTGCGATGATCGAATGAGCACCATGGATTCTAGCCGGCGGTCCGTTAGATGGAGTAACGCAGTTCCATCTCCAAGAACTCGGGCAAGCGTACCAAGGCCTCATACTCCTTGAGAGAAGCCAGCCTGTGCGCATAGTTCTTAGTCGAACCCTCGTTTTTTAAAATCGTCAGCATCTCCGTGACCGCTTTGATCACCGTGTAGCGCACCGCGTTACTCCCGCCCATGTTGAAACCGATCTGTTTAAGCTCGGCCAACGTAACGTTGCCGACTTGAATCGCCTCGTCCATGAACATGCAATTAACCGGCACTTTCACCGAATCGCGGATACGCTTCAACGCGTCCAGGGTTCGTTGCCTCATGCCTTCCTTTCGCACCCAAGACATGGCAACACCGACCATATCGATACCGACCTCCTCGTAGGCCTTGATCCGATCGAGCGCATCATCCAACCCGTTCACCGACTCTGCATCGGTCCGGGCGCTGATGACAAAATCCGAATCCTCCTTGGCTTCAACCGCGGCCTGGAGCTTTCTCACTTGCTCTTTGATCGACACAACCGGAGTTCCTCCCGGAATGAGAGCGCACTTCTTAGGCGTCACCTGATCTTCTATGCCGATGCCGGCGATACCGGCGCGCTCGAATTCCTTGATCGTCCGGGCGATTCCAAGCGGTCCGCCCGAATATCCCGTATCGGCGTCGACCATGACTGGGATGTCGACGGCAGCGGCCACATTCTTGGCATGATTGGCCATCTCATTAAGTCCGATAAGACCCAGATCGGGAAGCCCAAGCAAGCTGGCGCAGGTGACATTGCCTAACAGTTTGACTGCGGTAAACCCGGTCGTTTCGGCGAGCCGCGCCGTCAGGCAATCATAAACCCCGGGAGTGATGATCATGTCATCGCCCTTCAGCAGTTCTCTAAGCTTAGTCGTTGCTTTCATTGCTCCTCCTACGAATTCAGCGGCGCGCTTTTGTCTTGCTTGGCGAATGAGGATTTCAAGTACGGAATCAAACCGCCTCTCTCCAGAATAGCAATCGCATGATCTGAAAAAGGCGGAAACGCGAGTGAAGCCCCATTTGTTAAATTACAAACTGTGCCGGATCTCAAGTCGACTTCGATCTCATCGTTCTGTGCGACAAGCGTCGATATACCAGGGCACTCGATTGCCGGCAGCCCGAGGTTGATCAAGGTACGCAGATAAATGTTCGATATGGATTCCGCTAGCACAGCGGCGATGCCGGCCTCGCGCAGCGATCGGGGCGCATCTTCCGCGCTCGAACCCATGCCGAAATTGATTCCGGCGATAATGAAATCTCCGGGCTTCACTTTTAAGTGAAACTGGGGATCGATGCCGGCCATCACACCTTTGATGTTGCCGGAGTCGATGCAGTCGCCGAATTTCCAAACTTTACCGAGAAAAATTCGCTTCATGCTGACAGTAACTCCTTGGGATCGAAGATTTCACCTGCTACAGCGCTGACAGCCATCATGGCGGGCTAGCTAGAAATATTTGCGCATCGCCTGACCCATGCGTCCAAGAAAGTTTCGGCCGCCGGACGAGATGCACACGGATGTTGCTGGAGTCGATACAGTCGCCGAATTTCCAAACTTTACCGGAAAAGATTCGGTTCATGATGGCAGTAACTCCCTGGGATCGACGATCTCGCCTGCAATAGCGCTGGCGGCCACCGTCGCCGGGCTCCCCAAGAATATCTGGGCATCGCGGTGACCCATGCGGCCGGGAAAGTTTCGGTTGCCGGAGGAGATGCAGACTTCACCGCTGGCCAGCGAGGGACGCGTGCAGATGCCGCATTCCGACGCGGTGAGCAAAACTTTTGATTTTTCGAAAATTTGCAGAAGTCCCTCTTCGCGTGCCTGGAAATAGGCGGCATAGGAAGCTGGCGTGACGATCATGCGCACTCCGGGATGCACCGTCCTGCCTTTGAGAATTTTGGCTGCGACGCGTAGGTCTTCGATACGTGAGTTGGAGCAAGTTCCGATGAAGGCCTGATCGATCTTGGTGCCGACAAATTCGTGAACCGGCTGGCCGTTGGAGGGCACGCCCGGCGCGGCAACAAAAGGCTCCATATCGGTCAAATCGAAGCGAAGCCGCGATTCATATTCGGCATCGGCATCACTTTCGACCGCAGCAAAGCTTGCATCGCTGACTTGCTTCACGTAATCGATCGCGCTTTCATCCGGCGGAAAAACGGCGTTCAAGGCGAGGCTTTCAACCGCCATATTGCACATCGAGAGACGGCTTTCGATGCTGATCTGGGCAACCGCCCTGCCGCCATATTCGATGGTTTTGTTAACCGCGCCGTTAGCTCCCATCGCGCCCATAATGCGCAACGCGATATCCTTTCCCCAAATCCAGGGCGGGCGCTTGCCCGTAAGCTCGATGAAAATGGCCGGTGGCACTTTAAGCCAGATCCTTCCGGTTGCAAGCACTCCGACGGTTTCAGTAAAACCGATGCCGGTGGCGAAGCAAGCTAGTGCGCCATAGGTGCACGAATGCGAATCGGCGCCGACGATAAACTCGCCCGGCACAACATGACCTTTTTCGACCATGACATTATGACCGATGCCCCCCTGGTAACCTTCATAGACCGTCGCCCCATGCTCTCCCGCGAATTGTTTCGCCCGCTCCTGACCTTCCGCGCGTCTCGTGCTGCGCGCCGGTTGCTCGTCGAAATTGATAATGATCTTGTCAGGATCCCACGCTTTAGTGATGCCCATGTCCTTAAGGATCTCTTTGAAAATCCCGTACAGACCTTTAGGGTCTTCCGCTTTCGAAAATCGCAAATCCTTGATGTAGAGTTTGTCTATTGCCGCATCGATCATGTCTCCCGCGCCGACCCGATCCTTTGCCGCGGCTCGCGCGCAGATTTTTTCAGTGATGGTCATTCCCATAGTTCGCCTCGTGGACACAGGATCGGATACGATTTTTGGCGCCGTTAGCTAAACTGAATCAAGTCGGATCGTGTGACGGTCACGTTATAACGATAGGCAAAGCTGGCAAAAAGAGAAAATGCTTGCAGCTTCTCCTCCTCTTCGCGCTGCCCGGTACAATCGATTGGAACATAAACATAATAGCTACGAATGCTAAAACCGGTCACCGCGCACTGCACGCAACTTCTCGAGGAGATACCGGTCACAATGATTCGCGCATCTCCCGGCCGCAGATTGAATCCCTCCAGGACAGATTCCATCTCGGTGCGATAGAAACAATCGTGCGTGTACTTAACCACGATCGGCTCATCGGCTTCGGGCCTTAACTCGTCCACGAACTCCGCACCCCAGGTACCTTCGATTTTTCGAATCGCGTTATTGAACACGGTAAATTCCAGCGCATCCGGTTTGCGCACCGATTGAGTGTGAACTACGGATCCGCCTGATTGTCGCACCTTGCGCCGCAATCTTGCGATATTGGGGATGATGCGAGTCACCGCTTGGCCTGCGAAGCGCTTGCCCGAAGGATGAGCGTCTTCGTTCTCCATATCTACGACGAGGAGCAACGTTTTACTCGGGTCTAGTTCAATTGGAACCGGATCGGGATAGTTCAACTCGATCTGCATGATGTCTCCCCGTAGCGCTCGCCCACCATCGGCCGAAACCACCATCGTCATTGCCTTCATTCGTGCTCGTCGCGGAGGCTACTGCGTTGCATAACTCGGCTTCTAACACGGCCTCGTTCTAGCGGTCAAATTCAATGCACAGCGGCGGCCCCCAGGGTCCCTCATCTGCAGGCATGGCGATAATTTAAAATCCGCTTGTAAAAGGTCGCGACTTTTTAGATAAGAGGTGCTATCGAATGACAGTTATCAGACATACCAGCAAGACGGAGATTCTATGATTACCCGGAACAAGTTCATCCGGATCGCTTCCTTCTATGGACTAGTTTTTTGCATCTGTTCGAATGATGCGCTGTCGCAAAGTAACTTTTACGAGGGTAAGACCGTCACCTTGATCGCCACCACCTCGGCAGGCGGCACCGGCGATCTCCGCGTCAAAGCCATGGCGCCTTTCCTGAAGAAACATATTCCGGGAAACCCGACCGTGGTCATCCAGTACATTGACGGGGGCGGCGGCCGCAAGGGAACGAATTCTCTGTACAGCAACGTTCGTCCCGACGGCCTGACCATAGGCGCGGCGAGCGGAGCGATTATCGGCCTGGCCGTCATGGGCGAAGCCGGCATCACTTATGACATCGACAAGTTTATTTATCTTGGCTCACCCGAAAGCGAAAACCACTACATCATTTACACCCGCAAAGAACTCGGTCTCGACAATCTGGAGAAACTCGCATCCAAGCCTGGCCTGAGAATCGGAGCGCAAACCGTCGGCCATGTGTCGTATGTAGCAGGAAGACTCTTCGCGTACTTTCTGAACTTAAAAGATCCCAGATTTATCGCCGGTTACACTGCCCATGAATTGGACGTCGCCTTGACCCAAGGCGAACTCGACAGTAGGGCCAATAACGCAAGCTCGGTGATCCGGCGAAACTCCGATTGGGTGGAGAAAGGGCTGATGAATTTCCATGCGATTATGGAGGTTCCGAAAGGTGACAAGCACCCACGGTTAGGTCACCTTCCGGAGATCGGTAGCTTCGCCAAAAACGATCAGGAAAACAAACTTCTCACACTCTGGCGCGCTTTTCGATCGGTGGGATCACCTTACATACTTCCTCCGGGAACCCCCAAAGAGAGAGTTGCGATTCTCGAGGAAGCAATGCACAAGATCTTCAAAGACCCTGAGTTTCCTCCCTACTTTAAAAAATTGGTCACCGATGATGCATCGCCAATGGGAGCGGCGGAACTGAGAAAGGTCGTTGCAGAGATGCCCCGGGACGCCGAGACCATAAACATGCTCAAAAAATTTGCCGGGCCGGGTCCTCTACCCCCGCGCTAGCGTTTACTTGGACAGCGATACCGATGCCACCGATGCGTGTCAACGATCGTCCAGACACCGGGGGAGTTTTTTCAGATTACTTGAAAAATGTCCTTGCTCGAATATGTTGTTCAAGCTACATTCAAAGTTATAGAACACATCAGAAGGAGGAGGAAACTATGATCAAAAAACAATGGCTCAGGTTGGGCGTCGCTCTGCTACCTTTGTACGCGGCGCAGGTTTGGGGAGCACCAAACCCGGATACCGGACCGGGTTGCGGTCTCGGTAAACTCGCTTGGGGGGAATATGGAAATCAGAAGGACATCGCGCCGCAGGTGATGCAGTCGACCACTAATGGGACGTTCGGCAGCCAGACGTTCGGCATCAGCTTCGGCACTTCCGGTTGCACCAATAACGGCGTGATCATGTCCGAACACAAAACTAGCGTTTTTGCGGCGCTCAATTTTGAGAACCTTTCTCAGGATATGGCCAAGGGCGACGGCGAACACCTGAGCTCACTGGCTGAACTGATGAACATCCCGCAGGAAAACCGCGCCGAGTTTTATGCGCTTGCTCAACTGCAGTATCAGAGCATGATTCAGTCCGGCGAATCTACTCCGGCGGCGTTGCTCAAGGCTTTAACCAGCGCCATGTCATCGCACCCGCTTCTCGCCAGCAGTCTGAAGTAAATCATATACGAGCCCCGGCCAATCGCCGGGGCTTTCTTTTTCTCTTGTCCTCGATCCTAAGCATTGCATTCTTCTTCCTGTGTTTTCTCCCGAACACGGCCGGCGCCCAGGACAGCGGTAACACTTACCTCGAACAACTGCTCCAGCGCGCTAAAGCAATGGCGCTGCACGAGCAACGCTACTGGCATCTCCTTCTGCACTACCGCTCGAGCCTTGGCGGGGGGGTTGAGAGCGAAGCCGACGAACCGGGATTCTTTTTAGCGCCGGACGGAAAAACCGATCCGGAAGCCGAACTGCAGGCTACGCTCACAAGATTTTTTTCGACCGATCTGGTCGGGCGCTCGCCGCAACCGGCGCATTGCGCTTTTATCGCGCGTTATCACTGGCTGAAGAGCACCCTGGCTATCGATGAGACCAGGATGCCGCAGCAACCGTGCGAGCAATTTCAATCATGGATTACCGAGCTCAATCCCGCCTCGATCACCGTGATCTTTCCCTCGGCGTTTATGAACAATCCGTCTTCGATGTTCGGCCACCTGCTCTTGCGGGTTGACCAAAAGGGCCAAACGGAGCGAACCAGCATTCTGGCGTATACGATCAACTATGCGGCCGATGTCACCACCGACAACGGCATCCTCTTCGCCGTGTTGGGACTGACTGGAGGATTCAAAGGATACTTTTCGACACATCCCTACTACATCAAAGCGAAGGAATACGGCGATTTTGAAAACCGGGACATCTGGGAGTACCGGCTCGATCTCACGGAAGATCAGATGCAACGACTGCTGATGCACGCCTGGGAGATGGGCAGCGCCACTTTCGATTACTTTTATTTCAAAGAAAATTGCGCCTATCAGATATTGGCTCTGCTGGATGTCGCTGATCCGGAGCTGCAACTAGCAGAACGGTTCTGGTTCTATACCTTCCCTTCCGATGCGATCCGCATGATCGCCGACAAGCCCGGTCTGGTTAATGATGTGACCTTTCGCGCCTCCCGGAGCACCAGGATTCGCCGCGGTCGGGAGGCTCTTTCAGCCGAAGAAAGGAACTGGCTGTCGAAGATGGTCACCGATCCGAAGCTTTCTCAATCTGATTCCTTCACCCATCTGCCACCGGAGCGTCAAGCGGCAGTCTTGGATGTTGTATCGGATTATCTTTTGTACAAAAGCGCTACGGCGGAGAACGGCGGGGCCTTCGAATCGCGTAATAGGACCATTTTGCTTGCTCGCAGCAAGCTAAAGGCAAGACCCGTTCCCTTAGACATTGCGCCCGCTAGCGGTGCGCCTGATCAAGGGCATAAGACCATGAGAGCGGGGCTGGGCTTCGGCTGGCGTGAAGGCGAGTTCTTCAACGAGGCAAATTTTCGCCTGGCTTTTCACGACCTGCTTGATCCGGAATACGGCTATACGCCCGGTGCGCAAATCCAGGCGCTGGGGCTGACCTTGCGGCACTACGCTCGTAGCGATCATACCAGGCTCGAAAAATTCACCCTGCTCGACATTTTGTCTCTGTCGCCCATGGATGCTCTGTTTGCGAGTCCGTCATGGAAGATCAACGCGGCGCTCAACACGATCCAACATCACAACTGTCGCTTTTGCCGCACCGGCAACCTAAATGCTGGAATCGGTGTAGCGAGGGAAAGCGCCTGGTTAAACCGCGAGGTCTATTTCGGCCTGGCGGAATTTGCTACCGAAGTGGGGCCGGTCTTCCACGGCAATCACCGGGTGGGCGGCGGCCTTACGGTTGGCGCACTATCCGATATTACCGATCGATGGAAATTCGCACTTTCCGGTGGCTACCTGAATTTTCCGCTTGGAGAGAAATCTGACGAGTGGCGGCTATCGGCGCAGCAGCGCTATACCTTGACTAGAAATTTCACTTTACGATTTGATTTCAATCAGCGAGCCCGTACCCAGGAGCTTGTGTTAAACCTGCAGGCATTTTTCTAAACGCCGGCCATCTCTCGCCAGATCACTGGCCGGAGCAGTCTCCGCCAAGCAAGTACCTTGGAGTCATTAAGCTGCCACGGATCCGACAACTGACCTCGGGCAGCATCTCAACCGGTGTTTTCGAAGGCTTTGGGACGGTGCATCCGCTGTAACAATCACTGGGTCCCCCGATTGTCATGCCGGATTATCGTAAATAACAATCAGGCTAATCGCGCCGGCTTAAGCGATAAGCGAAACTGCGATAACGGATCATCGCTGTAGTCGCCCGAAGCTCGCGCACGAAAACTCCGCCCGCATACACACGCTAAAGTATTTAAACTCGGAGCGAGCGTTTTCTTGTAAAGAAAAGTCGTATAAGAGGAAAGCTATTCATGATCATGGGACCCGAGCATAATGCGACAACGACGCGGCCATTTTCCAACTATTCGAACGCTTGAGGTTTGAGGCTGTCGAAACAACTTGCGCATCGCGCTTTTGAATAACAGGAGTACTCGATGAGTGTTACCGGAAGAGTTGCTAGTCTGCTTGGCGCGTTTCTATGCATCTCTACGATGTACCTGGCTATGGCTGCCTATGCTCAAGAAAATTTTCGCGTCTCCTACGGTGGCTATAACGAAACAGCGGCGCCGATGTGGGTCGGCATCGATAGGGGTTTTTTCAAGAAATACGGCATCGATGGCTCGATGATTCAAGTACGCAGCGGCTCGCTCAGCATCGCTGCGCTTGTATCGAGGGAGGTCGAAGCCGTATGGCCTGCCCAATCGACAATTCTGAGCACGGTGGCCGGCGGGGTCAAGCTAGGCTGCATTGCCAGCGCCACCAATAAAATTCCGCGCCAGCTAGTCGCCCGTAAAGAAATCAAAACCATCGAGGAATTACGTGGCCGCATCATTGGGGTACAGAGCATCGGCGGTGGGTTCTGGCTGCAGACCATGATCATCCTGGATCATCTTGGTGTCGAGCCGGACAAATACGGATTGAAGATGCGCGTCATCGGTGATGGACCGGTGATCGCCCAAGCATTGTTGAACGGAAACATCGATGCAGCGGCGCTGACCTACAGCTTAAGTGAAGCGCCGCTCAAAGCGGGGTTTAGATCGCTGGCCGATGCCGCGGAACTGAAAGCGCCCTATCAAGGACCGAGCATTTGCGCGCTCAAAGACCTCATTGCCAACCGACAGGACTTTTTCCTGCGCGTGACCAAGGGGCTAGTCGAGGCGACCGCCTACATTCTCGACGCCAGCAACAAGCCCGAGGTTATGAAAACCTTGCAAAAGCATCTTCGCCTGCAGAAGACGGACGAAGCCGAAGCCTCTTACAAAGTGTTACGATTGATGGCGACCCTCGACATTGCGCCCAATCCAGCGGCCTACAAATCGGTTCAGAGGATTGTCGCAACTGTAAATCCCAAGATCGCGCAGGTCGACATCGAGCAGATTATGGATAGCAGCTTCGCGCGCAGTCTCGAGAGCAGCGGATTTCTCGCCGAACAACGAAAGAAGGTGCGCTGATCCCGTCGTTAGGCTTGAGCGAGCTTGCGCGTCTTGGGATTCGATCAGCGCGCGATTGATTTCGCCTCAAGACTTCTTGCCGATGATTGTTGCCCTGGCGCAATCCTTAAGCCTCATCAGCTGAGAACGTCCCAGCCCAGAGATCCTAGCGCGCCATTTCGACGGCTTGGTCGCGACATCGACAGCTGGCTAGCCCCTTAAGCTTACCACCGGAGCTTTATCTAAAATGGTCCCTGCCAGCGGGCAGAGGAACCACCGTGCAATTGTACGCCTTAGTTTTCGTGCGGATTGACTGCGTCCAGTTTGCGAGGACTTTTCATGCAATCTTGTCCTCGATTGACCATCAAAATTACCTCACTGCCTGTCGCTGAGCACACCGGCTGAGCCGTTCGTCCGTGGCCGTGAGTCGGCGCAACAATTTCGGTCCCGCTCGGTAATTATTACACGAACGGGTGCGTTCCACTGCCGAGCCAGCGTGGCAATATCCGCTACTTACAACTGGTGCTCTAGTGGCATGTGCGTTGCTCTAGCTGCCTACATCTAAATGCAGTCAGCAAGAAAAGATTGGAGGCAGAGTGAAACAGAATCTAAATCAGCTTAGGTCGTTTCGATGGGTGATTGCGGTGAGCTTTGCTGCGCTCACTGCCGTGGGCTGCGCCGGCGGCCCCCTGACCACGCGGGAAAAAGGCGCCGGCATCGGCGCAGTTGGAGGCGCCGCCGCGGGCGGGCTGATCGGTGCCGCCGCGGGCCGTCCGGGATTAGGCGCGGCCATTGGTGGCGGAGTTGGCCTCGGAGCGGGCGCGCTCGTCGGAGATTACATGCAAGGACAGGAAGAAGCTCAGTATCAATACAACCAGCAGCAGATCCAGCAGAACCAGCGGGTCATCGAACGCAATCGTAATGAGGTCCAGACGCAGCGCCAGCGACAGGAATACTAATCGAGCATCGCACCGCGCAGTTAAGGTTAACGCATAAATTTTCTTTGCGAACTAAACAGCAAGATTTGAACAAAAGGAGGATTTGATGAAACGTTTAAGTAAAATGATTCTAGCGGGACTTACGGGGGTAGCGCTGATGCTTCCGGCGCTACCGGCACCTGCCGACGCCAAGGACGATGACGGATACAAGCATAGCAGGCGCGACGGCGATTATCGGAGATTCGATGGACCGCATGGAAGAAGTGACGCTCATCGCTTCAATCGCCGCGGTAATTACCGTCGCGGAGAAACGCGACATGCCCGCTTTGATGATTCACACTTCCGGCGTGATAGGCACCCTGGAAAATATCAGGGAAATCGAGGTCATCACAATAAACCAGTGGTTCGAGAGAAATTCAGCAACGTACGCGACGCCCGAAAAGACGTGCAGGAAGGCCGCCGCGAATTACGGGGTGACTTCAAAGAGCTGAGAAAGGATAGAGCCGAGCTTCGCCGAGATATCCGCAACGGCGCCAGCAAAGAGGAAATCTTTCGAGATCGGCAAGAGATCCGCGATGATTACAAAGAAATCGCCACGGACAGAAGAGATCTTCGACAGGATCAAGCTGAGCTGCGAGACGCTCGCGGCGAGCTAAAGGACGCTCTGCACAAACGATAACCCAACTCACGGCCTGACCGTCTGCACGGCGCAGACGGTCAGGCTTTCCATCCACATCAATACTCTCCAGGTTTATTTCTTCTTCAACTCTTTCAATGCATCGTAGAGGTAGCTTTGGTCAATGTACTTGGCGTAATCAGATGGTCCTTTTGCTCCGGTCTGCTCCTCATAAATCCGCAGATTGTATTTCATACCCTCAAGATTCAGATCCCCGTCCGGATGCCAGATTCGATTCTGGGTATAGTATTCCCAGCCGCGCGCGGCATGGTTTGGTTTCAGTTGCATTTCGCGGGTGAGGAATTCGATAGCCGGCTCTTTGTTGTCATACAACCAACGATTCGCTTGCGCCATGCCTTTCATGAAACGCACCATTGATGCGCGGTTCTTTTCTACCCATGACCGCTTGGCCGCGAGTACAGTCAATTGGAAGTCGGGCACAGCATCGATCAGTCTGCCGATCACATTGAAGCCTGCCTCCTCTGCGAGATAATTAAGCGGAATCGCCACGGTCGTGGCGGCGATCTGGCCTGCTTGTAACGCTGCGAGATTGGCCGCCGAACCGCCGGCAACCACAAGGATCTTATAATCTCTCGGATACTCAAGTCCTTTGACCTTAAGCGCTTGCTTAAATGCCGTCACCGTACCGCTGGTCAACGAAGAGGCGCCTAAAGTGGCACCGCGCAGGTCCTGATAGGTTTTGTAGTTCTTACCACCAACGATGTAATGCGTCAGACCGTTGATGACGCCGCCAATAATCACCAGATCCAAGCCGCGCTCCGAAGCCTCGATAAAGGCTTCCGGACTGCCGGAACCGACATTGAGGGACGCTCCCGCCAAGGCTTGGACAGTCATTGGGGTGCCGCGCAGCAGGAGAAGCTGCACGTCCAAGCCTTGCTGCTCGAAGAACCCCTTTTTCCCTGCGACCCAAAGCGGACTGTAACCCAGGGTCTTGCTCGATGCGCCAAGATAAAAGCGCAGCTTTTCCTGGGCCATTGCCGGAGAGACAAGGAAGCTGAAGATCGCCATGATAACAGCGATTCTAAGGAAGACCCTCACTTTGTACCTTTATCGATATTCTCAAACCTATCACAAGGGAAAACCGTGCAGATGCACCGTGGCACAGTTCTCTATCACAACTTTTGCGCGTTCAATTTGTCAGATCTGCGTTGCCGCAAATGCGGTTCAACCATCAAGGATGGACGCTTTCCAAAAACCAGTCGGTGGGAATCTCATGTCCGGCGCCCTTATTCTTTGCCTCGGCCAAAATCGCGGCGCCGACGGCGGCAAACTGCAAGCCGATGCCGATATTGTTGAGAAAGCAAGTGGACTCCTGCGCACTTTCACGGCCTTGAGCTCGTCCAATGATGAGATCTCTCAATTCCGGCGAGGTTAACCAGAATGGATGCTCAACTTTTACTTCGCGAGCTTGCGCCGGCCCTTTACGAATGATGTCGATGGCGTCGTGCGATTCAATGGCCTGATCACCAAATCCGGCAATGTAATTCTCCGGCGCGTGCTGGCGCGCATGAATCACGAGTCGATCCATCCTGTGAATCGTCTCGTCGCCGAGCTCGGGAACCCGCACGCAGGTCAGGTGAATGCCGGGCTTTACCCATTCAGGTTCGATAACTCGGGTCAAGGAGTTGGTGGTCGCGGCAATAATGTCGGCGTCACGAACCGCTTCCTCGGCGCTCTCAACCGGCCGCACCTCGGCGCTCACCTTTTGGGCCATTTCTTTCGCGAACGCCTCGCGGTTCGCTTTGGTCGGGCTGAAGACGTTTACTCTTGTGATATTTCGCACCGCGCACATCGCCGGCAAATGGCTGCCGGCCTGCCAGCCGGATCCGAAAATTGCCAGGGTGCTCGCATCCTGGCGCGCCAGGTAGCGCGCCGCCAAAGCACTGCTCGAAGCCACTCGCATCCGCTGAGCCACGCCGTCTGGAAAGATAGCGAGGGGCTCGCCGTTTAGAGTGGAGAACAGCATCACCAGCCCTACATACTTGTCCCCGGGCGCCGCGGGCACTTTGGCTTTGATCACTCGACTGCCCTGCTGCTGCCATCGGATGATATCCGAGTTGATGCGCATGGCAACGATCGGCGGATCGTAAAGGCCCGCTTCCATCGATTTAAAAGCGTAAACCCCGGTCCCGTTCGACGACGGCATGACCAGATCGGTGCGCGGCCGGTTGATAGCTTTGCCTTCGTCCCAACTTGCATAGGCTTTCTCCAGCGCGCTGATGCACTTCTCAATCGAGAGGAATGATTCGATCTCTTCGTTGCTCAATATTAACATCCTGCTGACATATCAACGCGATAGAAAGAGGTCAAGGAAGAGACGCTCCCGCCAACAGACGCACGCAAATGGAGTGGTGCGGCTTGGGCGAACACTTGGCGATTGAAAGCAGCGTCTCCTTAGGCAGCATCCGCTCACTCGTTCTCCGTCAAATCGTTGATGGCTGAATCGTCACTGAGTGGCCGAACAAAAACCGTCATACCGTTGGCATCGATTATTTCCACTGCGATTCCCGTTCGAATGACTAAGTCGCGCGGGATGGCAACTGCCCGCCAGAGCTCGCCGCGAACGCGAACCAATCCTTCCGGCGCGAGAGGACTTTCGGCCACGCCTTTATACCCTATCAGCGTCTTGGATCCTGTGCGGGTGGAAACTTCATAGGTACTTCTGAGCCATGGATAGAAAAGCAAATCTTTGAGCATCCAGGCACCGAAACAAATCAGCGCACCCGAAAACGAAATCATTCGGTAGTGTCCAAGGACCAGCAGCACCAAAGCCGCCATGCACCATCCGGGAATTTGAAACAGTAGATATCTAAGCCAGGTGGGCATGGAGCGAGCAGGCTACGCATTAAGTGGGAACACTCAGGAATGAATTTCCGGGGGAACTCTAATCAATTCGAAAACTGGATAACGCGCGGCGATGGGTTCAAACATCGCCGGCGGCGAATTGGGGGCCAGCGGAAAAAAGCGCCAGGACATCCATTTGAATCGATCCAAATAAGATTGCAAGACGGCAGGCTTCTCGCTGTTGGGGATCAGTCGCACGAAGAACTCCATTCGTAGGCTTCCGCGCGTCAAGAATATCTTCCGGCTCGCACGGGTGTTGCGCGCCCACTGCGTATTTCCGCGGGTCGCGACCAAAAACAACTTGCCGTTGCGTTGCAAAAGATTCACGGGCACCGAGCGCATTTCGCCGGTTCTCCGGCCGGGTACCGACAATAAGAAACTATAAGGCATGCTCAATCCGACCCTGGTTAGTGAGCCGTACAATCGATTCAGCACACGGGCAATCGGTCCCGGAGAAATGAAACTCGGCGGAGTTCCAACTTTTTGAGGCATCTTGCGGATGACGCAGCAACCACCGAAAACGCTAGATTACAACGAGAGGCGAGATCTGATGGCACCGACGATTTCTGCGGGGGCCAAGCCCGCATAGATCTGCAGCGCACCCTCGGGTTCCTCGAGCGTCTCGAATTGGCTTTGAACCAATACCGGATTCATGAAATGCCCGCTGCGGTGCTTTAATCGCTTTTCTATCAGTTCGGGATCTGCCTCTAGATGCACCATGATCACATCCGGACTGATTCGGAGCATTCGTCGGTACGACTCCTTCAGGGCGGAACAAGCTACGACCGCATCCTCACCTCGATCGATGGCTGCACGAATCGTATCCCTGATGGCTGTGAGCCATGGGAGACGATCCTGATCATCAAGCGGATCGCCCCGTCTTAGTTTTTCTATGTTAGCCGGCGGATGAAAATCATCGCCCTCGTAAAACTTCCAATGCATCTCGGCGGCCAACAGCTTCCCGATGGTAGTTTTGCCGGAGCCGGTTACTCCC
>DASUVS010000446.1:0-10924 GCA_036378835.1 Binatia bacterium | reverse complement strand
GAAGAAGGTTCCGAGCAAAGCTGTAGTAAGCAGCAAATAATTGATCCTGGCATTCATCACAATGCTTAAGTTTTAGGGTGAACCGTCGATCCTTAGCGCGGAAACTCTTTCCGGCAAGTAGAAGCAAGCGGCGCCATGGTTTGCGATTTCCTGGTATGTGCGGCATTGGCGGTTGTCGACCCTGCTGCCGCGATCCCCGGCGCGCATCAAGATTTCAGCATCGGAGTGCAATCGAGGATTTGTTTGCGGGGACCTCCTTGCTGCGTAACACAGCGTCAATTTGAGACCGTCAGCGATCCTTTGCTCTTCGATAGATCAACTCGCTCACTGCACCAATATTTTCTTCATTTTAGCGAGTATGGCGGGCGGGGTTTTGAGAATGGACTGAACGACTTCGGTGACGCGTTCGCCGTTGCTCGGCGAAAATTCAATTTTGCTCTTCTTTGAGTCCGAGCTAAATTCCGGATCCGCGAAAGTTGCTGAGAACGCCTTGCGTAAGGCTTCAACCCGGTCTTTGGGAACCTCGGCGGGGACCACGTACGGGTTGGTAATTTCCGAAGGTGCGTGCATCGCGCGCAGCAACAACTTCGCTTCCTCGGTTTTAGCTATTGTCTCAGCGGCAGGAACGCCTTTCATAAGCGCATGATCCGGCGTTTTGTCGCCCATGATTAGAAGCGGCTTGAGTGTCCCGTCGTGGATCAACTGAAGGTGCCGGCCGGTGGTCAGCATTGCCAGCCAACTTGCGCAATAACCATCTACTTCCTTGGACTCGGCGGCATTGACGATGTTGGCAACTCCATCGAATCCCCGCACCAGCTTCATCTGTGTTCCAAAAGCCGCATTAATGATCGCCGGGGTATCATAGATGGTGCTGCCGGGAGCCATTGTGCCGACGGTGAACGGCTTGCCGGCTGTAACATCGTTAAAGGACGATACCGCGGAATCGGTTCGTCCAACGCAGGCAATCGCAGTATTCACGGCGCTGCCGATCCATTGGTACCTTGCCGAATCGAACTCAATGCCGGGCGCGCCAATAGCCTGCCGCAAAGGAAAGGTTTCACCAAACGAGCCGATCACGGTGCCGTCCTTGGGCTCGACATTGTAAACCGCATTTGCCGCTATAAGACCGCCGGCTCCCGCCCTGGGCTGAACCAACAGAGTAGGATTGCCTGGAATAAATCGAGACATGTGCCGCGAGATTAGACGCGAATAGATATCATAGGTTCCGCCAGGCCCCGAACCGATGACGATTCTGATGGTTTTGCCCCGGTAGAAATCTGCCACGGCTTTCTCATCGAAACCCGCGCTGCTGGTCTTGCCCGATTGCGCTTCCGCGTAGTCGGTCAACGTAGCCAGCAATAGAAAAAGCATCATCACACGGGTGAGTCGAAGGTGGTTCATAAAGATCCTCGCATCTAAATATGAGTGAATTTTGGGCTGCATTTTAAAACTGGGGCTATAGATTTCTGCTCGCCTCTTCGGTCAAACGGAACGTGTTTCAAAATCCGTGAGAAAGCACAGTCACCAGCGCCAGCGAAAGTTCCCCAATGAAAACTTCTGAGCTCTGGCGCACCGCGCCTTCGCTCATGACCAACGGGCCGTCATCAGCGCTCAGCTTTCACACGTGAATCCCTGTGAGAATCGAATCCGTTGCAAAGCGGTTGCAGAATATTTAGGAACCCATCGCCCGTCAAGTCAAATCAACTCGCCGCATTGATCTTGGAGGTTAGCGGATTGGCCGGGACTCACACCGCGTCGTGCGTCGTTGCGATCTCTCTCATAATTATGTTACGTGCCAAGCAGAAACCGTTTTCTGCCAATGCAGAAAGGAGAAAAGATCATGTTAAAACCGAAAGGGCTTATTGCAGGCCATTATGAATGCCGTTCGCTGCAACAAACCCTGCCTCTTCTGCAGGACCTTCTCGCTCTTGAAGTGGTAGCACGAACCGATAGTGAGACCGTGCTCAAGCACCCCAATACGGACTGGAAGCTGATCGCGCATGAGTCAGGTGCCGATGCTCCGGATAAGCCCTTCCAACATCATTATGGCGTGCGTGTCGCGACTAACCGTGAGGTCGATGAAGCGCACCAATACCTGCAAAGCAAAAAGAGAGAATACAAGATTAAAATCATTCAACCCAGAGAAAACCATAACGCGTACTCGGTCCATTTTTTTGAACCCGGAGGGAATTTCTGGGAAATAGAGTCTTACGAGAAAGCCGATGAAGCCGGTATGGGTAAAACTACGAGCCCACACTGGCAAACTCCCATCAACCAAGAGAAGTTTCCAGGACGCGGCTACGTTCCCCAGGCGCTGACACACGGCACGGTCCAGTTTCACGACATAGAAGCCACCCGTAGGTTCTATGAGAACGTTCTCGGTTTGGAGGTTGTACAACTCTGGCCCTCCTCGATCTATGTGAAGCATCCGGAAAGTCCTTGGTATATTGTCAATCTGCCTTTTCGCGCCGAGCCGATTCTGCCCACGCGAGCGCAACGTTTTGTTCTTGCGCTTGAATCAGCATCTCAAACCGAAGAGGCGCATCTATGGTTTTCGAGCTCCGCCCAGACGCTGGGACTGACTACAGTCGATGCCATTGAAAATGCGAACGGGAGTGCTCGATTTATTTTCTCGGACCTGAATCGGAACTGGTGGGAAGTTACCAGCACAGGCTAACGGCCCAACTTTTTACTCTCTTCGAAAGAGATCCGGCAAGAAATTCACATCCGCCGTGTATCCTGTTTGGCCTCATCGCTGGCAGGACAAAGTTTTTGCCGCGGGCTGAGGCAATACGAGGAAAGAATGCCTGACTTCAATAAAGCTATCGCAAACTCGGAACTCGATGAAGGATCGATTCTGGCCGTCAGGATCAACGGCGAGCGCATTGCGCTTTACAAAGTTGGCGGTGAAGTTTATGCCACCAGCGAGATGTGCTCACATAGCGACTGTTCACTCGAAGATTTCGGCAAGATCGTCGACAACGATCAAGTGGAATGCATCTGTCACGGCGCAAGGTTCCGCATCAAAACCGGCGAAGTAACGAGATTACCGGCCGAGATTCCACTGAAAACCTACTCCGTAAAGATCGATAATGACGAAATATGGGTCCGAGTGTCGGACCCGGTTTGATAACGAATCTTTTTCCGATCTCGCTCCTAAACCGAGCAGATACGCCAGTGCCGAAGAGGTTTATGACAGTTATGAGCAAACGGCCGGCGAACTATCGATTGAATACACGGCTTCGTCGACGGTAAAAGTTTTGAGCAGCACAATCGCTGCAAGAAGCTACGGCTGCTTATTAGATAACTACGATAGGACCGCAGGCACGTGACGGTTAGAATTTCCTGAGCACCAAAAAGACTTCCATTCTACAACCGCCGTTTACTTCAAACCGAAAGCCGCAAAGATGCTCGTTTGAAATAAACTACGCCAGCACTGGAGGAGAACTCCTTCGACTTCGCACCATCCATCCTGAACTAAACCGTCATCTCACGACCCAGATGCTTGAATCGCCATAGGTAAACCAGCGCGCGCCACAGGATCTAAGCCTTCTATGGCGGTTTATGGCACCTCACTTGCGTGCCACGGCTACGCGACATCGCAAGACTGACTTGTTCTGGGTGGAAATCCAAACTGCGCAAGAAGATTCCATACAGCGGCTCCATTTTTCCGCATCAGAAGACGCAATGCGAATCGGTGCTGATCCACTTCAGCTCCACAGAATTCAGTCAAGCATTCGTGTAATTGATTAACCGTATTCTGAAAGATTGGAGTACGGGCACGTCTTTATCGCCCGAACAAAAATTAACCAGGTGACAACTCCGCTCATCAGCGCGCGACTGCGACACTCCCACGTAGCTTGTGTTTGTGTCTCAGTCTAAATCAAACTGGTGAGCCGCAACATCCAGGAGCAGCTATGACTAACAAGAATATCAATCGAATCGGGATGACATACGCCAGACAATCGTCGAATGCGCCTGGCGCTTCAACCTTAAGGACATTCATCGGTAAAAGGACGTCGATAGTAGTCGGGCTATTATTATTTCCTATGGCGGCGTTTAGCCATCCGTTTCACCTCACCTGGACCGACATGAACGCGGACGAGGACGGCACGGTCATTTATCGTGAGATGTCCGGGGTTTTTCATGAAGTCGGCTTCGTCGGTCCCAACGTGACGAGCTTTACGGATGATCCACCCGGAGCCACCGGCGATACATTTTGCTGGACGGTACGCGCCTTTCGCCAAGGCGACATCTCCGGCTCATCGAACGAAACCTGCGCAAGCGTGCCAGCACCGTCAAACCCAGGACAGCGGAGAGGGAAAGGAGAGTAACATGAATCTGAATTCGATGAGCTGCCGGGTGTTGAGGCTTACTCGCTAGAATCATACTAAACGGCAGCCGCTGACCAGAGCGCGGGCCGACCCCAGTGGACCCGCCGCATTACAACCATTCAGGAGCGATTTCGGCATGATCGCTTGCGGTGACATTTGCCGCATCTCAGCACAACTCGATTGTTCGTAATGGCAAAAGCGGCGTGCCAGCACTATCTAGTTCAATCCTGACTAGAAACCCTACCGTTGTTCATGCGCAAAATCCGCGTGGCGCAGACGCTCGCGAATTCCTCATCGTGAGTGGCGAGAACCAAAGTCCGTCCTTGACGCACCAATCTTTGAAGCAATTCTCTCAACTCGCTGCGGCGCGCTCCATCCAGAGATGCTGTCGGTTCATCCATCAGCAGCAGCGGCGGATCTACAGCGAGAGCGCGCGCGATTGCGACCCGTTGCGCCTCGCCACCCGACAGCTCGGCCGGCAGCGCGCTGGCGCGATGTTCGACGCCGAGCAGCGCGAGCAGCTCCTGCGCGCGGCGAACGGCTTCGTGGAACGGCACACCATGCGCATGTACCGGCGCGAGCCAGACATTTTTGATCGCCGGCAGATGCTCGAACAGGTGGTGAAACTGGAACACCATACCGATTTTACGACGCAACGCACGCACAGTGTTCGCGGGAGTGCCGCCGTTGGCAAACATCGCCAGATCTTCAATCTGCACGCTGCCCGATTGGAACGGCTCCAGCCCGGCAATCAATCTGAGCACCGAAGTTTTGCCGGAACCTGAAGGTCCCATCAAGGCGACGATTTCCCCCCGCGGCACGCTGAACGTGACACCGGCCAGCACCTCGCGCTCAGCGCGACGAAGGCGCACGTCATTGAGCTGCAGCACGTTTGCGATCATGCCGTGTGCCTGCGCCATCGTTGCTCAAGGCGGCGCGCCAATGCCGCCAGCGGCAAAGACATCGCCATATAGAGCGCCGCGCACAATGCTCCGGGAACAACCCAGCTGCCGATGTTGGTCGCAAATATTTGCGTTTGCTTGGTTAGCTCGAGCACCGTGAGCACCGAAACCAGTGAAGAATCCTTCAGCAGGGCAACGAAATCATTGGTCATCGGCGCCAACGCCAAACGAAACGCCTGCGGTCCGCGCACCAATGTTAGCACCTGAAGCTCATTGAAGCCGAGAATCCGTGCAGCATCAAGTTGACCGCCGGGTACGGCTTCGAGCGCGCCGCGGTAGATTTCACTTTCATAGGCGGCATAGTTGAGACCGAGTCCGAGAAGTGCCGCGATGAAGGCGGGCAGGCGAATGAGTTCGACGATACCGTAGTACAAGATAAAAAGTTGAAGAAGAATCGGCGTTCCGCGGATGATTTCGACATAAGCGGTCAAAAGCGAGCGCGCGATTTTGCCGCCGTAAATGCGTCCACTCGCAATCGACACGCCGATGATGACGGCCAGCGCCATCGACAAACATGAAAGCACCATCGTGATCGCGGCGGCGCGAAACAGCGCGGGCAGGTAAGCGCGCATCGTCCGCCATTTGGAAAGCATGGCATCGCCATCGATCGGGTCAAAACCAACTACCGGAGCCAGAGGCTTGCCTGCGAGCACGTTGGTGAATAACGCCGGTTGATCCTCGTTCCATACCCGCCATTTACGAAAGATCCGCTCTAGGGTGCCGTCGCGCATGGCATTGCGTAGAACTTCGTTGACCGATTCGCGCAACGCAGCGTTCCGAGCAGCAAGGACGCCGACGTAGTGGCCGGTCGCAACGCTTTCCGGCTGAATAGTGAACCCCGAAGTAGTCCGGCGGCGACGCTCGGCAAGAACATTATCGAGCAGCACCGCATCCACACGTCCGATGATCAAATCCGTATAGGGATGCACATCGTCATCATAGGACACGGCTTTGATGTCGAAGTCGCGCTCGGCGCGGAGAAGAATCTCATAGGCGATCGTCCCTCCCAGCGTGCCGACACGTCGCCCGCGCAAATCGGCGAGTGTCCGAAAGCGTGAAGCGTCCGCATCGCGTACGCTCAACACTTCACGGAATCTATAATAGGGCACCGTCGGCGCCATTGTACGGCGGCGCGCGGGCGTATCTTCGATCCCTCCAAGACCGATGTCAGCGTCGCCGCGCTCAATTGACTGATCGATGGAGGTAAAGGCGATGTTCATGAAAGTGGCCGAGCGGTCAAGGCCGCGCGCGATGATTTCGGCGATCTCGACGTCGAATCCTACGACTCGATCAGGACGCGCCGGATCCGCTTCGACAAAAGGCGCGCCGCCCTCAGGGTCGGCGGCCCAGCGGAATTCCCGAATCGCCGAGGCCGCAATCGCGAACGACGTCGGAGCAAGCATAAAAAAACTCACAAACAAAGCCAGCCTTGCTAACCAACGGCAATTCTGCGGGCTATCAATTCCACGCGAAGTCATCGATAGGAAATTGCGGTCCGAGTTGCGGCAGCCGGCGAAAAATGTTCTCAGCAACTTACTCCAAAAAATGCACGAGAATACTAAACGAGATAGGAAGCAGCGATTTTTGTTTTTGGAAGGGAGACTAACCGACCCGCTGCTTTCCTGTCAATCGGCGAGCAGGCAAGGATCTCTCTTACTGTCGCTAACCGATTCAGTTATTATTCCTACGCGATTGGGTGATCTTCATCTCGCGCAAAACACTCAACGTTTTGCGCCGCGCCTCGCAAAGTTGGAGATACGACAGAATCATGCAAATTAGGCTGAAAATTGGTTGTACGAAGAACCTTCTGGCACTTCTCTTTACCGTGATGGCGGTTATGACGATGCCGGCGACTGGCGCGTCATCCACCAATGAAAAGACGGAGCTTTCGTTCGAGGAAGCCCTAAATTCTCTGCCCCGCCTCAGGAGTTTGCTCATGTCGATAGACGGAGAGCTTATCGGAGAGCGCTATTTCCATGGCGCGCGTCCTACCGACCCGGCTAATCTGAAATCGGCTTCCAAGAGTATTATATCGACTCTGATCGGCATCGCGCTGGACCGGGGACAGCTCAAATCTATCAAAGACCCCATTGCCAAATTTTTCCCGGAGCATCTCGGCACCACCGCGGATCCTGTAAAGAAGACCATTACGACAGAAGATCTCTTGACGATGCGCTCGGGCCTAGAGACCACCAGCAACGTCAACTATGGACGATGGGTAACCAGCGGCAACTGGGTAGGTCATGTTTTGACCCGCCCCATGATCGATGAACCGGGCGGTAGGATGATTTACAGCACCGGCAACACTCACCTGCTCTCGGCGATACTGACCAAGGCCACAAAGATGAGCACGTTCGAGTTTGCTCGCCGCTACTTAGCGGAACCGCTTGGCATTGCGATCCGCCCTTGGATCCGCGACCCGCAAGGGATTTACCTGGGCGGCAACGACATGCATTTGACTCCGCGAGCCATGCTCCGATACGGCGAGCTCTACCTCAACCGTGGCCGGCTGCAGGAAAAACAGATCGTCTCGGCGAATTGGGTCGAAGAATCTCTCAAGCCGCGCACTCAGTCGAGCTGGAGCGGTCGCGACTACGGATACGGCTGGTGGATCGATACTTTGGGCGGGCAGACGATCCATTATGCCTGGGGACATGGCGGCCAATTTATCTTCACCGTGCCTGGTCTCAAGCTGGTGGTAGTTACGACCGCGATGCCGGCGCCTGGCGAAGGGCGACGGGAGCACCAGGGCGCTATCTACGATCTCATGGAACGACATCTTATTCCGGCCGCGGAAAGAAAACAGCTTGCAGCAGTAAGCAGCACAACAAGCGTCGAACCTCAACAGAATTGACGTTCGCAGCAGTATTTCCACCGCGTTGTCGCTCCAGCTAATCTCGACACTCCTGAGCTTCAGTCACAAATTTCAATATTGTGGCGAGTTGATTTCCGTTCACTCTTGCAGTTCAGCTGATCATGCATTTTTATGTGCGCTAGCATTCACCTCGCCGGAGGGTCTGTATACCGAGAGTCGGTTCGCGTCATCGCCGCTCCTCGGACGACGGACTCGGCGGGCATATTCGATCTGAACGTTGAAATGAAGGCTGTTCGAATTCACAGATTTGGTGGTCTCGATGTAATCCGCACAGAAGATATCGCCAAGCCTGTGCCAAACGCGGGCGAGGTGGTTGTTAAAGTGGACGCCGCCGGCGTTGGGCCATGGGATGCATTGATCCGCCGCGGCAAGAGCGTTCTACCGCAAACGCTCCCGTTAACTCTGGGGTCTGACTTTTCCGGTGTGATAGACTCCGTCGGCGCCGGTGTAGCGCGGCTCAAGGTTGGCGACGAAGTCTTTGGCGTCACGAACCAACGTTTCACTGGAGCTTGTGCGGAATATGCTCGCGCTAAACCGAGCATGATCGCGCCCAAGCCGCGAGCACTCAATTACAGCCATGCTGCGTCAGTGCCGGTTGTCAGCGTTACCGCATGGCAGATGGTCTTTGATTTTGCCCAACTGCGCGCGGGACAATCTGTGCTCATCCACGGCGGCGCCGGTAATGTTGGCGCCTATGCAGTGCAATTCGCCAAACAAGCGGGTGCCATGGTGATAACCACCGCAGCGGCCAATGACGTTTCCTACATCCGCAGTCTGGGCGGGCTCGGCGTGATCGATTACCGGGCCAGCCGCTTCGAGGATGAGGTGAAAGACCTCGACGCCGTCATCGATACCGTCGGCGGCGATATCCTCGAACGATCTTATGGCGTCGTGAAACATGGCGGCGTCATCGTCTCTTCATCGGCTGTGCCTTCCCAGGAAAAAGCCCAGCAGCATGGGGTGCGAGCGTCATTCTTCCTGGTTGAGGTCACTGCCGATCGGTTGCAAAGAATTGCCGAGCTCATTGATGCCGGCAGGCTAAAGACTCAAGTCGGCGAAGTGCTCTGGCTCGACGAAGCACGGCATGCCCACGAGATGCTCGAAGGCGCTCCCCACAGGCGCGGGAAAATAATCCTGAAGACGTAAAATCGGCCCAGGGCTTAAGCATCCGTGATCCTGCTCGGGTGATACCTACAGGGCGTTCGAAGAAACAAGAGGATCATCCGCGAACCTTCTGTGTTTCTGCACAATAGATTCCTCTACCACGAACACGGCCATCTCGGGCTAGCCTACGCTTCGTCACTTACTGAGCAGTGATTTCATTCGCTCAATCAACTCACGATTGGCGGTGAAAACATCCTTGGCCAGAGCTTCGAGATCCTCAGCGCTGGTCGGATCTATATCCAGCCTTCTCTTTTGGGCATCTGCCAACAACGCTGGATCGCCAAGAGTCTTGCTAAACGCTTCTCGGAGCATCTTCACACGATCTGCCGGTATGCCGGGTGTAGCTATGATGGGACGGCCAAATTCTCCGGATGCTAATACCAAAGCTGCCATGCGTTTGGTCCCTTCCGGAGTCTTGTATTGTTCAATGAGCTCTTGAACGGTGGGCACCTCGGGCAAGCGCGTGTCCCGGGTCTTGCCCGTCTGAAATAAAACCCGCACAAAATTCTTCTTACGCCAGCTGATGAAAGGCTCGCGGGCAAAGTACGTCGTCACGGTAAAAGCGCGGCAATCCACTTCGCCTTTTTCCACCGCCAGATCGATTTCCTGTCCGCCTTTATATCCGGTAACTATTTCGAACTTCGCGCCAATGCTTTCATTCATCAGCTTTACCAGGTAGTAGGATGGCGAGCCGGTGCCGGTGGAACCGCATTTAGGGGATTCATTGGCCTTGGTCACGTCGTGAATCGTTTTGAACGGCGTATCACTGCGCATATAGAGCAAGTTGTTTGACTTCTCGAAACTCCCCAACCAGGTGAATTTGGGCCAGTCAAACTTTACTTCCGGTCGTCCAACCAGCTGATCGAAATAAAGCGAAGGTAGAATTGACCCAAACGTTAAGCCGTCCGGCTTGGCGACGTTATAGACGTAATTCGCCGTGATCATGCTCGATGCGCCGGCCATGTTTTGCACAATGATGTTGGGGTTGCCGGGAATATGCCTACCCATGTGCTCGGCCAACATGCGAGCATAGAGATCATAGACGTCACCGGCGGGAAGCCCGACGACGATTCTGATCGTTTTCCCTTCATAAAAAGGAGTTTGAGCCTGAAGGTTGGTAACACCCAAAAGCAGAAGCGACAAACTAATAGCGAAGCTTTTCATGATTCACTCCCTCGTAATCTACTTCCATCCTGGGCACTTACGGCGTCCTTCGGCTGATACCTCGCCGATCTTCTGGAGCACCAGGAGAGCAAAACCGGAACGTTTGTCCTTAATGAGCGGCCAAGATTATTCGATTCGGGATTGATGTGTCAACTGAAAGGAATCAAAACGCCCCAAATGACTCTATCGCTCCGTGCGGGCGATTCCAATTCAGGCCTCAGCCGGGCAGTCACACGCACACCGCATTTGCGATCAGCAGGTGGGTAGATCAAAATCGCTGGCCAACTGTCGCAGACCACGATCAACGCGCCGGCACCGAGCCGAAAAGTATTTGACAAAATTGGCTGCTTACAGTAACTAAGACAATCCTCACAGCGGTTTGATGGAAGGACTCACTTGAAGCAAAACAAAGACAAACACACGCT
>DASUVS010000445.1:0-11494 GCA_036378835.1 Binatia bacterium | reverse complement strand
GGACTTATCACGAAGGACGCGAAGAGCATGAAGTCAACAGTAAGTCTTCGGTCGTAAGCTTCGTGTCCTTCGTGCGCTTCGTGATGAGATGAACTCAGTTAAACCTGTGAACCCTCGCGCGAAAAATCTATGTGAAATCACTCAAGCCGATCACCGACTTCTAGACCAACCTGTTTGGCGAATTCCGCGCCGCTGATTTTGCCGGCTTCGCCGCGCACTCTCTTTACCGTCAGGGTGCCGCCGCTGGCGGCGATAGTGATTTCTTCATCACCGACACCGCTAACTTGGCCTGGTTCGGCGCCGTTTAAATTCTTCTGTAGTCGGGCGTCGAAGAGGCGCAAGGTTTTGCCCTGATAGGCAGTGTGGGCGCCGGGTTGGGGATCGCAGCCGCGGATCAAATTATAGACTTCCTGAGCAGGCTTGGACCAATCGATTTTCGCGTGTTCGTCGCCACAGGGCGGATCGTAAGTCGCCTTTGATTCGTCCTGCACAATCCGCGGAGGGTTGCCTGCTTTGATCAAGTCTACCGCTTCGCCGATCGCTTCGACTCCCAAAGGAAAAAGTTTGTTGAAATACAATGTGCCGGTGGTATCGTCCGGGGCAACCTGCACTTCTTTTTGCAGTAGAATGGGGCCGGTATCGATGCCCTTGTCCAACCAAAAAATCGTCAAACCGGTTACGGTTTCTCCCCTGATCAGGGCCCAATTGATCGCGGTCCGGCCGCGGTATTTGGGCAACAGTGAAGGATGATAGCAAATACTGCCAAAGCGCGGCGCATTGAATACCGGCGGGGGAATGATTTGGCTGACAAACGCCAAGATCGCTAAGTCTGCCTTGAGGGAAACAAATTGCTCGATGACTTCCGGGGTTTTGAGCGTTTTATGTTGGTGCACGGGAATACCCAGCTGAAGAGCCCTCTGCTTGACCGGGTCGATTTTTCCGCCCGGCGTATCGGGAAAACAAAAAACTGCCAGCACCTCTTCCCCTTTACTAACGAGTTTGTCGAGAGTCTTTTCCGCAAACGCCGCTTGTCCAATCAAAATGATGCGCACGCTTTCCCCCTGTATGATGCTCTTAACTAGCCAACGATCTTGTAATCGCCGCCTAAATAGCTGCGGCAAAGTTCGACGTAAGTGGATGCCCCCATCTTGATCCATTTGAGAGCTTCGCCTTCGATTGCTTTTTTTACTTTTGCCGGCGTGCCGGCGGCAAGAACATGCGGCGGGATTTTGGTATGTGGAACGACAACACTGCCGGCGGCGATAAGCGATTCTTCGCCGATCTCGGTATTTTCAAGAATCGTGGAATTCATGCCGATGATCGCGCCACGCTTGATCACGCATCCTTCCATAATCGCGCCGTGCCCGACGGTGCAGTCTTCCTCGACGATGGTGGTCGCTTCGCCTGAATGCATCACGCAGTTATCCTGAATGCTGGTTCGCGGACCGATCACGATCGGATAACCGCCCTGGTCGGAGCGCAGAACGGCGCCCCACCAAATGCTGGCGTCGTCACCCACGCTAACATCGCCGATCAGCACAGCGGTGGGAGCGATGAAGGCTTTGGACGAAACAGACGGTTTTTTACCTTTGTATTCAATGATCATTCAGATTGGGCCCTCCGCAGAATATTTCGCCACGATATTTGACAGGGCCGTGGAAATCAAGGTTGGAGGTGTTTCGCGAGACGTTTAAGCCGGCGCAATGAGATGAAGCAGCAATGTTAGCAAGGGATGCCCGTAGATGAGCGGCCAACGCGACTCCGGAACTAGTTTCTCAGGTCGAAATTCTTTTCCGCCATCTCGCAAATCTGCCGGCCGATGGCAAGCGAGGCCGTGGCGCCGGGAGATGGAGCGTTGAGCACGTGGATAGCGTTGCGGCCTTCCTTGATGACAAAGTCATCGACCAAAGCGCCGTTGGCCGACACCGCTTGGGCGCGGACGCCGGCGCCGCCGGGAACTAGATCGCTTTCGCGAATGTCGGGCACTAACTTTTGCAAGGCACGGACGAAAGCTGCTTTGCTGAGCGAGCGATAAAGCTCGCCAAAGCCGGTCTGCCAGTATTTCCCCGTCATCGCCCAAAATCCTCTGAACGAAACGGTTTGCCAGAGGTCCTTCAGGTTGACCTGACTGTGCCTGTAACCTTCCCGAGCATAGGCGAGGACCGCATTGGGTCCTGCCTCTACGCCGCCCTTGGCCATGCGCGTGAAATGAACGCCCAAGAACGGGAATGTCGGATCGGGAACCGGATAAATCAGATTTTGAACCAAGAACTGCCGTTCGGGCGCGATTTTATAATATTCGCCACGAAAGGGAATGATGCGATGCTCCGGCCCGCCGTCTTGATTAGCGCGGCGAGCCATCTGTGCGATCAAGTCCGATTGCAGGCCGCAGCAATTGATCAAATGCTTGGTGCGATAATCCCCACCCGAGGTCTGCAGCACGATTTCGTCGGCGCGCTCGATCATGCCTACGACTCTGTGGGAGAGCCGGAGGTCGCCGCCAAAATCGCGAATATTGCTGGCGTATGCCGCGGCGACCTTCTTGTAGTCGATGATGCCGGTCTCCGGCACGTGCAAACCTTTAATTCCGGTGGCGTGCGGCTCAAGCTCTTTCAAACGCTCGCTGCCGATTAGTTCCAGCCCGCGCAGCCCATTGGCTTCTCCGCGGCGGTGTAATTCCTCCAGCCGCGGCAGCTCTTCGCGGGTCGTGGCGACGACGACCTTGCCGCAAATCTCATAGGGCACCGCGTTGTCATCGCAGAATTGGATCAGCTCTTTGCGTCCGGCCACGCAGGTGCGCGCCTTTAGCGAGCCAGGCCGGTAATAGAGACCTGAATGAATCACACCGCTGTTGTTGCCGGTCTGATGGCGCGCGAGTTCCGGTTCCTTCTCCAACAGCAAAAGACTCAGGCGGGGATAGGCGGCGGTGATTTTCAGCGCGGTGGCGAGGCCCAGAATACCGCCGCCGATGATCGTTAAGTCATAAAGGGATGCCATGAGGATTTAGTGTGAAGTTCCACCGTCAGATTCCTCTCGGGCCAACTCACCGCGGAGCGTCCTGATCGAATTAGATGTGAAGCAGCTGACGGGAATTTTTTTCCATGAAGCCTTTGATGTGATCGGGATTGGGTTGTGCCAGGATCGCGTTGAAGCTTCTGTTCAGCCGGTCGAGGCCGCCGCAATAGTCGGAACCGAAAACCATGTTGTTTTCGCCCATCTTGTCTATCAAGAACGACAGCGTTCGAGCATCCGAGCTGGCGCAATCGATGAGGAAATGTTCAAGAAAAATTTCCGAGTAGCGCCGCTCTCCGTTAGGTCCTTTATGTTTCCAGAAAAAACGATGAAGCAACAGCGGAATGCCGCCGCCGGAGCTACGGATAACGATCTTTAGGTTTGGATAACGATCGAACAAGCCGCTGGCGATCATGCGCAGACAGCACTCCGCGACTTCACCATCAGACAGCACGGCATAGGCAACTCCCGCACCGCCGTCTTCAAGCCGCGCCAACGAGGGGTCTTGCGCCGTCCCGGCGCCGTGTAGAAAAATTGGCAGATTGAGCTCGGAGATTTTCGCGAAGATCGGGTCCATTTCGGGCGTGTCCACCAGCATCTTGCCTTCGACATGCGGATAGAGCAGCACGGCGCGAAAACTTTGTTTCGCCGTTCGTTCGATTTCGGCCACTGACGCGGCGATGTTCTTCAGCGACAAAGCGGTCACACCCATCAATCGATCTTTGTACCTCTCGAGCCGCTCGGCCAGCACACTGTTGGACATGCGCACGATTTCGAGCGCTTGCTCCGGTGGCATCTGGTCGGCATAAACACCGGCGCCCTGACAAATGAGCTGGAGATCGACTCCCGCTTCGTCCATTTCTCTGATGCGTTTGGAAAAGTCCGGCGAATCCAACGCGTCGATATGCGGGCGCTTGCCGGTTACATCTTTGATCCGATCGGAGACTTCCAGCGCCGTGTGATGGGAATGCCAATCGATATTGATTGCCATGCGACAGCTCCCTTCCAGCTCAGTCTATAAACTGCTACTCCGAAAAAATAAACCCAGCTAGAGCATACTGGATAGGGTGATTCGGTGAAAGAGGCGCAGAGAGCAGGCAAGTTGAGCCTTGGGCCGTCTGCAGCTTTGAGAAAATAGGTAAAAGAGCCCGCGTGTCCGGCTAGTTCTTGACCGGGATCACGTCGGCCTGCTTTTCCTTAAGCCGTCGGATCAGTTCGTCATATGAGGAACTGGAGATTACGCGATTGAATTGGGAGCGAAAATTGTTGACCAGGCTAATTTCTTCGGCGATGACGTCGTAGACTTTCCACTCTTGGCCGACCAACTGCGCCTTGTAGTTAATCGACAACTCCTGACCTTTGGCGGTGAATATCTTGCTGTTTACTTCCGCAAACGCGCCATCGATTCTTTCGCTGATGTAAACGATTTTCTCGTCGGTATAGGATTCTATGATGCCAGCATATTGACGTTCCAGCAGCTCGGTGAATAGTTGCACGAATTCCTGTTGCTCGGCCGCAGTGCGCCGGCGCCAATGAGCGCCCAACGCGCGTCGGGCCATTTCCGAAAAGTCGAAACGGGTAAAAAGAATCTGCCTCAGCTGATCGCGACGGTCTTGGGGCGCACCCGCATTCTGCCGGGATTCCCTGAGTAGCCCAACGGCATTATCCACCGTCGCCTTGATCTGATCGGTCGGCGGCCCGGCCATCGATGCCACCGGACCCGCAAAAACCATTAGCAATGAAAGCACAACGAGATGCCGCACTGATTTCGTCATTGTTCGTCTTTTTTGGATGTGAGATCGCCGCCGACAAACTTCCCGATCAGATCCGTGATGTCTTGCGGCGATTCGGTTTCTCTGATCTTGCCCCCGGGCGCGATGATGTTATCCGAAGCTCCTGGCGTGATCAAGACAAATTTATCGCCGATAAGCCCGCGGGCGCGCACCGACGCAATCACGTCATCCTGAAGTTCTACATCCGGGTCCACCCTGAGAGCGACACGGGCCCGATCGTCAACCAAACCGAGCGATTCTACTTTGCCGATTCTGACACCGGCGATTTCTGCGGGATCGCCGACCTTTAGGCCTGCGACCGAAGAAAAGTCGGCGTAGACGACGTAACCGGTGGTGCCGAACAACTCTACTTTGCCGAGGCGTATCGCAAGATAGCCGAGGCAGATGGCTCCCGCGAGCACAAAAATACCGACGATGATGTCAGTGCGAGAATGGTTCACTTCGATCTCCTACAAAACGTCGATGGGGCCTTCAGTTCTTCCATGGATAAATTGCTGCACAATCGGACTCTCCGACACGGAAAAAGCTTCCGGAGGCGCGACCTCTTCAACAACCCCGCTGGCAAGCATCACCACATAGTCGGTAATCTCGAAGACCTGTGGAATGGTATGACTCACAATGATTCCGGTGTAGCCGAAATCATGTTGGGTTCTTGAAATCAGTTGATGAATGCTGGTTGCCAACACCGGATCCAAACCGGTTGTAGGCTCGTCAAACAAGACGATTTCCGGATCCATGATCAGGGCGCGCGCCAAGCCGGCGCGTTTTCGCATTCCGCCGCTCAGTTCCGCTGGTAACTTGTGTCCCATTTCGCCTAATCCGACCTGCTCCAGTCGGTCCGCGACTTTGGTCTTTACTTCACCTTCGGTCATTCTTGTTTTCTCACGCAATGGAAATGCGACGTTATCGAAGACCGTCATCGAATCGAGCAGTGCGGCGCCTTGAAAAAGCACGCCGAATTTGGCTCGGATCTGGTATAACTCTTTTTGGCCGAGCTTGGTGATGTCGATTCCATCGATGAGAACTTCGCCGCGGTCCGGTAACAGTAATGCATTCAAGTGCTTCAGTAGCACGGTTTTGCCACAACCGCTGGTGCCGACGATTGTCGTTGTTTTGCCTTTGGCGAAATCGAGGTTTACGCCTCTGAGGACCTGTTGCCTGCCGAAGGCTTTGTATAGATCAACGACCTGTATCATAGCCTACAACATGACTGACGTGAGGAAATAATCCCAAACCAAGATGAAGACAAAAGATAGGACGACGGATTCGGTTGTTGCCTGGCTAACACCGGTAGCCATCGGCGGAGCATGAAAACCTTTGTAGCAGCAGATCCAGGTAATGATCAGGCCAAAACAGAGCGACTTGATCATTCCGCTGTAAACATCGTGAAAGACGACGCTATTTTCCATGCCGGAAAAAAAACTGCCCGAGCTGACACCGAGGATTCCGACGCCGACGGCATACGAGCCGAAGATGCCGATGACATTGAAAATCGCCGTGAGCATCGGCATGGCGATGAGGCTGGCGATGATCCGAGGAGTAACTAGATATTTAATGGGATTGATCGCCATCGAATAAAGAGCATCGATCTGCTCCGTGGCGCGCATGGTGCCCAACTCCGCGGCCATGGCGGAGCCGGTTCTCCCGGTGACCATGAACGCCGAGAGAACCGGACCGAGCTCGCGTAGGAGACTGAGCGCGGTGGCGGAGCCGAGCCAGCTCTCCGCGTTGAACTGCCGCAAACTGTAGTAGCCTTGAAATCCCATGACCATGCCGGTAAAAAAACCCGAAAGCGCGACCACCGAGAGAGAATCCACGCCGATGGTCTTGATATGGTAAACAATCAGCCGCAGTTTTGCCGGCGCGCGAAAGGCTTGCAGAATGGCCGAGATGAGGAAGAGAAACATTCTTCCCATCCCGGCAATCTGATCAATGGCATAACGGCCGATACGGCCTAGGAACGGAACCATGCTTTTCGTTGAGGAAAAAACAGTGCTAGTGGATTCAGACTAATATAGAACTCTGCTTTGCTTTGCAAGCATGAAAAAGATTTTTGCGATCAGCGAGATAGATGCCGAAAGCCATCCTGAGCGGCTCCGCCGATTATCTGGTGAGACGCTTTCATCGGCGGCTTTGGCGCCCGATGAAACACTGGATGCGCTTTTCGGTGGTGACCTGCAGCTCTATCAGAAAAAGCAGGGATATCGGTATTCCATCGATGCCATTTTACTGGCCGATTTCGCAACGATTCGGTCCGCTGCTAGAGTCATTGATTTGGGCACCGGCAATGGCGTGCTGCCGCTGATCTTGGCCTACCGTCATCCGTCCATCTTGGTTACGGGAGTTGAGATCCAGCGGCAGATGGCGGAGCGCGCAGCGAGAAATATTCGGCTCAATGGCTACCAAGATCGTATCGTGATCGCGCAAATGGATATCGCATCCACGATGGAGCGCTTCAAACCTGAAAGTTTCGACTCGGTCATCTGTAATCCCCCTTATCGGCAAGCCACCAGCGGGCGGCTGAGCCTTTCTTCTGAAAGGCAAATTGCCCGTCATGAGCTGAAAGCCACTCTCGATGATTTTGTCAGGGCCGCAGCGTTCTTGCTGAAGAACAAAGGCTCTTTTGCATGTATTCAGCTGGGAGATCGCACAGTCGATTTAGTTGGCGCGATGCGAAGCGCCGGGCTCGAACCGAAACGTCTGCGCACCGTTCATGCTTTTTCGGATGCCAAGGCATCGCTGGTTCTGGTCGAAGCCGTCAAGGCTGGACGAAAAAACATCGATATCTTACCGCCGTTGATCATCTACGATTCCGCCAAGAATTATACCGCGGAACTGAGCGCGATTGCCGCCGGCCATAAACGTCCCTTTTAAACTAGTCAATCTGGATTTATTCAGGCCGGGAGTTCGGCGCCGCATCATTACTCCTGCGGGCGACGGCGCGAATAGCTCTTTAACAATTTTTTAAAGGCTTGACGCAACTCGGGGTCGGACACCGAGTCGAGGAATTGCGGGTCGATTTTCGGATCTTCTTCGACAGCCGGTGTAGAAGCCTCGGCAACTTTTTCCGCCAGTCCGGGTGCATCAATCCGGCCGACAACGAAAAAAATATTCTTGACGACCTCCCGGTTGAGCCGCTGATTAAGTTTTTCGGCGATCATGTCTTTCATGAACTGCAACTGCTGCATCCATACCGAACTGCTCACTTTGATGAACAATGTGCCGTTGCGGATCTTTTCGGGCTGCGCGTTGGCGGCGATCGTCTTGCCGACCACTTCGTCCCACACCGGCCAGACACCGTATTCACTCAATCGAAACGAGAGATCGAGACGCTTTAAAGAGTTGCTCAAAACCTCGCCGACCCGATCTATCGACTGCGCTGTTTTTTTCCCCATCAAGTAACTCAGCGGCGAATTTAGCAAACGTAGAGCGGCGATTCTAGCGTTTTTATTTCCGTCATGGTCACAGAAGTTCGATAAATTCTAGTGAAAACAAGCGCTCAAAAAAAAATCTTGACAAAAATTGCCAAAAATTTTAACTATACAAAATCTAGTGCATTCCGCCGCATTTCACACTACATATTGATATTTACCGACCGAAGGGAGATACTACCATGGCGACCATGATGCCACAAATCAGCGAAATTCCTAGCTTAAATCCGGCCCAGCTCAAGCCCAAAAGCGGCGTTAAAGTAAGTCGGTATTTTACCCGAGCAGGTATCAATCCGTACGACGAAATCGATTGGGAAATTCGTTCTGCGTCGATCACCAACGAAAAGGGCAAAGTCGTTTTCGAACAAAGCAACGTAGAAATTCCTAAAGCCTGGTCGCTCATGGCCACCAATGTCGTCGTGTCAAAATATTTTCGAGGTCCCATTGGTAGTCCTCAGCGGGAATACAGTGTGCGGCAGATGATCGGCCGAGTGGTCGATACGATCACTCGTTGGGGCGCCAAAGACGGCTATTTCGCCAGCGATGACGATGCGCAGAATTTTCACGATGAATTAACGCATATTTTGGTCCATCAGAAGGCCTGCTTTAACAGCCCTGTGTGGTTTAATTGCGGCATCGAAGAGAAGCCGCAGTGCTCGGCCTGTTTTATTCTGTCGGTCGATGACACCATGGAATCTATCCTCGATTGGTACCGCAAGGAAGGAATCATTTTCAAAGGCGGTTCCGGTTCGGGAGTAAATCTCTCGAAAATCCGCTCCGCTAAAGAGCAACTCGCCGGCGGCGGCACCGCGTCCGGTCCGGTCTCCTTCATGAAAGCGGCGGATGCCTCGGCGGGAGTGATCAAATCAGGCGGTAAAACTAGGCGAGCCGCGAAGATGGTGGTTCTCAATGTCGACCATCCGGATATCGAGGACTTTGTTAAGTGCAAAGTTGAAGAGGAGAAAAAAGCCTGGGCTTTGATCGAAGCGGGATACGATTCTAGCTTGGATGGTCCGGCCTACGGCAGCGTATTCTTCCAAAATGCGAATAACTCCGTCCGTGTTACTGATGAATTTATGCAAGCGGTGCAAGAAGACCGTGAATGGAAGACCCGCTTTGTCAAAAGCGGCGAAGTCAGCGACACCTACAAGGCGTGTGATTTGATGCGCATGATTGCCGAGAGCACTTATTTTTGCGGTGATCCGGGAATGCAGTACGATACCACCATTAACGATTGGCATACCTGTTCGGGCACCGGCCGGATCAACGCCTCCAATCCTTGCTCGGAGTACATGCATCTGGACAATTCGGCGTGCAATTTAGCTTCCTTGAACCTGCTGAAATTCCTGCGTGAAGACGGCGTTTTCGACACCGAATCTTTTCGCCGCGCCGTCGACATCATCGTGCTGGCGCAAGATATTCTGGTCGATAATTCTTCTTATCCAACCGCGGAGATAACGGCGAATGCCCATGCCTTTCGCGAGCTGGGTTTGGGCTATGCTAATCTTGGCGCGCTCCTGATGTCGCTGGGGCTGCCCTACGATTCCGATGGCGGCCGCGGCTATGCCTCTGCGGTGACTGCGCTGATGTCGGGAGAAGGGTATCTTCAATCGGCGCGCATCGCTGCAGCCACAGGAGCCTTCGCGGGATACGATGTCAATCGACAGCCGATGCTGCGGGTGCTCAACAAGCATCGCTCTCACGCCTACAAGATTTCGTCGTCGCACGTGCCGTTGGATCTGCTGACGGCGGCGCGCGAGTCCTGGGATCAGACCTGCGCAGAGGCCGAAACCCACGGCGTGAAAAATTCGCAGATCTCGGTGCTCGCGCCCACCGGCACCATCGCGTTCATGATGGATTGCGACACCACCGGAGTGGAACCCGATATCGCTCTGATCAAATACAAGAAGCTGGTAGGCGGCGGTCTCTTGAAGATCGTCAATAACACAGTGGCTCGTGCCCTCAAGCGCTTGGGGTATGACGTCAAACAAATCCAAGACATTGTCGAGTACATCGAAGAGCATGAGACCATAGAAGGCGCGCCGCACCTCAGAGACGAGGACCTCCCGGTCTTCGACTGCGCCTTCAAGCCCGCCAACGGCATTCGCACGATCAATTACATGGGGCACATCAGAATGATGGGAGCGGTGCAGCCGTTTATCTCCGGCGCGATCTCTAAAACCATCAATATGCCCAATGAGGCAACGGTAGAAGACATCATTCAAGCGTATATGGAGTCCTGGAAGCTCGGATTGAAAGCGGTGGCGATTTACCGTGACGGGTCGAAACGAACGCAGCCGCTCAACACGTCGAAGGACAAGGACGAGACAAAAACCAGCGCGGCTGAAAACAGGGAAGCGCGGCCGCTGCGGCGCAAGCTGCCCGATGAACGGCGCTCGATTACTCACAAGTTCGATATCGCCGGGCATGAAGGCTATATCATTGCGGGCATGTACGAAGACGGCCAGCCCGGAGAGATTTTCATCACCATGTCCAAGGAAGGCTCAACCATTTCCGGGCTGATGGATTCTTTTGCTACGGCGATTTCGATAGCGCTGCAGTACGGTGTGCCGTTAAGAGGGTTGGTGGACAAGTTCAGCCATATGCGTTTCGAACCCTCGGGGTTTACCAAGAATCCGGACATTCCCATGGCCAAGTCGATTATGGATTACATCTTCAGGTGGCTGGCGACCAAGTTTCTCGACGGCGACGCCCAGCGGGAGATCGGTGTGGTGAAGCAGGAGACGGAAGATAAAGAGATCGCGGTCTCTAAGAAAGTCGTGTCGATTGCTGCTCAAACCCCACGAGGCGGGGCGCCCGTAACCAGCATTAGCAGTGTCACCAGCCTTTACCAGCAGGATGCGCCGCCCTGTCCCGACTGCGGCGCCATCATGATCCGTAGCGGCGCCTGCTATAAGTGTCTGAACTGCGGCGCCGTCAGCGGTTGCTCTTGAGATCACCTGCGTCAAATTCCGGCACGAACAAGGGGCGCTGGTAAAATCCACCGCCCCTTTATTTTTGAGCCAGAAGCCATAACCGATGTATGGGAAGACTCACCTCGGAGAGGGATTCTGAAAGCGCGACTTAGACTTGGAGCAACGGCGATGATTATTTCTGTTCCAAATGGAGTATGCCCTTCTCGGTATCTATATCCAGACGAAAGTTGCTCAGGAAGTTGAGACCGAGAAGACCAGCGACCTGGGCGCTGGGCACCGCATCGTGAATCGCCGTGGTAAGATTTTTCACTTCCATTCCGCC
>DASUVS010000444.1:0-12567 GCA_036378835.1 Binatia bacterium | reverse complement strand
CCATTTCATGTTCCGCTCAACACCGGGCCGCGACAGATTGTCGAACACCAGCACGCGCTCGCCTTCGTTGGCAAGACGATCCGCCAGATTGGTGCCGATAAAACCGGCGCCGCCGGTAATCACCACTGGCTGGGTTGGCTTGGCAGCACTACCGCGCGCGCCCGGATGAGGCTCGAGCGCCCCCCAGACGGCGTCCAAGCCGCCCTCGCCCCACAGCCGCGCCAATAATTTCTCGCTGCCATCGCTGCGGCGCAGTCCAAAGTGATAGTCGCGATCGTCGGCATGAAAACCGTCACGGGTCGAAAATTCCGGATCGAGATCGCGCGCCGCGTGCCAGTAAAGTCGCTCCACCGGCGCCTCGAGAGCCCGCGCGAAGGCGCGCAATTGTTCGTACTCATCGTGGCGCCAGGTGGAATATCCCGTGGCGCTGATCCAGATTTCGGCGCCGGAACGGTGCTGCGTCAGAATCTGCTGCACGCTCTGAATCACCGCGGGCCAGCTCTCCCAATTGGCCTCCGAGGTGCCTGGAAATCCATGAACACCGACGGCATCGATGTACTGCATCACGCCGCGACGGAACATCAACTCGAGCCAGTTGGGATCAAAGGCATTGAGTCCCGCCAGCACCGTGCGCTTGCCGCGTCGTTGCGCCCAGTAAGCCGCGCCGCCGATCATGGCGCAGAAAGTTTGCCAATGGGGATCGAGGGTGCGGTCCCACTCGCTTAGCCGATCGGGCTCGTTCCATAACTCGATCCATTCGAAACAACTGCCCAGCCGGGTGATCAGTACGTCGATAAAATCACCGTAGGCCTTGGGATCCCAAGGCGGCGCTGATACGCGCGGCGCCACGGCTTGCGATAACGGTGTGTAGAGGACGCAGGGAATTACATTCAATTGCCTGGCTAAATGCGGCAAGAGCCAACTGTACCAGGCCTCGCCTTCAGGGCTGTCCCAATCGGCCCACGATATCGTGGTACGCAGATCGGCGACTCTGAGCTCGCGCAAGTCGGCCAGAACATTTTCAACCCCAGCACGATCACCGATGCGAAAGCTTTCAACGACTCCGATCCGCACTCCTGCGCCGCTGTCCGCCTCGGCGATTTGGGCGCGTAAGCTCGGATGCTTGCAGACATCCGGTTTGATGCCTGCTGCGCCGTTTCGGCCGGATCTCGCCTTCTTCACAGGGTCAATCCTCGGGCAGCCAGCTCGGCGCTGGCGCTATCGACGTGATCGTCGGCAATCTGCCCTTCGAGCCAATCCGCGAGTTCCAAAACACCGTCCTCCAGCGAAATCTGCGGCGCGTAATCGAGCATCGATCGGGCAAGCGAGATATCGGCGAAACAGTGGCGGATATCGCCCACGCGATATTTGCCGGTTATTTGCGGCTCGACATTCTTGCCGAGGGCATCGGCCATCCGTTCAGCTAGTTCGGTAATCGTGAAGGCTTGGCCGCTGCCGATGTTGAAAACTCTGTCCGGCGCCGAGGCTGCATCGAGAGACAACCGGCAAGCCTGCACCACATCTCTAACATTGACGAAGTCGCGTTGTTGTTCGCCATCTTCGAAGATCAGCGGCGCTTTGCCGTTGAGCAAACGAGAGGCAAAAATCGCCAGCACACCGGTGTACGGGTTCGATAAGGCTTGTCGCGGTCCGTAAACATTGAAAAACCGCAGCGCGACCGTCGGAATGTTGTAGGCGCGGCCGATCATCAAACACATACGTTCCTGGACATATTTCGACAGCGCGTAAACCGAACTGAGCGCCGGCGTCTTGCTCTCCGGCGTTGGGATCGGTTCTAGGGCGACGCCATCGTCATCCACGGGATCCCAGCGTGCCGAGCGCAGCTGCGTTGGACTGCGCTCGACGGCACAATGAATGGCGCCACGGCGCGAGCGATAAAGCCCTTCCCCATAAACACTCATACTCGATGCGACGATGAGCCGTTCGACGGGACGTTTGATCAGGGCCTCGAGCAGCACCGCCGTACCGATATCATTGATGCTGGCGTAGTGCTCGACCTCATACATGCTCTGGCCGACGCCCACCGCCGCAGCGAAATGATAAACTGCATCGATTCCCTTCAACGCTCGGTCGACCGCAGCGCGATCGCGAACATCGCCGAGGACGAGTTCGACGTCAGGATTTAAATATTCAGGCGGTTGATTTTCCGTGCCGTGCACTTGCGAGCACAATAGATCGAAGATTTTGACGGCATGGCCACTGTGCAGAAGCTCGTCGGCTAAATGCGATCCGATAAATCCAGCCCCGCCGGTGATTAGGATTCTAGACATTCAACAACTCAGTTCCCCTCGGCTTCTTATCCCTGTTGTGGCTAACTTTCGGGACAGAACCAAGTTTTTGAAAGCGCGGAAAAGATAATGACGTGATGTTTGTTTCAGTGCGCGTTAGAAGCTTGGTCAGCAACAAATATGCCACCAAGGCATATTACTAACGGGCGGCGGCGATGCCGACAGTTTAGGATTTCAGAGAGTGCATCTCACGTCCCACCAGGGTTGTTTGTTCGAGGTACATACACTGGTTCAAAGGTTTTCTGCGCGGACAATCTGATGCGGGCGGTGCACCATGACTGACAACTGGCGTTTTAGTTTATGGATCGAAAGCCATCGTTGTAATCGGCCGTCCCAAACCGGATACGATCGAAGAGTAGCGTTGTTTCAATTCCGCGATTGATCGCGTTCAGCCTCGTGTTCCATTTTCGAGGACGACCCTGTCTTGCTGGTCCAGTCGTTTGTGAGTGCAATGGCCCTCCTTTTGCGCGACGCTACGTTAGTCAGTTCTGTCCGGGCGCTGCTCACACCGACGATGAAACATGCGAGCATCGCCAACAATTGTTAAACGCTGCAAGAAGAAGCGGGATGATCGTCATAAGAAACCGAGTGCTCAATCGCGCGCTGTGGGCGCTTGGCGCCGTGGTTCAGTATACTGACCCATCATCCCATGCGCCGGCGCGACACGAGAGCGTCACGCGAATGCTGCTTGCCCGGAAGCTCGCGGCATTGAAGGGCTATGAATTCGCTGGAGAGTATAACCCGGACACCCACTATGCCGGTCCACTTTACTTCGTTCCGAACGACACTCTCACTAAATCCGAGCTGGCTCGAAAAGTTGATATTCGCGATCACCATGACTTGTTTGGCGGCGTTGTTCCGTACCCGTTCGCTGCGACCAAGACGATCACTCACCCCCTGGTATCGCCCCATGCTTTCGCTCCGGCAGGTTGGTCGCATGAATTCGCGCGCAGTGTTCGGGATGTAGTCCTGTTTGGTTTTTCCGCCTTCGCACCGGATGATCTGCGCCGCGCCGCGCAAAGAGTACTGGCGCGCGGCCACGCCCGTCTCAAACCGGCGCGCGGCATTGGCGGCCTAGGACAGACGGTCATCAAATCGAGTGATGAGCTCGATGCGCTTCTCGATACCATCGATCCAGCGGAACTCGCGCAGTACGGGGCCGTGATCGAACAGAATTTCGATCACATCGAAACCTACAGTGTCGGGCAAACTTTTGTGGCGGATCTTTCGGCGACGTACTATGGCAGGCAGTTACTGACCAGGGACAACCGAAACGAAAATGTTTATGGCGGCTCGGACTTGACCGTGGTGCGGGGCGACTACGATGATCTGCTCAGCCTCGAGCTCCCGCCACAGGCGCGGTCGGCGATAAACAACGCGCGAACATACGAAGCTGCGGCAATTAACAACTTCCCGGGATGGTTATGCTCCCGGCGCAACTACGATGTTGCGCAGGTTGTCGATGATGAGGGGCGCCAGCGATGCGGCGTGCTCGAACAATCCTGGCGTATCGGCGGCGCCAGCGCTGCGGAGATTGCCGCACTCGAAGCTTTTCGCGCCGATCCCGGCCTTCGCTCGGTGCGCGCGGCGTCGATCGAGCTTTACGGCGACGGGCAAACGCCGTTGGATGCGGTCGTGCATTTCCGTGGTGTCGACGATCGGGTCGGACCGATCACTAAATACTCTCAGGTCGAAGCGTATGACAATCCACGATGAGCCAATCGAGATTGCGGTTGATGATCAAAAGATCGAGGGTCGGCTGATCACCGGCGTCAGCGCTGGGCCCGCCGTGCTATTTGTCCACGGCTGGGGCGGCAATCAACGGCAGTACCTCAATCGGGCGCAGGCCGTAGCCGAGCTGGGGTTTATCTGTTTAACGTTCGATCTGCGCGGTCACGCGCGTAGCGATGGGCAGCGCGAACTGGTTTCGCGCGAAGACAATTTAAGAGATCTCCTGGCCGCCTACGATGCACTGGCAAGCCAACCGGGTGCCGACACATCAGCCCTAGGAGTCGTCGGCAGCAGTTATGGCGCATATCTCGCCGCCATCATGACGCGCCAGCGATCAGTGCGATGGCTAGCGCTGCGCGCGCCGGCACTCTACAACGATGCCGGCTGGGAGTTGCCCAAGCGCAAGCTTCATGAAGATCCGGATTTTTGCGCCTACCGCAGGCGCGCCGTAGCTCCGGAGGAAAATCGAGCGCTGCGCGCGTGCGCGGCGTTTGCCGGTAATGTGCTGATCGTCGAGTCCGAGCAGGACGATGTCGTACCGCATCCGGTAATCGCTAATTACTTGGCTGCCTTCGCTCGGGCACGATCGGTAACGCACCGGTTGATCAAAGACGCAGATCACGGCTTGTCGGATGCGGCGTGGCAGAGGACTTCTACATCATTCCTATTGCAGTGGATTGCCCAGCGGATCATAGGCACAAGTGTCCAGGCGGAGGCGCGCTTGTGAACACTACGGGGCGCTCGCGTCAACTTGACAATGGCTGTGAGCGTACCGAGCTATGAATCGACGGGAGTTCATCGAACATGGCGCAATCACCGCGGGTGCGACAGTAAATTCGGGTTGCAGTTTGCGCGTGCCGCCGATAACGGATCAAACGTCGCACCGGCCTTGGCCACTGCCAAAATCCCGCTGGATGATGTTCATGCGCTGGCATGATCTGCTGTTTCTCCATTGGCCGATTCGGCCTGAATTGATCAGGCCGCTAATTCCCACGATCCTTGAGCTCGATACCTTTGATCGATGGTCATGGGTTGGAATCATTCCTTTCCACATGAGCGGCGTGCGGCCTCGTTACGTCCCGCTGCCTCTGACATTGCCGGAACTAAACGTCCGCACCTATGTAAAATCAGCAGGGAAAAGCGGCGTCTGGTTTTTCAGCCTCGACGCTGCGAGTTGGATCGCGGTCAGAGCGGCGCGATGGCTTGGCCTGCCATATTTTGATGCGCGCATGAAAGTCGAATCTGCGACGGATACGATCCGGTATGACAGCGTACGCATCCACAAGAATTCCCCGCGCGCGGAGTTCCGCGCTGAGTACGGACCTAGCGGAGCGGTTTTTCGATCGACTGCGGGGACGCTCGATCATTGGCTCACTGAAAGGTATTGCCTGTTCGCCGGGTTGAAGCCGGATCATGTGGTGTTTGGCGAAATTCATCATCCACCATGGGCGCTGCAGCCGGCCGAAGTGAAGCTGGACGTGAACACGATGACGCACTCCATCGGAATTGATCTGCCGGAACAGAAACCGCTGGCTCACTTCGCGCGCTTCCAAGAGGTGGTCGCTTGGCCAGTGGTGCCTCTCGAAACATAACAGCCGCTTAAACTTTCATGGTCAACGACACTCAGCTGCAAAACTGTTGAACCCTGCTCACCTATGGTGACCTACGTACGTTGGCCGAGGGATGACAGTTGACACTGAAGGGACTTAAACGATGGCGCAAAAATCCTTATTGTTAAGGACCACCCTGCCACTCGCAAAAATGTTTCACGATTCGTTGACAGTTTTTTGCCTGTTAAAATCCGTCGATCGACCGGGCTTTTTACCGAAACTTAACGGAAGAACAACTCACCCGCTGCGATCGATTTTTCCATTGCTGCGACCCACCGCTACTAGCCTCTAACTCTCTGGCTCCTTCTACGAATTCGGGTTTGACAAACGGCCACTTCTGTCTGTTTCTATGTGCGTCTCGGCCAACTCCACACGTACCGGAAAAGAGGACAAACCATTGGTTTTCGGAGCTGGTGAAGCTCGAGCCTACACTCCAGAATAGAGAATGAAGTCGCAATAAAGCGACGCCAGGATCTAAGCAAACTAAATCGCTCACAGTTCATGAGTACAAACAAGATCTCTCGTTTAAGAATTTAGAAACATCTGAATGGCATGTGCATTGCTCAATCGAACTACATGCCGAGGGAGCTATTTTGCGACCACTGTGAGCGAACGCTTACAAGCAAAGGATATCGAGTAATCAGCGAGGACCCGGGCGGGATACTGCTCAACATGCTCGTGTGTCACCCATGCAACAAAAAGGCGCTGGAACTTGGGCTCGAGACGCGCGAAGTAGACTTGGACGAACTTTATCTGAAACGGGGGTAGATGGCCTAGCAAGCAAAGACTAAACGCGGCGACAAGCAGGCGATTGTGTCCTTAGCTGGAATTGCGAACGGGAGGGTACCAGCATGGCTATGTATAACGTCTGTGCCGTGTGCAATGCCTGTGGTGATCTGCATACGACTGGGGTTACTGTTAGCTTAAATGGAGGGCCAGCCAGCAAACAAAGCATTGAGGAAGCCTTTGTCAATAAGGATCCTCCTCCGAATATTGCCGAGCTAAAGGAAAAAAGGGTGCACTGCCCGAAGATAGGAAGGCAGTATGCTCAAAGGGATGCCAGGAAAATATTCCTGATCCCGATCCGCTGATCAGCCTCCTGAAATCTTCAGGGGGTTCCACCCAAAGCGTCAGCGGGAGGTAGCCGAACCACCGCCAGGTAAATCGTTAACCTCCCGCATCATGGCGAACTTCTCTACCTCTGCGAAAAACTAATACGCATCGTTCGCAACTTTCCTTTTCTTTTTTCGATACGTTGAGGCGCGGAAATTGCAGCCGCTAACCTCCGGGCGTTTATACGCCCTTGGTGTATGCTCCTTCCAACACCACCAGTGGAGGTCTACCATGGACGGACATCGCGAATTGGAAAATCCGCTTTCACTTCCGCAGTGGCTCGCCGGCTGGGCTATTATTCTAGGAACGTGCGTGGTCTTTTGGCTAACGGTGTACCGTTGGGCATTAAACTAGCCAATTGACCTCCGCCCGAAGAGCAATTTAGGCTGTTGGTGGAGAGCGTTCGTGATTATGCCATTTACATGTTGAATACGGATGGCTTGGTTGCGACCTGGAACTCCGGCGCGCAACGCATAAAAGGAAGAAATCATCGGAAACATTTCTCTTGCTTTTACCGGCCGGAGGACATCAAAGCGGGTAAGCCTGTTCGATCATTGTCGAGCAAATTGTTTCTGAACATCACGGAAGCGTGGTTTACACTACCGACCCGGAAAAGGGACGGTATTTATTGTTCGCTGCCGCTCTGATGCCGTCGCTTGATCAGCCGAGTTTACTTCTGCTACGGCCGAACGTCTCTATTCGATTCATTTCACGCGTTCGCGGATTGAGGCGCAGCATCCATCGGTTGGGCATTTTCAGCAGGGACCACGCCGGATCCATATTGGGTGGCATACACTCTGGTAAATTCGGCGCCAAGAAAAAAGATCAAGGACGAGTAATAGACCCAAACAAGAACCGTAATCAGCGAACCGGCGGCGCCGAAGGTCGAGCTGACGCCGCTCGTCCCGATATAGAGTCCGATAAGAAACTTCCCTACGGTGAACAGTATTGATGTGATCGCGGCGCCGATCCACACGTCCCGCCATTGGATATCTACGTCCGGCACGTACTTGTAAATCAGCGCAAACAGCAACATGACAAATCCGAAAGATACGAGGATATCGATCGCATGAGCAACGAACGTAGCGTTCCCTAAATAGCTATTCAGCATGGCCGTGAAGCTACTCAAAACCGCCGTCACGACGAGCGATACCAGCAGCAAGAACCCAATTGCTAGCACCATCGCAAAAGAGAAGAAGCGCTGCCGCAAAAAACCCCAAATTCCTTGGCCCGGCTTCGGAGTTACTTCCCATATTTTGTTCAGCGAAGTTTGCAGCTGGCCTACGACCCCGCCTGCGCCAAACAATAACACGACGAAACCAATGACCGTGGACACTATCCCGGTTTTCGGTTTCTCATTCGATGCTTGGATCATGTCCTGAACGGCTTTCGCGCTGTCTTGTCCGATCATCCCCTGGAGCGTCTCCACGATCTGATTCTGCGCCGCTTCTCTGCCGAAGGCGAGGCCAGCGACTCCAATAGCGATCAGCAGCAGTGGAGCGAGAGAAAATAGAGTGTAATACGATAAAGCCGCTGACAGCTGGAACGGTTCTGCTTCGGTCCATTCGTTGATAGTAGTTTTCAAAAACTGCCAAATAGACTTACGTTGCATACAACCTACTCCTAAAACAAGCTAAGACGATCGAGGGCTAGTCACCAATGTCCTCAGTGGCCAACCCCCGGGACATTGGAATCAGCTGGAGCCTCGTACTCTCTGAGCGTGAGGCTTGGTCCTCATGCGTAATACTGATCAAGTGGATTCCCGGACTGTATTGGAGATTGACTGTTTTGCCTCTTCGCCAACAGCGTTCACCTTGTCGCGCACCTGCTCATACGTCTCGCTCCCGCGCTGCTTGACCTCAGCGAGGGCTTTGTCGCTCGCGGAACCGAACAGCCGATCTTCCTTCTCTGTCCCCGGCAGAGCCGCGCCAATGGCAGCTCCTACGGCGATCCCCAAAGCGCCCAGGAGCAGTGGCTGTTCAGTCAAAAGACTGTTGAAGCTTTCGCGTACTCGTTGCGTTTGGACTTGGGCCGTGCCTGAAGTTCTTCTCAGTCCCGCTGACACTGTATCTTTAGTGCCTGTGAGCTTCTGTCGAGCTCGCTCCGCGGCGGACTTCACCCGCTGACCGGCTTCAGTCAAGGTTCCCTCGGCAGAGGCTTTGAGGCGTTGGGCCTTATCGCTCAAGCCTTCCTTCTCGTCGCCTGCATCATCCTCGTAGCCTGTATCATCGAAATCGACGGCGCTTAAATCATTCCGTGCATAGCGGTCGTCGTAAGTATCGGCCGTTGGCGATTTGGCTCGATTGCTCGAAGCGGCCATCCAGGCGATTCCCACCGCGGTTAACAGCATCGGCACCGGATTTTCTTTAACCGAACGGCCGAGATTGTTTGCGAACTCTCCGCCGTTCTCTCGAGCGAACTCCATCGCCTGGTCCAGCAATTGTCCCGGTGAAAACTTGCGTTCCAATGCGCCGAGCGTCCGGTCCATGTTTGCCCGGGTCTGATCGATCTCCCGTTCCAGGGTTGCCGGATCTTTTCGCGCATCATCTCTGACGTTGCTTCTGTTATTTAGGTCGCTCACGACGCCCTCCTTTGAACCATCTCCTTGTCTTTGCGCAGCGCATCCTGAGTCCGCTCAGGCTTGAAAGACAATGGATCCAACTTCTTCTTGCCGCTTTGGATCATCACAAAGCCAATGACCCCTACCACCAGGGCGACGATAAGAGCCGCCAACCAAGGCTCCATTCTCTCGGCTAGCAGCAGTACAATCGCGCCAAGCAGGACGAGAACAGCGGCAAATACAATTGCGCCGCCGGCTACCAGGCTGATGGCTCCGGCCTTTGCTTCTGAAGCGGCTTCGGATACTTCTGCCTTTGCCAGCGCTATCTCTTTGCGAAACAGCGTCGAGACTTCCCCCATGAGACGACTTAGCAGGCCGGCTGCCGAATCGGGTTCGCGGTCAACGCGAGATGACTCGATTGCCGGCGTAGCTTGAAATGGCGGTTGTTTTGCCATGGTCAAACTCCTTTGTCTACATCGTCAGCGAAAGACGGGCTGTCCGCCGTTGACAATGCTGTTGTAGTGGCTGACTCTCTTATAACCGACGGCCGCGACTCAAAAGTGACCGGTTGCACGACCGATTGGCTCGAGCCGTAGAACTCAGATTCGTCGTGTCGGCTGGCGCCGCTACGCTGGCTCGATGCTTTTAGAAACCTCGAGAGCGCGATTCCAACGGCCACACTCCCCATCAAGAAAAGCGTCGGATTATCGCGCGCCAGTTGTTGGGTATCTCTGACCAGCTCGTCCAAGTTCCGCTGCCTCAAGCTGTCAGCGAAATTCCTCATGCCGCCGGCCAACTGACCCGCATAATCAGCCAACGATTCTTGATCCTGATCCTTGAGTTCTTCCGAGATGCGCTCGACCGCGCCAGCCAGCTTTTCAGTTTGATCCGCCGCCGTCTGTTTACGTGCTTCGAATTGTTCCTGCCCCTGCCGCCTCACATCCTGCGCCACTGCCGCGGCTTCACTCTTCACTTTATTGATTGCGCCGCCGTCGCTTACGCCAGCGACCGTTTCGCTTTGTTGGTTCTCCATGAATAAACACTCCTTCTTGAAATAGTCGTTCTAAGTTCTGACTCTCGGATTAACGCGGTGGGAATGCAGGAAGGAAACGCAATGGCTATGCCACTAGCATAGCTCGGGCATTTGGCTCGCAGCAGGTGGATCAATGTCGCATGACTGCGAAACATTGATGAATGAAAGGCGCATCAAGGGGACGAAACCTAAGTGCTTAGGGTGGCAACTCTGCGGAAGACGGCTGAAGAGGCTGTCAAATCTATGAGGCTAAATCCGTTGCCGGGCGGTGAAACTCACCGGCCAGGATTCCGTGACCTTGATCGTCTCAGGCGTCGTTTCGAAGCCCGACTAAAATCGATCACGCTTGCCCTTGCAGTGCGCGCGAGCTTATCGATTATCAGCTTTGCAAGATTAACTTCTTCTGGGGAGAGAGCCCTGCCATCCACTTGGGTTATCTCTGTAGGTGCCGAGTAAGCATCGAAGCGCAGCGCTTTACGTGTTTTTGTCATGAGATCAGCTTAACAACTCCATCGGCTCACGGGAATACACCTCCGCATTATCCGATCCGCTGCCGGAAATTTCCCGCTGATTATGTCGCAGTTCTAGCGAACTAAATTGTTGAGCATGTGACCACCGCGAACGGATCGACCATCCCCATGGAGGCATCGGCATTTCTTCTGCAATCTGCGCCGGCAGAGCATAGTCGAGCGTTCATCGATCGCCCCAAAGGTAACCAAAAATCGGTCGCGATGGTTGAGCCACGTCCGCCGGCACCTGAGCTCTATCCAGAGTTCACTCGAAAAGAGCCGGCTGGCCGTGATAGAACCTTCGTGAGGAAAGATTTGGATTAGATGAAAACTTACGGTACCGCTGCTGCCGGATCAGCTCGGGCGAGGATCACAAAAGCAGAAGGAAGACGGAGATCTCAAGGACGGCGAGTATCAGGGCAGTGAGTTGATCGGCCAGATCGAGCGACCTTTCACCAATGGCTGAATAGGGGATACCCTAATAGCTCGGAGTTATCTGACAGGTAACGACAGACTAAAAGTTGTACATTTTCCCGGCTGGCCGCAGTAATCAACCGTGCCGCGGGGAGCGGAAATTATCTTGCTGACCAGAGGCAGACCCAAACCCCGACCGTCGGGTTGGTGGTTCGGAGTATTTCGAAAACATCAATGCCTTCGGGAATTCCCTTGCCGGTATCGCTTATTTCTAAAACCAGCGTGTCGTTGAAGAGATGCGGAAATACTCCCTGCCCTCACTCGAAGCGGAGGCCCGCTGAAGATAGACGACGACACGAGCATCCTTTGTTGCCACAGGCAATCGTTTATTGAAACTCGACTTTGGTATAGCGAACGTTTTCCGCGGCGATATGGCAAAATACATTGGAAGTCATCATGCACATGGATTCCCGGCCAATACCTTATCGCCAAACGGGCAGGCCGTGTTGCCGAAGATGATTTTATCTTCGTCTTCCTCGATGATGTGAAACTTACTTAACTACGCCTTTTGAGATCGACACAAACTTGGGGCACTTGTTCGCGGCTGAGATTCGAAATGCGCAGAGCCTTGCGGTATTCCCCGTTCATCCATTCGCCAATGGATCTTCCGACGACGCTGACAAATCCCGAAGCTTTCTTTTATGCCGACGACATCTTCAAGAACGCCCGGACAGCTCCCGGATTAGAGAACGCAACAAGAGATCAGGTTCTAAGGAATGTACATTTCATCGAGTCTCATCATCTCCTTCCATCAGGGAGATGTGAGCTGTCGCACATGATCCAGCAGCTCGTCGAGCTCGACGACAATTTTCTCATCATGCATTGAACAGACTGCTCCACCGGTTTCTCGACCACGCGCCCGTAAATACGCACCCGCGCGCTTTCGACCTTGTGTTTGCGGACAATCAATTGTTCTTCCTTGACGGGAATCGTGGCAGAGTCCGCTTGGCCAAGGTCATCCGATCTTCTACTCGTGTCAGCTCTGACGTCAGAATGCGCGGAACTCGATGTCTCGATCTAAATCGGCAGGTCGAGCAGCAGGCGGGGAACCGGGCTGATCAAGTTCATCATTCCTGAAGGCTCTACCCCCGCTCATTTCAGCCGCGACGAATCCGTCTCGCTTCCGAACACAGCGCGCCCTTCCTTAAGATCCCGGTCAGCCTCTTCCTCGATGTCGACCACGCCGCAGTTATCCAAAATACTCGCAATCCGCTCGGCGATGGCATCA
>DASUVS010000443.1:0-3186 GCA_036378835.1 Binatia bacterium | reverse complement strand
CGGCGCCTTTCATCGCCTTGTCCATCTCCTCGACGGTGATCTCGTGCTGTTCCGGAGCCCTGATGTCCAGGATCACCGTCTCTCTAAGGATTAGTCGATCGAGCGGGATCTGGTCCAAGGTCCATGAAAACTTCGGGTCCGGCTGCAAAGGTGTCGGATCAAACGGCATACGCTGATGCGGCACCATGAACGGACTGCCGGTTTCGCCATCGAGTTTCATTCGCGTCATCCTCAGGCCGTGCTTGTCGTAATACATGTACTCCCACAACCTCACGGAGGAATTCGTAAACGGCAAAATTTCTCCGTATCCCGCGCCTTCCCAAATCGGCATGGTTAAATCGATCATTTTCATGGTCATTCCTCCACCGCTACGACTCGGCACGTCGAGCCTACGCCCCGGACAACGTTCAATGGCGACACAATCATTTTGATCCGCCGGCTTTTGATCTGGCCACAGCCGATCAGCTTGCGCACGGTCATGATGCCCATTCGGGCAAATTCCATGTCTACGGCGAAATCCTTTTTGGCCTTCTCGCCGTCATAGAGATGCAAATACATGCGCGCCTCGGCCGACTCGGCGGCCGGCGACGGCAGCATCGAGAACCATTCGGGGATGATATAGCTTTGCGGCAGTCCGAGCACTGCCGTATCGACTAACAGCAAGTCATTGTCGTTGTCGCGCATCGCTTGCGCCAGATATTGCGCCGCTTCGCGAGAGAAATGCGGGCTGCTCAGGACGTATTCGTTTCCCGCCGCCTGATGGCGCGGCTTGTCGCCCCAACCGGTGACGATCAGAAGCGCATCCCCTTTAGCCGGACGGGCGGCACCCAACGCCTGCTGCGCCTCAGACTTGCTTATTTCCTCTCCAGCGCCCTTGTTGATGGTGGCAATCGCCGCCGGCCGCAAGAACAACTTTTCGACCGGCACCTGATCGAGCCGGGTCGTCTTGCGGAAATCGGCGAACAGCGCCGGCAACGCCAGGCTTGTTCCCGAATCGCTCCCCACAACCATGCCTTTTTCTTGATGGTTCTTGGGCCCCAAAAAAAATTTGATCGCCGTCGGCAGACCCTCATCGGGCATCCATCGATGGTTCAACGGCATTGTCAAATCGACAAAATTCATATTTCCTCCACCTTTCTTCGGCGCTGCTCCGGCAAATCCGTCACGCCGCCAACACTCTGATTCTATCGGCCGGCATCTCAAGCCAAACGCTTTGTCCTCTTTCCAGCGGCGCAACGTATGGGTTGGTGTCGGCGCGCACGTGATACTCTCCGACGTCGATGTCGTACTCGATACGATTACCGGTAAACACAACCGCGCGCACTTGACCCGGCAACACATTGACTGTCGACCTGCACGCCGCTGTATGGATCGATACCGCCTCGGGACGAAACATCAGCGAGACCCTTTGCCCTTGGACGACCTGTTGCGGCAATGCGCAGCGCAGCTTTCCCACCGCGGTTTCTACGAGCCCCCGCGCGCCGGCAGTCTCGTTATCTACGACCCGGCCCTCTAGCAGGTTGGTCGTGCCGACGAAGCCGGCGACGAATAGATTGACCGGCTCCTTGTAGATGTCCATGGGCGGACCGACTTGTACAACCCGGCCACCGTGCATCACCGCCATGCGGTGCGACAACACCAGAGCTTCCTCCTGATCATGAGTCACGTACAAAGCGGTCAGCTTCAATCTTTCGAATAGATCGCGGAGCTCGTGACGCATCTCCACCCGAAGCTTGGCGTCCAGATTACTCAACGGCTCATCCATGAGAAGAAGTTGCGGCTCCGCCACCAAGGCGCGCGCTACCGCGACACGCTGCTGCTGTCCCCCGCTCAGCAACGAGGAAGGCCGCGCTTCCAGATCATCGAGTTGAACCAGATGCAGAATCTCCTTGACCTTCTTTTTTGTCTCAGTCCTCGGCAGCTTGCGCCGGCCGTGAACCAGTGGATAGCCGACATTCTGCCCAACCGTCATATGCGGCCACACCGCATAGGACTGAAACACCATGCCGATTTCGCGCTCGTGCACCGGCACCACGATGCCCTTCTTACTGGAAAATACCGGCTTATCGTCGATCCAGATTTCTCCGGAATCCGGCGTCTCCAGTCCGGCGATACACCTAAGAGTGGTTGTCTTACCGCAGCCGGAGGGTCCCAGCAGCGAAAAGAATTCCCCTTTTTCGACGGCGAAACTGACATCATGCACGGCCTGCACCTGGCCATCACCAGTAACGAAAGTTCGTGTCAGTCCTTCTACCTTTAACATCGACGACGACTTCCCTAGGGCATCAACGGTTGCAGTGCCTTTCTGATCTTATCGCGTTGGCCGGCGAGCACCTCTTCGGGACTCCATTCCAATATTTTGGCTTTGGGCAGGGCCTTCAGTGATTTGGCGAGCTGCGATCTGGGATCGACAAACGTGCCCTCGCCATTGACCCGTTCGACGATGGGCAAGCCATCCTCGAGAATGAAGGCCAGATAGAGTAGCGCCAGATTGGGGCTCTTGGCGCCTTTGGGAATGGTAAGGCCGATCGAGCCGATCGCCATCACGTCTTCGAAGAGCCTGGATTGTATCGGGTAGCCCTCCTTGCGCAGACCTTCGGTTCCGCCAATATTTCCAGTAGCCGCAGCGACTTCGCCTAACGCCACGGCCGTCCGCACATCACCGCTGCTTCTCTTGATCAGCGGCTTGTTGGCGAGCAGCATTTGCAGCACCTTCTTTTGCTTTTCTATGTCCCAGTGACCGCCGACGCCCATATCCGTAAGCGGGCTGGCTGGACCGATCGTGTTAATGGCAAAATTGCCTTTCCATTTCGGATCGGCAAAACCTTTGCCTTCGGCAAACTCCTCATAGGTCTTGGGCAGGTCGTTGGCATTGATCTTCTTAGTGTTGTAAATGATGCCCGAGGCCAACGTGGTCACGTCAACCGAAAACGGCCGCTTCCATGGGGCCACATTGCGAAGAACCCCTTCGAGGCCTTTGAATTTCGGGCTGAAAATTTTAACCAGCGGCGCCTCGATATCCTCGAACAGCGCCAGCCGATCGGGTCGGCCGGCGATATCCGCCGCGCCGGCATACAGCAAATCGGCATCGATGCGGCCGACTTTCGCTTCGGTCAAGAACCTGAGCAAAGAATCCGGATTGGTGACCGGCGTAAGATGAACCCGCGGCACAAACCCGAAACGTTT
>DASUVS010000442.1:0-4364 GCA_036378835.1 Binatia bacterium | reverse complement strand
CGCGACTTAACGTACAAAGGGCGATCCGAACGCTTTCCTCCGTGAGATCCTCAATAGTCGATGAGCTCTCAAAATGTCAACGACAAACAGCCTGGCGTCGATGCGCGACTCGGTTGTGAATTGCATTATATAGACCAACATGTTTCTAGCTGTGACAATCTCCTGTACCAGATGTGTCATAGAGCCAGTTCGCAAAGACATCGTTTTCTTCCGGAAGATTGATGTTGTAGACAATGGAAGCGACTTTTCGCTTCGCCAGCTGATTGATCTGGAAGTTTCCGAACTCCATGGTCCCATTCTTATTGACGTTCTTAACGAGCCTTCCGTCTTGCCTGTAGTGAGTTCCGCCAGATTCGCATTTGGCGATTTTCTCCATGTCGGGGACTGTGTTGGCGGGGACGTCCCGTCCTCAGTGCAGGATTGTTATAGACCACTATGCGTCCGATACTTGGTTTCTGTTCCATCCTGCACTCGAGAATCAGTCAGCCAATCTGGGAAGTGGACGAGCCTTGTGCTAAAAGGAAGGGATGAATTTTGTGGAACTTCAAGAATTTAGCACACAACATATTAAGGCCGTCGAGTTCGTAATTGCGGCGACAGAGGATTATGCGGCATGTCGCTGTTGTTTGCTAAACGGTCTATTTTCTGGTCTTTATCTTGGGGCTGAAGCTGTAGAGAAGTACTTAAAAGCATTCCTGTTATTCGTCGATCCAACGATCGATGTACGAAAAGAGTATAGCCACGGCATTACCAAGTTGGCTGCTAAAGCTTGTTCTCTAAAACCTGGCTTTGATCTCTCCCAGTTCACAAAAGTGATTGATCGACTTGAGATGCATTACAATAACAGATATCCGGACCATCCTAAGTTTAAGCGCGACGCGAGCACTGATGAATTGCTTGCAATAGACGAACTCGTACTGCTTACCGTAGATTCTATTCCGATTTCAGAAGTCCCGAAATTCCGCAATTTCGGGTATTTCTTCATTGTATGCTGTCCTTGGGAGCCGCGAATGAATCCACTTAAGGACTGGTTGGAGCGACAAAATCTTGCATTGCAGCGCGCGCGAGATTCTTTGGAACAACGATACCGAGCTATGGAAAAAGAGCTTGGGTGCCGTTAACTGTAGCGTCGCACAACCTGCATCTTGCGAAACGGAATCGGGAGTAAAAAGCGATGCCTCTTCCTTTTGAACAAATAAAAACGATCCGTCGTTGGCTCGGGTGGATTTCTGTCGCGTCACTGCTAGTGACGTTCTTATTAGGATTCGCGGCATGGACGAACGCCTGGCCTGGCCTACTACGAAGCGAAGAATTCATCCTTTTCGCGTCATTAGTAATATGTATTACGGCGTTTTTTGGATTCCTGGTTACGATTGTTATGACATGGCGGAAAGAACGTCGCGAGAGTGTCGACGCCAGTGTTGAACTGGAGAAAAACAAATTAGAGCTTGAGAAGCTTCGCCGTGAGATCGGCGATAGAAACGCCGCAGCTCAAGAAAAAAAGAAAAAGACCAGCAAGCGGAGGCGGCTCGGTTAAGACGCATTATTCGATCTGCGTTAACATTCCTTCTATTTTCTTTTAAGCTCCTTTAGGCTACCATCTGAGCATAATTTTCGCTCCGCTTTTCGGTTGCATTTTGACCGACCGGCCTAGCTACGGCCGGGACTTAGGGGGACCTTTCCATGGCTCTCCTGATTTATCACCACCATACAATCGTCAGTACGCCCATGTACGATGACGAGACGGGAAAGTGGAAATGCGTTGCTTCGATTAGCTGGGCGCAGAGCAAAGCCCTCCCGCGCCAGCTGCATTCGATCCAGGATTGCCTTGAACCATTCTCACGCTATGAGGACGCAGAAAACGCCGGACTGGAAGCGGCAAAAAACTGGGTTGAGAACAGGGCCAGCAAACGGTTGCGAGTTAGTTGACCGAGCGCGTTCAGGGTCGCCGCGAATGTGGCGAAGCATTCGGCATTTCTACTGAGCCATAATTCCTCCCTCACTTCACATTTCAAATTGTTGTAGCGGACTCCCATAGTGGTCGGGTTGTGGTTCTGCGTCTCAACCATCTCCATGGCGCGGGCGAGCTCCTCAACTAGTGATTTCCTCTGTGCTGGCGCTACGGGCGCTGACGGCCGAGGAAGTTCTCGGCGATGATCTGTCGGGCCAGTTTGCGTTCACTAGAATCAATAATTTCGCTTCAGCTGCAGACAAGGATGCTAATTCTAGTAAAAAAAATTTTCATGTCGATTTGTTCTTTTGAAAGGTTCACACTCTTTTCGGTTAGCAAAACTTCGATTAAGATCGGTTCGGGTGAAGTGTAGTCCGATTATTTCTTTGAGGAGTTGCGATGAGCTTCAATTCATCGACCTACGTAAATTTCGTTTCTGAAAATGGTGCCGCACAGGAGAGGCTCTTTCTGCAATACCTGGGATACCGATCCGACTTCGACATCATTATCATCGGCTCGGGAATCGGCGGCGGCGTGCTGGCGGATGATCTCGCAGAACGAGTGGGTAAGCAGAAACGAATCCTGGTTTTGGAAGCGGGATCATTCCTGTATCCAACCCACGTTTACAATGTCTGTCGTTTTCCCAACGCGAGTCTAGCCAAGCACTTCGGCTGCGGCACCTTCTGGCAGTCCGGAAACGAACATTCACAGAACTACATCGGCGAGCAACCGCAACTCAATTTTGGCGGCCGTTCGCTTTTCTGGTCCGGCTTGATCCCGTCGATTCAGGGATGGGAGCTCGAGTTCTTCCCTGAGCGCGTAAGGCAGGATCTGCAGAGCGGTCTGCTCGCGAGAGCGGGCGAGACGATGAACGAGTCGCGATCGATGGGTGCCACAGCGCAGGCAGTCGTCAGCAAGCTGCGGCAGAGCTCGTTAGCGCAGGACTTCTCGATTCAGGAAACGCCCCGCGCTCTGCATCAGCCGTACCTGACGTCGGAAGGCGTCCCGAGCGATCAATTTTTTACCGAACCGACCGGCGTGTTCAACACCGCCGAGCTGCTCATCAATCAAGCGGGGCTCACGCCGGGTGTCAATCACGGCGATGGTCCGGGCCTCCAGCTTCTACTGAATCATTTCGTCGAGGATGTGCAGAATGCCGATGGCAATCGCTTCGAGCTTGTAACGCGGAATACCCTGACCGGCCAAATACGAAATTTCAATGCCGGAACCGTGGTGCTGGCCGGCGGCTCGATCGAGAGTCCAAAGCTGTTGCGCCGCTCGAGCCTTTTCCCCTGGCTGCCGGATGGCGTGAAAAATCTGGTTGGACGTGGCCTCACGGACCACCCCACCAGCAATGAGATTACCACGTTCGTCACCAACATCGGCAATGTGTCGATCCCGAAGCATTCGCATGCGAAAATCATTTTCTATTCGCGCGGGTTGCGCGACTCGCAAAACCGGATTCGGTATCCGTTCAATGTCGAGATGAACATCAACCACGAATACTGGCACCTCCGCGAGAATGATCCCAACGAGAGGGATTCGGGCGACTCAACGCCTAACAGTAACAGCGGCGCGTCGAGAATGGATATCAAGTTCAGCTTCGGCAACTGTCTGGATAACACCAACGAAGTTCTGCCGGCTCCGCCGTTCGGGTATGTGCCCGAAGTAAATTTCCGAAACCTGAAATGGATGGAGTACCTGGCGCAATCGCGTTTTCCAGCGGTTGCCGGTTGGCAGAAGAGCTACGATGAAATATTTGCGGTCCTCAATCAGGTGACGTATCAGATTTTTTCGCAATTTCAGAAAGACGGTCAGGAAGCCCGGCCGGAAAACGAGAGCTGGTATGGCATGGACGGCAAGGGATTCGGCTGGGGTACGGTGCACCACGCGGCCGGTAGCCTGCGCATGCCGCACCGAACGAGGTATGACGGACCCATCGAGTCGCAATCAGTTGTGGACGTGGATTTGCGAGTTGTCGGCACACAGCATCTTTATGTCTGCGATATGTCGGTGATGCCATTCAGTTCGGCAGCCAATCCCGTGCGAACGCTGGTGGCGCTCGCCCTGCGCTTGTCGAATCATTTTGGATAGTGAGTCTCACGAAGCTGTTGTCGGTTCGGGGTCGTTTCTTCAGCAGGGCTCATTTATCAGGGATGATGCCTGCGCTAACTAATGACACTCAGCGCAATTAATATTGATGCGCAGGATCGCAGAATAACGGGTTCCTGATGAGCCAGGGTACGATCACAAGGCAGAAGCTCTAAGTCTTGTCTTTTGAAATCACTCCTGGATTTTGACGCGCGGGGTGCGTTTGTTGGAAAGCTCTAGCTGAAGGTCTAGTTTAAATACGTTCTATGTTGAAAGGTGAAAAAATGAAGCCACGACTTCTGAAGGTTTGTTTAGAGATTGG
>DASUVS010000441.1:0-5929 GCA_036378835.1 Binatia bacterium | reverse complement strand
CGGAGGCGTCTGCTTGACTGATTTACGCCGACAGTATTATTCAAGGGCGATGGCGACGAAACCGCGTCCGAGAAACTTTACTGCAGGTTTGCTCGATGGGATCGAGCGCTGGGGTAACCGGCTGCCGCATCCGTTCACTTTATTTCTACTCTTTTCCCTTGTAGTTCTAATTTTTTCATCCCTCGCCCATGCTCTGGGAGTCGCCGTGCTCCATCCCGTGACAGGAAAACGGATCGCCGCCGTTAATCTGCTTGATCGCCAAGGTATCCAGAACATCATTACCAAGGCGGTAAGTAACTTTACCGGCTTTGCTCCATTAGGCACGGTGCTGGTGGCGATGATCGGTGTCGGCGTGGCGGAGCGGAGCGGGCTTTTTTCCGCGGCCCTCAAAGGCTTCGTCAGAAGTGTGCCGTCGTGGCTGATCACCGGCGCGTTGGTGTTCGCCGGTGTCAACGCCAGTCTGACGGTGGATGCGGGATACGTCATCTTGATACCGCTTGGCGCGGTGCTGTTCGCCCAAGTCGGCCGCCATCCTATAGCCGGGTTGGCTGCCGCCTTTGCCGGTGTATCCGGAGGCTTCAGCGCCAACCTGTTTCTCACGCCGCTCGATCCCCTCCTGGCCGGTCTCACCCAGGAGGCAGCCAGGCTTTACGATCCAAAGTACGTGGTTCCGGCTACGGCAAATTACTATTTGATGATTGGCTCCACTTTCTTGCTGACGATCATCGGAGCGATCGTCACCAACTGGATTATCGAGCCAAGACTGGGTTCGTATACAACGCAAACGGAGCCCGGCGCGCCAAGCCTGGCGATCAAAGAAAAGCTCGGCTTGAAAGCTGCGGCGCTCACTTTCGCTATCGAGCTAATTCTACTGCTGTTCCTGGTAGCGCCCGAGAATGCGCTACTGCGCGATGCCAAGGGCACTCTCGATCCATTGTTTCAGGGCATGGTGGTTTTGATGGCGCTCGGCTTCTTGCTACCGGGGCTGGCCTACGGATTGGCGGCAAAGACGATCACCAGCAACCACGATGCCGCCCGCATGATCGAAGAGACGCTTGGAACCATGGGGGGCTATATCGCGCTGGCGTTTGCGGCAAGCCAATTCGTCGCCTACTTCGGCTGGTCCAATCTCGGTTTGATAATGGCGGTCAGCGGCGCTGACCTGTTGCGCGCATCCGGACTGTCCGGGATTCCGCTGATCATTTTGTTTGTCTTTGTCTGCGCGGCTATCGATCTGTTCGTTGCCAGCGCATCGGCAAAGTGGGCGGTTGTCGGACCGGTGTTCGTGCCGATGCTGATGATTGTGGGTTTCTCGCCTGAGTTGACCCAAGGGGCTTATCGAATCGGCGATTCTTTTACCAATATCATCACGCCTCTCATGCCGTACATGCCGTTGATTATCGCGTTTGCCCAAAAGTACCAGCCATCCATCGGGCTTGGAACTCTGCTGACACTGATGCTGCCTTATTCGGTCAGCTTCGCGCTGGGCTGGACGCTCTTGCTGATTATCTGGCTGCTTCTAGGAATTCCGCTCGGTCCCGGCTCCGGCGTTGTTTACCCGCCAACGTGATCAACCTCGGAAGTTCGCTGTTGACTCGCCAGTTGCGAAGGTTACGCTCATTGGAGAGTCGCGGTCGCTGGCGCATCGATCTAGATGACAAACCTCACCTCAAGCCGATTACACACCGATAGGCCTCCCGGGCACTGCCGCATAGGCACTTCCGGGTTTCATTACAAACACTGGAAAGGAATCTTCTACCCTGAGAATCTTTCTTCCAAGCAATGGTTTACTTATTATGCGTCGCGCTTCGACACAGTTGAGCTCAACAACACCTTTTATCGGCTGCCGCCGGAATCATACTTCGATGCCTGGAGAGCCAGCGCTCCGAAGGGATTTTGTTTTGCCGTTAAATTCAGCCGCTACGGCTCACACGTGATGAAACTAAAAAATGCCGAGGACACCATCCCGCGCTTCACCGAGCGCGCCGAGCGCCTCGCAGATCACTTGGCTCCGATTCTCGTCCAGCTGCCGCCCAAATGGGATGTCAATGTAGAACGCTTGCGAGACTTTCTTGCCGCCGCGCCGCGGAGACATCGCTGGACCGTGGAGTTTCGCGATCCACGCTGGTTGATAAAAGAAGTGTACGATATCCTACGTCGTTACCGCGCCGCCTTGTGCATCCACGACATGATCCCCGAGCATCCCCGAGAGATCACCGCCGATTGGGTTTACATCCGCTTTCACGGGGGCCGCTACGACGGCAATTACGATGATGCAGCCCTTGCTGTTTACGCCCGAGAAATCGGAAGCTATCTAGAATCCGGACTGGACGCTTACGTTTATTTCAACAATGATTTGCATGGCCATGCGCTAAAAAACGCCGCAAGCTTAAAAGCCCTCTTACGGAAACATCACCGGGTCTCATAGCCTTGTCCTGCTGAGCATCACCGACCCGGCTCGATCGCTTGACACCTAGGCAGTTGGCTCTCTATTTTGGCACGACACGGAGCTGCTAAAAGGAGAACCAGTATGAACCATAGTGGCCTGATTTTGCCTTGTGCCGTATTCCTCACCTTAGTCCTGTCCTGCGCCGGCGCGGCGCAGGAAAAGAAGCTCGACAAGATAAGGTTGGGCGGAGGCTCGGCGTCCGCGACGCAGATGACCATGTGGCTTGCCAAGGAAGGAAACTATTATGAGAAGCACGGCTTGGACGCCGAGACCATCAGCATTCCCGGCAGTTCGCTGGCTCTTCAGGCAATGCTCTCCGGTGAGTTGCCGATTATCCAGCTGGGCGGCGCCGCCTCCATCCAAGCGAACTTCTCCGGTGCCGACACTGTGATTATCGCCACGATCGTGCGTAAGTTTTTATTTTCGATCTTCGCCCGGCCGGGTATCGATAAGATGGAGGATCTCAGGGGCAAGGTTTTTGGCGCAACCCGCTTCGGAACACTTTCCGACCTCGCTTCCAGATTTGCCCTGCGCGCCTATGGAATCGAACCCGAGCGCGACATTACTATGGTCCAGACAGGAGGACCGGCAGAAACGGTGACGGCGATGGCGGCAGGAAAGGTCCATGCCGCGGCAATCAGCCCTCCCGCGACGTTGCAGGCACGCAGGGTCAAGCTTAAAGAGCTCTTGGATATGTCCAAGCTGGATGCGGAATATCACATCAACGGCGTGGTGACGACACGGCGTTATTTGAAAACCAACGAAGATGTGGTGAGACGGTTTTTGCGGGCATACATCGAAGGAGCGGCGCGAGCGCAGAAGGACAAGAACTTTGCTCTCAAGGCAATGGGTAAGTATTTCAGAACGGACGACCGGGAACTCCTCGAAGAGAGTTATAACGCCGTGGTGAAATCCAACTTCGCGATTCCGCCGTATCCATCGATCAGCGGCATCGCCAGTTTGCTTCAGGGGCTGGAGAAACAAAATCCCAAGGCCAAGGGCGCAAAGCCGGAAGACTTTTCCGATAGCCGTCTCATCCGAGAGCTCGATCAAAGCGGCTTTGTGAAATCGGTTCTGTCAGAGCGTTGACACGCCGCTTGCGAGCAGCTGCCGCTTCCTAGTAATCGCTACAGCATTTACGCCCTGCCGCGCGCCTGTGAGGCAATCCGAAGCTCATAGGCAATCCTCGTTCAGTTCATCATCGCCAGATGTCAGCTGTCCTGCGCAGGACAAAGCTGCTTGAGCCAGCAGCGCATGCTGGTGCGGCATCAAGGAAAATAAAGAATCCGGTGCCGCGGCGGTCCCAAGGATTGCTCGCCCGATCCGGTGCAGTGGCCATTCGCTGATAATGGGGAGTTGTGGTTGCGTGCTTCCGGCTGTTAGACTGTCAGTTTGCCTGTACGCGTGACCTCGTAATATCAGCGCGGGTTTCGACAATTGGTTCGAGCGGTGTAGCGAAGAAACATTCGTACTGCCGGTACAGCAGAAGATCGTTGTCCAAAGAGAATATAACAGCTGCGGTCAAGCAACTCTCTCACGACCAAGCCGGCGCCCCAAGCGTGATTAGCTTTTTAGCAGGGCCGTAAGTCGATAAGCAATTGTGAAAAGCTCCTTAAAATCCTTAACATCAGCGGTATCGGGCTGTGTCAGTCGGACGTTTCGCGAGCGCGGCGAACGGTATTACTTCGACGGCGCCGTCAACATCATCGAAGGAAGCGCCTGGCGCGTGGCGGCGACGGTCCAAGGAACGCGACGATACGAAGTCATCATCGTCCGGGCGCGGGATTTTTTCCAAGTCTCGTGCAGCTGCCCTCTCTATGACCGCGAGCTCGTCACTTGCAAACACCTATGGGCGGTATTTTTGGCAGCCGAGCAAAACGGCTTTCTCGACGGTTTAGGTGATCCCGCTCCCAATGAAATCAGAGAAGAAATACCGGGTTTGTTCAATTATCATCAATCCGAGCGGGGCCGGACTGCGCGTTCAACTAAGGTAAGTTGGAAAGAGCAACTCCAGCAGCTCAGCGGGTCTATGGCGGCACAGGATCGCCGCTTCAATCTGGATGCCGCTCCGGAGCGCTATTTCGTCTATGCCATCGAGATGGAAGGTTGCGTCGACAGCGAGCGGTTGACGATCCAGGTCGCGCAACGCAGCCGGAAAGCCGATGGCAGTTGGGGTAAGCTCAAGAGCCAAAAAATCCGCCTCAACGAGATCCCTGCTCTCCCTGATCCGGCCGATAGACGGATTCTGGCGCTATTGGCTGGGGCGCGCGAAGAAAGCAATTACGGTTATTCTCCGTACTACGATTCAGTTCAGTCAACCTTCAGTCTAGCCGAACCTTCATGGGATCTGCTGTTGCCGCTGATGTGCGCCACAGAGCGATGCATACTCGGTTTCACGGCTGATCCGGATCCGCAGCCATTGCTGTGGGACGGAGGCGATCTTTGGGAGTTCGGCGTGGAAATGACCATCGATGACTCCTCAGAAGCGTATTCTGTGCGCGGCGTGTTAAGGCGCGGCGAAGTAGAACTGGACCTCAAACGTCCGCAGCTCATCGTTGCCGGCGGTCTGCTCGTTCATGACGGCCGCATCGCTCGTCTGCGTGATTTTGGCGCGTTTAGCTGGATGGCGCTTCTGCGAGATCACGGACCCATGTCTGTGCTCAAGACAGAAGGCGATGAATTCGTCAATGAGATCCTGCGCATGCCGCATCGTCCGCGGCTTAAATTGCCGCAGGAGTTTAGCTTCGAAGAAATCACTTGCCGCCCCAATCCGGCTCTGACGATAAGCTCTAGGAGTGAGCGCAAGTTGGTAAATACTCGTCTGCTCGGCAATCTCTCTTTCGAATATGACGGTACCCTGGTGCCGCACCGATACCCCGGACAGGCGATCCATCAACAAAGTCGTCGCCGCTTGATCAAGCGCGATTTTGCGGTGGAAGATGCGGCGGTCAACCGCTTGAAAGAGCTTGGCTTCCGCCGGCCGCATTGGCCCGGATCCGATAGCGAATTTGAATTCTCGCCGGATCGCCTTCCGGATGTGGTGCGCGCGCTAAGCGGCGAGGGTTGGCGAGTGGAAGCCGAGGGAAAAGTTTATCGCCCAGCGAGCGCCCTGCGTCTCAGTGTCAAATCAGGAGTTGATTGGTTTGAGCTCGAGGGCGGCGCTCAATTTGATCAAGTCAAACTGGCGCTGCCGAAACTGCTGCGCGCGATAAAGCGTGGCGAAGAGACCGTCCGGCTCGATGACGGCACCCTTGGCATATTGCCGGAAGATTGGCTGGAGAAATACCGGCTGCTGGCCGGCCTGGGCAGCATGCATGGCGATCAATTGAGATTTAGCCGGAAGCAAGTCGGTTTGCTCGATGCGCTAATCGCCGGTGAAGAGCAGGTCGCTGTGGATGCCGGTTTCGAACGCGTACGGCAAGAACTCTATTCATTCGCCGGACTAAAGGCTGCCGACCCGACCGCCGATTTCGTCGGTCA
>DASUVS010000440.1:0-8459 GCA_036378835.1 Binatia bacterium | reverse complement strand
TTACCACCGACCCGCGATACGGAAATTCCCACGTTGATCGCTGGTCGAACGCCCGAATAAAAAAGATCGCTTTCCAGAAAGATCTGGCCGTCGGTGATGGAAATAACGTTGGTTGGGATGTATGCCGAAACGTCGCCCGCTTGGGTTTCAATAATCGGTAGGGCCGTTAATGAGCCGCCACCCATGGCGTCGCTCATCTTTGCGGCACGTTCCAACAACCGAGAGTGCAGATAGAAAACGTCGCCGGGATAGGCTTCACGTCCGGGCGGCCGGCGCAATAGCAAAGAGAGCTGCCGATAGGCCACGGCGTGTTTCGACAGATCGTCGTAAATCACTAGCGCGTGGCCGCCATTATCGCGAATATATTCGCCTATAGTACAGCCGCTGTAGGGAGCAATGTACTGAAGCGGCGCCGAGTCTGAAGCGGTAGCGGCGACCACAATGCTGTAGTCCATAGCGCCCGCCTCGCGCAGCCTGTCCACGACCTGAGCCACCGTGGAGCGCTTCTGACCTATGGCAACGTAGATACAGATGACGTTGCCGCCCTTTTGATTAATGATCGTGTCGACGGCAACCGCGGTCTTGCCGGTTTGGCGGTCACCGATGATCAGCTCGCGCTGACCCCTGCCGATGGGTATCATCGCGTCAATAGCCTTTAAGCCAGTCTGCAGCGGTTCCTTCACCGGCTGGCGTGCAACAATCCCGGGAGCTTTGATCTCGATCCGTCTACGATCACTGGTCTCGATCGGGCCGCGACCGTCAATCGCTTCGCCCAGTGCATTGACCACCCGCCCGACCAACGCTTTGCCCACCGGTACTTCGGCGATACGGCCGGTGCGTTTGACAGTATCACCTTCTCGGATCATGTGAGTCTCGCCGAACAAGGCGGCGCCGACGTTGTCTTCTTCCAGGTTAAGGGTCAAGCCGAATATATTATGCGGGAACTCGAGTAACTCACCGGCAGCGACGCGATCGAGTCCGTAAATGCGGGCGATACCATCGCCGGTCGAAAGCACGGTGCCGATCTCTTGGACCTCAACCGTTTTTTCATAGTCACGAATCTGCTCTTTTATAATTCGGCTGATCTCCGCTGTTCCGATTTCCATTTAAACTCCTTCAAAAACCGCGCGCGATGCGTTGCTTCATCGTTTCGAGCTGCGTGCGCACACTTCCGTCGTAAATTTTGCCCTGAAACTCGACTACTAGGCCGCCGATTAGCTCGGGATTGGCTTCCTCTTGGAGGATCACATCTTTTCCGGAAAGCCGGCGCAAAGAGTCACGCAGACGCTCGATCGCGATCGCTCCCAGAGGTTCGGCGGCGGTTACCTTGGCATCGACACGTCCCTTAAGCTGATTCAGAAGATGCCGATAGCTGGCGATAATCGAAGGAATAAACGCCAGGCGATCGCGGTCGAGCAGGAGCGATAGAAAATGTTCTGTTATAGAAGAGAGCTGTAGGCTCTTAGCCACTTCCAGCAGGATTTTCTTTCGACTGTCCAGAGCGAAGCCCGGATTGCTCAACACAGCACCGAGACGCGACTCAGTGGATGTGGATGAAAACCGCTCTAGTTGCTCGGCAATGCTCTCTTCCTGCCCGGACTCTCGAGCCAGCTCAAAGAGCGCCTTGGAGTATCTGCGACTTAAGCTATCTTCGATCATCTAATCTGCCCGAGGTCATCGATAAACTCTTCGACTAATCTGCCTTGGTCCGCTCGCGACAAATGGCGCCGGATCAGATCGCTGGCGCTGACTTTGGCTCTTTCGGCTAATTCGAGAAGCACTTGGTGCTTGGCAGCCTTGACCTCCTGGTCGGCGAGAAGCTGAGCATCGCTTTTAATCTTTGTAGCGAGACCTTCGGCTTCTCTAAGTAGGCGCGCCTTATCTCGTTCGCCTTCGGCTTTCAGCGAGGCCTGGATCGAGTCAATCTCCTGGTCGATATTAGCTAGACGGCTTTCATAATCTGCGACTAGAGCTTCGGCGCTCCGCTTCCGTGCCGCGGCTTCCGTGACTGTGGCCAGAACCTCATCGTGCCTAGCTTTCAGAAAGCTACGAATGAGTGGGAATGCGAAATAATAAATGATCCCGGCATAAATCAGAAAATTCAGAAGAGGAAAAATGATGCCGGATATTTCCGGGGGGTGATGCTCACCGCCACCGGCAGCCCAGGCTTCAGCAACGAGAAACCATGCGCGCGGATTCATCCCACTCTCCTGCCGAGGATCTTGCTGACCATATCTTGCGCAACCGCATCAGCCTCTCGAACTGCCAATTCATGTTCTTGGGCTAACTGACTTTGAACCTCTTGGCGTACTCTCTCCAGAATACCAGCGGCTTCTTCCCGCGCGGAAGTCAAGAGGGCCTCCCTCTGCTGGCGGGCTTGTTGAACAATTGCATTCTTGCTTGCGTTTCCCGCGGCAGCCGCGTTGACTATGGTTTCTTCGTACTGCGCACGCAGGCGCTCTGCCTGCTGTTCCAGGTGCTCAGAACTATCATCTGCGCCCGTAGTTTTCTGCTCTCGCTGTTCCAACACGGTCATATAGGGCCGAAACAGGACCTTGCTGACGATCAGCCAAAGCCCCAGAAACAATAAAATTTGCCAAAGTACAGAAATATTTAATGCGATCATGACAATCCCTAAATCTCGCGTCTACCTCGGCGACCCGGTCCGGTTAGTCCATGCCCAGGCTGAGTCGAACCAGCCAGAGTTTGCGACGATCCGTCTATGTCTGAACGTAAAAAACCGGATGGGACAAACGGCTACTAGCGAGGTTTACTTATTGGAATCGGGCTGTAGTTTCGATGACTGAGCTACCGCAACTTTTTCAGCATTTAAGGTTCTAGAACCCACGACTCCACCTTCTTTTGCCGCTCCCATAGAGCAGTCGCCGTCGAACACCACACCCTCTGTGATGATTAGACGGGGGGTCGAGACATTGCCAAACAGCCGACCCGGCGCCAGCAACTCGACTTTATCTTTGGCTGTTACATTGCCTTCTACTTTTCCACGGACGATGACGACTCGACTTGATATTCTCGCCCGCACTTCAGCACCTTCGCCGATCGTCAATGTCTCGAGACAGCGGATCTCTCCTTCAACGCTTCCATCGATGCGCACCGACCCTTCAAAAGAAAGCTGACCCGTGATCCGACTTCCTTTATGAAGGTGACCGACCAATCGCGGTTCGGAAGGGCTAACGGCACTTTCGATTTTGCTTTTGGGCGTGACCGCCACCGGCGGCGGGTCGGGTTCTAAAGTGGATGGCGTTGGCATGGAAGCATTCTCCGCCTCTCCGTCTGAAATTTTCTTTCCACCGGGGTTTCGATCAAACCACGCCATAATAATGAGTCCCTGTTAAGAGCAAATTTGCTATACCATCCCGAAATATCATTGTCAAAACACTGAACGTAGAATTGCGATCTGGATAATAACCCCAACGGCGGGCCGTTCAAGCGATTCGAGGCCGAAAATTGCACGTCATGACTTACCTCGTAATTGCTTGACGCTGAGCCATGAATTGCTTAGATTGCTGACCCAATACTTCTACAGTGAATCTAGCATCAAGGCGCACGCGCCGGGCGCGAACGCTTAAAAATCACAACGTGAGGCAAAAAATGTCGAGAATTTTTCGAATTGTCGCGGTGCTCATAACCTGGAGTTCAATTACAATGGCAGCGCAGACGACGGATAAGAAAATACCCGTATACGCAACGTTTAAGACCAGCATGGGCGATATCGTGGTTGAGCTCTTCGAAGATAAAGCGCCCAAGACGGTGGCTAATTTTATCGGTCTCGCAAGCGGAACCAAGGAGTGGACGGATCCCAAGACCGGCGAGAAAGTAAAGCGGCCGCTGTATAATGGAACTATCTTTCACCGCGTCATCCCAGGATTCATGATTCAAGGCGGCGATCCATTGGGTAACGGCACCGGCGGCCCTGGTTATCGATTTGAGGACGAGTTCCACCCGGAACTTAAGCACAACAAAAGTGGAATTCTTTCGATGGCCAATGCCGGCCCCAATACTAATGGGAGCCAATTCTTCATCACGCATAAAGCGACACCGTGGCTGGACGGCAAGCACACGGTCTTCGGCGAGGTTATCAAGGGGCAAGACGTGCTCGATGCAATCGCCAAAGTTGGACGCGATTCTCGCGATAGACCCACGAAGGAGATTGTGCTTCAGCAAGTCATTATCAGCCGCGGTTCTTACTAGATGTAAAAGAGCGAGTCAGGCAAGAGCGCTACTCGAGATCACAGGTAATCTCGAGCTGTTCGCCGACTTCACGCAGACCCTTGATTACCGAGCCAAGCAAAGGAATACCTTCCTGGGCTCTGCGCTTTGCCGTCTCGAATTCTATTTCGCCGGCGATGTAGACTCGGTCTTGGCCTGCTATGGGTTGTGTCGCCTTCAATTGATGGATTAGACGGTCCATATCGCGCTTGAATTCGCTGACAGGACGAAATGAATCAATCTTGATGGCTGCGAAAAAGTGTCCTCGTGGGTCCTGATTTTGGTTCAGGGCGGTCACCGTGCCGGTCAAAACCCCGCAGAGAATCTCAACCAAAATCGCTAAGCCGTACCCTTTGTGACTGCCGCCTTCGCGGCTGCCGCCCAAAGGTAAAAGACGACGAGCCCTCTGTGCAATCTTCGGATCGCTCGTAGGTTCAGCTTTCTCGTCTAGCGCCCATCCCAGAGGAATCGATGCGCCGCGGCGCACCGCTAACTCCAGTTTGCCCGCAGCTGCGGTGGTCGTTGCCATGTCGATGACAAAAGGAAGCTCGTTTTGTGCCGGCGCGGCAAAACAAATGGGATTTGTTCCAAATCTTGCTTCGCTGCCGAACGTCGGCACCACTTGACGCCCTGCATTCGTCATCGCGATGCCAATCATGTCATAGGGTAAGGCTTGCATCGCATAATATGCGGACATGCCGAAATGCCGGCTGTTGCAAACTCCTACCATGCCCGCACCCGAAAGTTTGGCTTTTTCGATGGCCAATTCCATCGCGCGATGGCCAATCACCATGCCGATTCCACGGCCACCATCTATCAAAGCGGATGAGCCGGCCTCCGATACGATCTGAATCTTGGGTGTCGCGCTCATTTCGCCCTCCCGCAGCCATTTCACATACCAGCTTCTTGGGTTAAAGCGGATGACACCGTGCGTATCCACGCCTCGCAGATCAGCCATCACCAGAACATCCGCAGCGATTGCGGCGTCGGGTGATGGCACGCCTAGTCTTTCAAAAGCAGTGGCGACAAAGCGGGTGAGCTTATGATGATCCACAAGCGCGATCTGTTGCGTATCAGTTTCCATAAGGACCTTAATGATAGCAGCTTTTTTGCTTGAGGCAGTTCAACCCTTCCGTTACAAACTTTAAGTACGACTTAATCGGAATCCCGTTCGCTTCCGTGAAACGGGAGCCATGGTCACGCGCACTGATCGCTATAAAGTCTCCGAGCCGCGACTCCATAACCCAACTACGAGAACAATGCTCCCTCGACGTAGATGAGTACCGTAATCAATAACAGCAGTTGGACAATAATAGGAGTCATCTCTTTGATCCACTGCACCGGCGTATAATCCTCGTCGATGTCGCGGCGGATGAAGGCATAAGCAACCACCGACTGTGCTGAGCCGATGTGAGTCCAGCAACCACCCAGCGCATAGCCGGCTATCTGTGCCATAGCAAACAGGTGCATCACATCAATGGGCAAGCCATGGAGTGCGCGCGAGGCGAAATCGGCGACGACGTTGTTGTCGAGTATGGCTGACAGGAAAGAGCTTCCGATAAACTGCGCAAAGGCCACGTGCGATCGACCAAGACTCGCAATGCTGTGGCGAATCAGATACTGGATCCGATCGAAAAAGCCTGCCTCAGTCAGCAAGGTTATGGAGAGAAAAAGCGGGAAGAGAAAATAGTATTCAGCATATTCCTGTCTGGCTTCAGTTAAGGACAAGGCGCGCATTTTCGGGATGGCTGCAATTCCCAGCAAAGCGACGAAAAAGCCGGCAAACGAAGCCAGAAATAGCGGCACCCGATGATCCAGTCCGTGCCAAACCAGCATCCCGACAAAGGGTATCAAAGCCAATGCGCCGACCCGTTGCGCAATTTTGCGCCGTCGCGCAGAAGCCGCGAGAGTATGGTCCACCTGGCGCTGCGCCGCGACCGCCCCAGCCTGGTCTCCCGCAGCTTGAAGTACATAATGGCGATCGAGTGGATCAGCAAGATCTTCGCTGACAAAACGACCGAGGAGCTCCCTGCGCGTCACCTCGGTAATCTCTTCACGAACCAGAGCGAGGCCTACTGATTCGCCCTCACGCAAGCGTTCCATCACTGACTCGGTCTTGTCGCCCAATTCGCCCGCATGATTCTCGACGAATTCAATTGGCGTCAACACTTCACCATGCCGCATGGCTTGCAGAAAACGCACGTCCTGGGCGTTAGCGTCGAGCACATCCATAGTTTCTAGATTGACGTGCTCGCCGCGCAATCTTCTGCGCAGCTGCCAGGCGATGACCAAGTAGCTGGCAATCGCGATGGGCGCGCAGTAGCGCAGAAAGAAGCGGTTGTCGATGTACGGATGTAAATTGGCCTTCATGATTAAGTTAGGCGGTTCGCCATAGGCTAGCCAGATTCCGCACACCGTCGTAACCGCAGTGCAAACCATTACCGCGTAACGAATCGCGGCCGTCGGCGCCGCCGCAAGCAGCAAAATGATCACCAGTGTTCGAATGGTTAAACCGATCATCGAGACGCCGTCCAGGATGCCCGAGGCGAGGGCGACAACTGCGGTGACCGATAAGGCAGTCGGGAGGACCGCGCCACGATACCGACGTAGCAAGAAAAAAGTCAGACCTTCGAGCAGACGTGTTTGCGCAATCACCGCGACAAAAAACGTTAGCCCGAGAATAAACAACATCGTGTCGGCATGGATCAAATCATCCAAGCCATGTAACGAAAAGAGGTGTTCTTGAGCCCAGTCCCCCCAGCCTCGCTGAGCGATCTCGACATGCCATTGTGAGCTGCTTAGACCGCAAAATGTCGCAATGATAATCAAAGCCATTCCGTAAGTGATTGCGTTTTTGTGAATTTGATAGCGGAAAGAGCCGAATAAAAATAGGCCTAGAATGGTGGCAAAGACCTCCCCCGCTAAGAGCGATACCGGCAGCGGAACAATCCGCCCGACCAACAAAGCGATGGCTGCTGCAATAGCGCAGCCGAGGAAAAACTTTCGCCCGGAGATCATTATTACTGCTGAGCTTTGGACCGGCATAATTCTCTTGTCAGCTTAAGATCCGAGTTCACCGATGCACGCTCGGTTAGTTTCAAGCTAGACCGGCTTCTGCGAGAGCCGCGTTCGAACCATCTTCAGGATCATCGTTGTCTATTCACGAATGTCACGCTGAGATGGCTTTGTAATGACCTCTGTGCGACGAAGCGATCTGCACGATTCAAATCGCTGCGAAATCGTAGGCTTTAATTTTGGAACTTACCACACCTGAGTGAAGACGCCTCGCCGAAGCGACAAGCGTAAAGATCAACATACGGCGGTTTGATACAAGACCCAGATTCACGAGGATCTGCCGCGAAGAAAATCACAGCGCTGGAATGTGGCGCCTGTACTGCTCGACTGTATGACGACTCGCGACTCCTTCCAGCTCGAACGTTTAGCTTCCGCCTTTGCTGTGCGATTTGAGCAATTCGCCGAATTGTTTATGAAGCTTGCTCAGTTTCGGAGGGATCATTACCTGGCAATAGGGTTGGTACGGATTATTGGCGTAGTACTTCTGGTGATATCCTTCAGCTTCATAGAACTCAGTAAGCGGTTCCAAAGTCGTCACGATCGGTCGGCTAAAGGTGCCCGCGGCTTCTAGCTCTCTGATAAAGCTTTCCGCCTGTCGCTTCTGCTCTTCGTCCGCGTAAAGTATGACTGAGCGGTACTGCGTACCCACATCATTGCCCTGCCGATTAAGTGTCGTTGGGTCATGAGTGGCAAAGAAAACCGTCAGCAGATCCGCGAAAGCGATCTGCCCGGGATCGAACTCGATTCGGATCACTTCCGCGTGTCCGGTATGACCGCCGCAGACCTGCTCGTAAGTCGGATTTTTCGTGTTTCCGCCAGCATAGCCGGAGACAATCGAAGTCACGCCCCAGAGCTCGTCAAATACCGCTTCAGTGCACCAGAAACATCCGCCGCCGAAAACAGCGACTTCTTTTTGCTGTGTCATCGTGCCCCAACTCCCTTGCTACTATCGTATGTAGCGGCCGACTCACTTTCGCAAGCAAGCGAAACGATAAGCTTCACGCACTGCGTTGCTCCTTCGGGCTTAACGCCCCATACCGTTCTGAACGGCAATTCGGCAATTCCGCTGCCACGTTCGTTTTAGAATGTACTACGGCAGTGATGCGATGACTGGTATAAACTGAGTGCGGTAAACCTCTTCTGGGCCGTGCCGA
>DASUVS010000439.1:0-13154 GCA_036378835.1 Binatia bacterium | reverse complement strand
GTCGGCTTGACGCCTTACGGCATCTTCGCCATTGCCGCCAATACGGCCGGGACATTGAACCTTGAACAGGTGGCGCGTATCCAAATCTATCTGATCACTTACATGACCATCGCTCTGCTCCTGGGTTTGTGGGTGCTGCCTGGATTGGTTTCGGCGCTCACCCCGTTCACCTATAGGGATGTGCTCGGGCCGACCCGCGATGCGCTGATCACCGCATTTATAGCCGCCGATCTGTTCATCGTGCTGCCAATTCTTATCCAGGCATGCAAGGGTCTGCTCGAGCGCTATGGACTGGTCAACGAAACAACCAAAAGCCTACCCGATGTGATCGTGCCGACTTCGTTCAATTTCCCGCACAGCGGAAAGCTTTTATCGATCAGTTTTATTCTATTCGCCGGATGGTTTGCCGATGCATCGGTGCCGTTGCGCCAATATCCGCATCTTGCGCTCATGGGCGTCCTAACATTATTCGGCAGCACGACGGCGGCCGTGCCGTTCTTGTTGGACGTTTTTCGCATCCCCGCTGACACTTTTCAATTGTTTTTGGCTACCAGCGTCGTCAATGTCCGCTTCGGGGCTCTGTTGGCTGCGCTTCACACGATTGCGGTAGCGCTACTTGGCAGCGCGGCCATCGTTGGCGCCCTGCGCTTCGATCTCCGGCGGATCGCGCGCTATCTCGTGGTTACGGTGGCTCTGTCATCAGTAGCCCTTGTCGGCCTGCGAGCCGTCTTTAGCACCGTGTTGAAGCCGACATTCAGCGGCGAAGAGATCATTTTTAATATGGGTCCGCTGCTGCAACTTGCCGAGACGCAGCGCATTAACGAGGCGGACCTGCGCGATCCGGTCATAAGGGAATCAGATTCAACGGTTCAGAGGATCAAGCGGCGGGGTGCGCTACGCGTCGGTGTAGTCGCCAATCGCCTTCCCTATGTGCTGGCGGACCGGGAGGGCAAACTTGTCGGGCTCGATGTCGAGATGGCTCAAGTTCTCGGGCGCGATCTCGGGGTCGAGGTTGAATTCATCGAACTGGAAGGTCTTACGGCGTTATTACCGTTGCTCTCCAGCGGCCGCATCGATCTCGCCATGAGCGGTATCGCCGTGACGCCCGAGCGCGCAGGCGAAATGCTTTTTTCCGATCCCTATCTTGACGAGACGCTTGCGTTCGTGGTGAAGGACCACCTGCGCGATCAATTTGGGAGCTGGACGGAGATTCGTGAACTCGGTAGTTTTCCGGTGGCTTTGCCCAACTTGCCGTATTACATCGACAAGATCAAATCGCGCGCGCCAGCACTGAAGCTCGCGCCGTTGGACTCCACCAATCAGATCGAGGACAGTTTGAAACGAGAAACCTTCGAGGCGGTGGTCATGCCGGCCGAAAGCGGCTCGGTCATGAGCCTGCTCTATCCTAAATTCACAGTGGTCGTGCCGGAACCGGAGATTGTCAAAATCCCGCTAGCTTATCCAGTGGCCCGGCGCGATCAAGACTGGGCGCATTTCATTAATACTTGGATCGAGTTGAAGCGGCGCGACGGCACTATCGATGCGCTTTACGGCCACTGGATTCTCGGCAAGCAGGCCGGCAAGCGCCAGCCGCGCTGGTCGATTATGCGTAACGTATTGCACTGGGGGGACTGATTGTATTGAAGATGCGGGTCCTGTTCGTAGGTCATCTCTCTCTCCTGCACCATCATTGGACTAAGGTCCAATATACGGTGTTAGAAGATTTCGATAATGAATCATCGCCGGTCGGGAGCGCTGCTAATTCCTGGCATAACTAACTTCGCAGGGGAAGAAGAGGCGCCGAGGCATGCAAATCATTATGCAAATCGCGTTCAAAGCTTGGGGGATAACGTGAATCGAAATATTCATGGCGTGACACGAACGGGATCAACGGCAATTTTGGCCGTTCTCATGACCTGCCTTGTCCTGGCGGCTGCCTGCTCGAAGAAGGAGGCTCCGCCGCCGCCGGCTCCGCCCGAAGTCCAAGTAGCCGAGGTCGTACAAAAAGACGTGCCGATTTACATCGAGCTGGTCGGCGCCACCCTGGGCTCGGAGGACGTCGAGATTCGCGCGCGCGTGGAAGGTTACCTGGTTTCCATGAACTTCACTGAGGGCACATTCGTCAAGAAGGGCCAGCTCTTATATAAGATCGATCCCCAGCCATTTGAAGCTGCCCTCAATGAGGCCAAGGCAAACCTTGCGACGTCGCGCGCGCGAGTTGACAAAACCAATAATGACGTAGCTCGTCTAACGCCCCTTGCAAAGCAACAGGCGGTCAGTCAACAGGAGCTCGACAATGCCCTGTCGGCGCAGGAGGCTTCCCAGGCTCAGGTCGCGGCCTATGATGCCAAAGTCGCCAAGGCTAAGCTCGACCTGGCCTACACCACAATCACTTCGCCCATCGACGGCCTGATCGGCACGACCCAGAAGAAAGTCGGCAGCTTGATTTCGGGAGGCGAGACTTTGCTCAATGTTGTTTCACAGATCAATCCCATTCTGTTTCGCTGCGCGATTGCCGAAGCGGAATATTTAAGACTCGCTCGGCGCGGCGCCGGTCGCGACAAAACTCAGAACCAGAAATTCGGCGTTGAGTTAATTCTTGCCGATGGAAGCGTGCACCCTCATAAAGGACGTCTGGACTCGATCGAGCGCGCCGTGGATCCAACGACGGGAACTCTGAGCGGCCAATTTAGCTTTCCCAATCCTGAGCGAATTCTGCGTCCGAGCCAGTACGGACGCGCGCGTATCGTCACCGAGGTTAAGCAAGAGGCCGTGCTCGTGCCGCAACGCGCCGTGCAGGAGATTCAAGGCCTCTACAGCGTGATGGTTGTGAAGCCGGATGAGACGGTGGAGCAGCGTATGCTGAAAGCCGGCGAACGGATCGGCAACTTGTGGATTATCGATTCGGGAGTCAAGCCGGGTGAAAAGGTTATCGTCGAAGGCATTCAAAAAGTGCGCCCCGGCGTGAAAGTCAGCGCAAAACTGGAGAAGAGCGAAGCCGCAGATGCGTTCGGTCAGAAGCCGCCGCCAATGGATGGCAATCCCGCGGAAACGAAAGGGAAGTAGAGGCAATGGCTAATTTTTTCATTCGTAGGCCCATCGTTGCCATCGTCATTTCGATCATCATGGTGCTCATGGGTCTTTTCACGCTCAAGGGACTCAGCATCGAGCAGTACCCGTTTCTCGCGCCCCCGACTATCCGCGTTACGGCGACTTATCCCGGAGCCTCGGCGGTAGCGGTGGAGCAATCGGTGGCGACGCCCATCGAGCAGGAAGTCAACGGCGTCGACAAGATGATCTATATGAAATCCTCGAACACCAGCGACGGGCGCATGCAGCTCGACGTTAACTTCGAGGTCGGCGTCGATCAGGACACGGCCAATGTGTTGACTCAGAACCGAGTCTCATCAGCGCAAGCGCGGTTGCCGCAGGAAGTCGTGCAGCAAGGCGTGACGGTCAAGAAGCAGAGCCCAAGCATCCTGATGCTGATCTCTTTGTACTCGCCCAAGGAAAGCTATGATGCAAACTTTTTAATCAATTACTCTGGTATCAACCTGCGTGACCAGATCCTGCGTATTCCCGGTATCGCGCAGGTGGATCTTTTCGGCGGCGCCGACTACGGCATGCGCATCTGGCTGCGACCGGACAGGCTCGCCAGACTTGGTCTTACCCCGGCCGATGTCATCTCCGCGATTAAAGAGCAGAATCTTCAGGCGCCGGCCGGACGCGTCGGTATGGCGCCATCGCCCAAGGACCAGGAATTTACCTGGACCGTGAGCGCGCCCGGACGGCTCGTGAATCCCGAGGAATTTGAAAATATCATTATCCGCGAATCCTCAACCGGCGCGCAAATTCGCGTGAAAGACGTCGGTCGGGCCGAGCTCGGCTCACAGGACTACAACTCGTTTGGCCGTCTTGACGGCAAGGCGGCGGGCACCATGGCGGTGTACTTGCTACCGGGCGCGAACCAGCTCCAGGCATCCGAGGCAATTTACCAGACCATGAGCAATGCTAAAGCGTTGTTCCCGCCCGATATGGATTACAAGATTGTCTATGACACGACACCGGCGGTCAAAGCGTCCATCGACGGCATCGTTCATACGTTTATAGAGGCGGTCGTGTTAGTCACCCTGGTTGTCTTCATCTTTCTGCAGAACCTGCGGGCGACGTTTATTCCGCTGCTTACGGTGCCGGTGTCGTTGATCGGCACGTTCATCTTTTTCCCGCTGCTCGGCTTCTCGGTGAACACCCTTTCGATGTTCGGCCTGGTGCTCGCGATCGGTATCGTCGTCGATGACGCCATCGTCGTGGTCGAGGCCGTGATGCACCACCTGGAGCACGGCATGAACCCGAAGGAGGCAACTATACAGGCGATGAAAGAGGTGTCGGCGCCCGTCATCGGCATCGCGCTTATTCTCTCCGCTGTGTTCATCCCGGTAGCTTTCCTGGGCGGTCTCACCGGGCGCATGTACCAGCAGTTCGCTCTTACTATCGCCATCTCCGTTCTCCTTTCGGCGTTTAACGCGCTGTCGCTGTCGCCGGCGCTCTGCGCCATGTTTCTGCGCGCGCCCAAGCCGGCGCGCGGCCCGCTGGGGAAATTCTTCAGCGGCTTCAACTGGGTTTTCGACCGCTCAACCACTGGTTACGTGAACACCACCCGGCTACTGGTGCGGCGGTCAATTTTGACGATCCTGATCATTGCGGCAGTGGCAGTCGGGGCGGGCCTCTTCGGCGGGGCGCTCCCGGCCGGCTTTATTCCGGAAGAGGACCAGGGAATCTTCGGCGTCAACGTGACCCTCCCGCCCGCCGCTTCTCTCGAACGGACAGGAAAAGTGCTCGCGCAGGTCGAGCAGATTTTGACCAAGATAGAAGGCGTCGACTCGTTCACGACGATCGGTGGATACGGCGTCGTGACCAGCACCTATCAGCCTAATTTCGGCACGATCTTCGTTCGTCTTAAACCATGGGACGACCGTCATTCCGACGCGCTGCACGTGCGCGGTATCATGGCGGGTTTACAGCGGCAGCTCGCGAATATTCCCGAGGCGATCATATTTCCTTTCAACATTCCCACGATCTCCGGGTTCGGCGCTTCGGCAGGCTTCAATTTTCTGCTGCAGGACCGGAGCGGATCGCTCAGCGTGCAGCAGCTCGGCGACTTATCGCGACAATTTCTCGAAGCGGCGCGCAAACGTCCGGAGCTGGCCAATCTCTTCACCTCCTTTGACCCGCGCTATCCGCAAATCAAGGTCGATCTCGACCGAGAAAAAGCGCGCAAACTCGGTGTTCCCGTCAATGAAGTGTTCCAGGCGCTCTCGGCGGTCATGGGCGGCAACTATGTGAACGACTTCAATCGTTTCGGCCGCTTGTTCCGCGTTTATGTCCAGGCCGATGCCGACTACCGGCGTAAACCGCAAGACATCGGCGATATTTACGTGCGTAGCGAGACCACGAAAGGCATGATCCCGCTATCTACGCTGGTGACCATCACCCCGGAAAGTGGCACGGAAGTCACCAATCGCTTCAATTTGTTCCGCTCGGTCGAAATCAACGGCGTCCCCGGCCGTGGGTTCACTTCGGGACAGGCGCTGGCGACGCTGGAAGATGTTTTCAAGCAAACCATGCCGAAGGAGATGGGCTTCGCCTACTCGAGTCTTTCCTATCAGGAAAAGGTGGCGCCGCCCGCGGGCCCCACGTTTATTCTCGCCATTGTTTTCGTCTTTCTGCTGCTCGCTGCGATGTACGAGAGCTGGCGGCTACCTTGGGCAGTACTCCTCGGCTCGCCCCTCGTGGCTCTCGGCTCCTTCTTCGGCGTGTGGCTGATGGGCTACGACAACAACGTCTACGTGCAAATCGGTAACATCATGCTCATCGGGCTGGCGGCGAAGAATGCGATTCTGATCGTCGAATTCGCCAAGGCAAAGCATGAAGAAGGGATGTCACTCGAAGAGGCCGCTTTGGAATCGGCGCGTCTGCGCTTCCGGCCTATTTTAATGACCGCGTTTGCGTTTATCCTCGGCGTGGTGCCGCTGATGATCGCCAGCGGCGCAGGCGCCGGAGCGCAGAATGTCATGGGCACCGCCGTCTTCTGGGGCATGCTGGTAGCGACCTTTCTGGGGGTGTTCCTGATCCCCGGCAACTTTGCGTTCGTCGAAGGACTGGGGAGAAAGAAGAAATTAGCGCCGGCCGCAATTCCGGTGGTGCCCTCCCATGAGGGGGCACACTAAATGAGAGCAGTCGCGCTTGCCGCCATACTCGCCTTCTTCATAGGAGGGTGCACGCTCGGTCCAGATTATACGCGGCCGGGAGTGCCCATTCCGGATAACCATCGTGGCGCCGTGGAACCGCCCAAAGCTGAATCTTTGGCGGACATTCCCTGGTGGGAGCTTTTCAACGACAACGTGCTTCAGGACTTGACCCGAGAGGCCCTGCGCAACAACTATGATCTGCGCACCGCCGCTGCGCGCGTAGAGGAAGCGCGGGCGCAGATCGGCGTGACCCGCTCTTTTCTTTATCCTCGATTCGACGCAAACGTCGGCGGCAGCGCGCAACAGGTCTCGGGACTGACCGATCCCCCCGAATCTTTTGGCAGCAGGCGATCATTTCAAAACTGGTTCGGGGTCTTCAACATGGTTTGGGAGATCGACGTATTCGGCAGGATCCGGCGCCAAACCGAAGCGGCCACCGCCATCTACGTCGCCACCGAAATGGACCGGCGCGGCGTGTTGATTGCGCTGATCGCCGATGTCGCGCAAGCTTACTTCAATTTGCGTGAGCTCGATCTCGAGCTCGAGGTGACGCGCCGCACGCTCCAGCTTAACGACGAGACCACTCAATTTTACCGAAAGCGGCTTGATGGCGGCGTCTCCAACCGGCTCGAACTCAACCAGGCGCTTGCCAATCGCGCGCGCACCGCCGCGGTTGTCCCGGATCTCGAACGCCGCATTGTTACCCAAGAAAACCTCATCAATTTTCTGCTCGGGCGTAACCCTGGAACGATTCCGCGCGGCCCGGTGTTAACAGCTCAATATTATCCGCCAACGGTCCCGGCGGGCTTGCCGGCAGCCTTGCTCGAGCGCCGACCCGACGTGCAAAGCGCCGAACAGTTATTGGTTGCCGCCAATGCCAACATCGGCGCGGCGAGAGCTCTCTACTTCCCTAACTTCTCGCTGAGCGCAGCGCTGGGGGGCACCAGTCACGATCTCTCCGACCTCGCCGACAAGCGCGCGGCGATCTGGTCGGTGTCCGGTGGCATCCTGCAACCGATCTTTCAGGGCTGGCGGATATTCTGGAACTACGAATCGACGATAGCGCGTTTTGACCAGTTGTTGGCTCAATACGAGAAGGCGGCGCAAAACGGTTTCCGGGAAGTTGCCGACGCGCTGATAGCGATTGAAAAATTCAAGGACGTGCGTGCCGAGCAGGAAGCGCAGGTTGCGGCGCTGCAGGATGCGTCCAGCCTCTCGCGGTTGCGCTATGACACGGGGCTGGCGAACTATCTTGAAGTTTTGATCGCTGACCAGGACCTTTTTGACGCCGAATTGGAACTTGCACGCACCCGCGGCGCTGAGCTCAATAGTGTGGTGCAACTGTACCGAGCCCTCGGCGGCGGTTGGCAGCCGTAAGAATAAGTTCCAATGGGTTGGGAGCCGTCCGAAAAGGTCAAACCGTCAAAGCATGCGAGCGTTGTCAATGGCGCAGAGCATTGGAGAGGTGAGTGATGTAGTACGGAGCCGATGCATTTGGAATTTCACTATTCCAATACTCTGAAATCGTTTTTCCCGACAGAGCAGCGCATCTACCATCCGCAGGAATTCACCGTGAGAATGAATTGGCTTTTTATCTTTGTGCCAGTTGCGGTGGCGCTCGAGCATGCGTCGCCTCAGGCGCACACCTGGATCTTTTTTGCCGCTTGCGTGGCGATTATTCCGGTCGCAAGCCTCATCGTCAACGCGACGGAGCACATCGCGGTGCGGACCGGCGATGCGGTTGGAGGGTTGCTGAACGCGACTTTCGGCAATGCCCCTGAGCTGATCATCGCGGTGGTTGCTTTGAAGGCCGGGCTGTTCGAGATGGTCCGGGCCTCGCTGATCGGAGCCATTCTCGCCAATCTCCTGCTCGCCTTAGGAGTGGCATTCTTTCTGGGCGGACTGCGTTATCACGATCAAACCTATAACCCGGCGGCGGCGCGAGTCTACAGCTCGATGATGCTGATCGCTGTGATCAGTCTCGTGGTACCGAGCGCGTTCAGCCGTTTGTTTTCCTCAGACGTGATCGTACGCGATGAGCAGCTTCTCAATCTAGGTATGGTGGTCGTTCTTTTAATTGCCTACGCACTTTACCTGGTTTTCATGCTCAAGACTCATCCTGAGTTTTTTTCCAGCTCAGACACCAAGGCAGAAGACCATCATGTCGGCCAACAGTGGGGACTGCCCCGAGCGATCGCCAGTTTGCTTGCGGCATCGGCGCTGGCCGCGTGGATGAGCGAGATCTTGGTCGGCGCCGCGGAAGGCACCGGGAAGGCTCTCGGCATGTCACAGATGTTTATCGGGATTATTTTTTTGGCGATTGTCGGTGGCGCTGCCGAGAGCGGTTCAGCGATCAGTATGGGTCGCAAAAACAAGATGGATCTGGCGGTGAGTATTGCGCTCGGCAGTTGTATCCAAATCGCGCTCTTTGTCGCGCCTGCGCTGGTGCTTTTGAGCTATGCAGTTGCGCCGCAGCCTCTCGAGCTCTCGTTTGGACGAGCCGAGCTCGGCTCGATGTTTCTTGCGGTATTGATTGGCGCCATTGTTTCAGGTGACGGGCGCGCCAACTGGTACAAGGGCGTTCAGCTCATCATCGTGTACACCATCATGGCGTTCTTGTTTTACTTTATGCCCGAAGTCATGCCGGGATGAGCGAAGTGAGCGCGCAACGCGCAAGCTGGCTGCGCGATTTCTGGCGCGCCTACTTTCATCGGCGCTACACGATTCTGTTCTACACTCTTTTTCTGACTCTCGTCGCCGCTCCCCTTTTGAGTGCGTTCGAATTCAAAGGCGTTCTTATTGAACTGTTCCTGGCGGCGAACCTTCTTGCCGCGCTAATTCCGGTCGCAACGGTTAGGAGCCGTCGCATTCTGTTCGTCGCTACAGTCCTGGTTTGGCTGGCGCGGCCCGCAACAGCTTGGCTCGATCATTCCGCGCTGTCGGTCATGACGCTCGGTTTGTGGACCGTGCTGGCGCTGTTCGGAGCCGCGGGGGCTTTGCGGTTTGCGCTGGACAACGAGCCGATCGATGCAGAGCATCTTTACGCAGCGCTAAGCGCTTATATGCTTGCAGGGATTTTTTTCGGTTTGTTCTACTGGGTAGTCGAGCAAACGGAACCGGGAAGCTTCACCGCCGCCGCTGACTTCACGCGCATGAGCGGGTTCTATTTTAGTTTTGTCACGCTGGCGACGCTTGGCTACGGCGACATCGTGCCGCGCAGCGACGTTGTGCGCGGCTTGGCGATCGTCGAAGGCGTCGGCGGGCAGCTTTTTCTTGCGGTGATGGTCGCTCGTCTGGTGAGCTTGTACGTAAAAGCGGAACCGAAAACCAAATCGTAGGCATAGCGGCGGATAACATCCCTCACGCTGCCAACCAGAGACACACTGATTGCCGAAATGCCTCCTCTATCACTTTCCAACTTAAAAAGCCTTTTCCTGTGTGAGTGATTGGACCAAAGTCCAATAGACAGGCTTTGCGCAGCTCGTTAGCGTCAGCGTAAAGAGTATTGCCGTAACAGCAGATGAAGCTTGCCCCGATTTACGCGATTGTGCTCGGAATCATTGCGGGTGTCGCCATTGGCATCGGCGCATACACCTTCGCCTATGCCAAGGGTTGGTCCTACCTTACTGATGATCCGGCGGCGTGCGCCAATTGCCACGTTATGCAGGAGCAATTCGATGGTTGGATCAAGTCATCGCATCGCTCGGTTGCGACGTGCAATAGCTGTCACACCCCGCACAACTTCATCGGCAAATATGCGACGAAAGCATCGAACGGCTTCTGGCATTCGTTTTTCTTCACCACGGGTGGCTACGAGGACAATATTCAGATAAAACCGCACAGCCGCGAAATCACCGAGCGGGCTTGCCGCGGCTGTCATGGAGAAATCGTCGATGCAATTGAACCGTCGCATCTGTCATCGGCAGGCGGGCAACTCGCTTGCCTGAGTTGTCATAACTCTGTGGGTCATCTCCACTGATGATCCGAAATTCGATGAGTGACCCATTAGGGAGGAAACATGGCTGAGGCTAGGGATCTCGATGCCTCCACTCGGCGGCGGCGCCGTTTATTTTTCATCATCGTCGGCGCGGCTTTGCTCGCGACCATCGTCGGGGTCGGCCTACTGATGAATATCTTTGAGCGCAAGCAGGAGGCGCGCAATCCATTTTATCGGGTTGTCGAGTTGACCGACGAGACGGAAGATCCGGCGGTCTGGGGAAAAAACTTCCCGCTGCAGTACGACGACTACAAACGAACGGTGGATCAGGTGCGCACACGCTATGGTGGCAGCGAAGCGCTCCCGCATACGCCGACAAAGGCCGATCCGCGCTCGGTGGTCGCCCAGTCGAAGATCGAAGAAGACCCCCGTTTAAAGACGATGTGGGCCGGATACGCCTTTGCCAAGGATTTTCGCGAGGAGCGCGGCCACGCTTACATGCTCGATGACCAGACCTTGACCGAACGCCAAAAAGTGGTGCAGCAGCCCGGCACGTGCATTCAATGCCACGGGTCGGTCTACGTGCCTTACAAGAAGGCGGGGGACGGCGATCTCATCAAAGGTTTCGAGAAGTTCAATCAAATGCCGTTCTTCGAAGCGCGCAAACTGGTCTCGCATCCGGTGGCCTGCATCGACTGCCACGATCCGGGCAACATGCAACTGCGGGTTACACGGCCAGGTTTTATCGAAGGCATTGCTGCCTTTAAAGCGTCCCAAGGCATTCAGAACTACGACGTCAACAAGCAGGCGACGCGCCAGGAGATGCGCGCGTACGTCTGCGGCCAATGTCATGTCGAATATTATTTCAAAGGGCCGGAAAAGCGCCTCGTTTATCCCTGGGCGAAAGGACTCAAGGTAGAGAACATTCAAGCCTTTTACGACGAAGCGCAATTCAAAGACTGGACGCATGCCGACACCGGTGCGCCGGTGTTAAAGGCGCAGCATCCTGAGTTCGAGATGTGGAATCAAGGCATCCACGCGCGTTCCGGCGTGACCTGTGCCGACTGCCATATGCCGTACAAACGCGAAGGCGCGCTCAAGATCAGCGACCATCATGTGCGCAGCCCGGTGCTCAATATCAATCGCGCCTGCCAGACGTGTCATAAGTGGCCCGAGGAAGAACTCAAGCAGCGGGTCGAGACGATTCAGGAGCGCACATTCAAGATGCGCAACGTGGCAATGGATGCGTTGATGGATTTGATCAAAGACCTCAAAGCGGCAAAAAGCGCGGGCAAGACCGACAAGGAGCTTGCAGCAGCGCAGGACTTCCAGCGCAAGGCGCAATTTTATCTCGATTTCGTCGAGGCGGAAAACTCGACCGGCTTTCACGCGCCGCAAGAGGCGGCGCGGATTCTCGGCGAGTCCGTTGATTTCTCCAGGAAAGGTCAAATCGTATTGCGAGACGGCAAAAGCGAAGCGCGCGCTCAAACGGGCAAACCGTGAAGCACACTTGGTAACTGCGGGAATTAAACCGAACAGCGGCCGGGAGGTCACCGACAATGCGGGAGTCTTTACAGATGTTTGATTCGGTGCAACCTCTCTTATTATCCCGAATTTCGCAGTTCAGGGTGACACAGCGATCAAAGAACGAACCCTCCGGAACGAAGGCATAGGTCTTGGCTGATAGCGGCCCTACAAGCTCCAGTGCTTTAGCGGACGCTTGAAAAAATTTGTAGCCCAGGGCCAAGCACCAGCATTGAAACGGTTCGCTTCTATGCCTTCGCTCCTCCACGCCCGCCGCTCGATCGCTCTTCAGCTATCCATCTCTGCTGCGGAATCCGGGATTATCCTCCGCCGCATCGCGGGAACGAAACGAGATGGGGGTTGAACGTCTTGAACCGAACTTAAGATGTTCTCCAGGGCTTTTCACCGGCATTGAACTGCGATTACTCAGAAATGCCCTATTGGACCAAGGTCCAATACCTGACTGGTCTGCCTTCTGATATTCCAAGCACGAGTAGAGCGATCTGCGACTACCGAGATCCACGGGCGCAGATCGACAGCTGCGAAGTTTTCTCCTCTGCGATCGCAAAAGGATCGAGATCGTCAGCCGCTAGCAAGATAGTCAAAGATAAGCCGGGCGCATCCATTAGAAACAAGCGCAACAACGCGCATGGGATCGAGGGCCAAATGACAAATGAAAATGAAGATAACCCGGAACGGAACGGCGAGGATGATAGAGCAGGCAGCGCGCCCGCACAAGTAACGCGCCGCCAATTCCTCACGGGGCTCGGCACCGGCACAGTAGCCATCGGCGCGCTGACGCAGTCGGGCTGCGGCCCGGCGGTTCCGCCGCTCAAAACCCGCGGCGCTACCAATACCACTACGGTGTGCCCGTTCTGTGGTGTCGGCTGCGGCCAGGTCGTCTCTTCGCGGGCAGGCAAGGTCATCCACATCGAGGGCGACCCTGGCCATCCGATCAGCGAAGGGACTTTGTGCAGCAAGGGAGCGGCGGGCATCCAGGTGGTGAACAACTCGCGGCGGCTGCAAAAAGTCCTGTACCGCAAACCTAACGGCGCGGCGTGGGAAGAGAAGAGCTGGGATTGGGCGCTGGAGCGGATCGCCGCGCGCATCAAAGAAACGCGCGATAAAACCTTCAAGACAACGATCGACGGGCGGGTGGTAAATCGCACCGAAGCCATCGCCTGTCTCGGCGGCTCGGCATTGGATAACGAGGAGGCCTACCTCCTCGTAAAACTCATGAGGGCCCTCGGCCTGGTGTATGTCGAACACCAGGCCCGGCTCTGACACAGCTCCACGGTCGCCGGTCTGGCGGCCTCATTCGGCAGAGGGGCGATGACCAACCATTGGGTGGATATGCTGAACGCCGATGTCGTTCTGATCATGGGCGGAAATCCGGCGGAGGATCACCCCATTGCGATGAACTGGCTGGCGCGCGCCAAGGAGCA
>DASUVS010000438.1:0-6225 GCA_036378835.1 Binatia bacterium | reverse complement strand
GATTTTTCCTGCCGAGAATGCAATACCGGAGAAGTGGCGCATCGCCTCACCGATGGAGCAAAGTCACTATCTCTGCGATGAACATACTTTCATGTCTCCTGCATCGTGTATCCCGTTGATCCTACCATGAGGTTGTATTCTGAAGAGCAGTTCGGGCCTGTTGTTCCGATCGCTTCCTTCTCGGAGTTTGATGAGGCGATGAACTACGTCATTCAGTCGGATTATGGACAGCAGGTTAGCCTTTTTGGAAGCGATCCGCAGATAATTGCTGATCTGATCGACCCTCTAGTGAATCAGGTCTGCCGGGTCAATATCAACAGCCAGTGCCAAAGAGGCCCTGATACGTTTCCATTCACAGGCAGAAAGGATTCCGCAGAAGGTACCCTGTCCGTTTCTGATGCCCTGAGGGTCTTCACGATTCGGACGCTTGTCGCGGCCAAGGAGACCGATGCAAATAGACGGATCCTAAAATGCATTGTCACGGAGAGAAGCTCCAGATTTCTTTCAACGGATTTTATCCTGTAATGGAAACTGTCCGAACAAGCCGTATGCACGTGAACGCTTACAGTCCGTTTTATTTAGTTGCGTCCTTCCGCCCACTGGCAACCATGTTGCCCGGGCGACGGCCGCGATCATGTAGTGTGGCATTTTCACGGTTCATCAAAAGCTTCGAATTTAACAGTGGAGGTGTTCTATGAAGAAGGTTTTCCTGTCTCTAGTGAGTTGGGCTTTGATCAGTTCGCTCGCTGGAGTTGCGATTGTCGCTGCCGCACCCCGACAGGGTGCAAGTGAACTTCAAGTATCGGGCGGATTTTTCCATGCAGAAGATACTGACTTTGGCAATTTAAACCTCGATTTGAGTTATGGCTATTACCTTTCGCCGGGATGGCAATTAGGCTTTCGACAGGCGCTCAATTATCTTTTCGTAGACGATGCCAGCGATCAATGGATCGCCACGACCGCACCTTTTATCAACTACCATTTTCGAGTGACCGATATCATTGTCCCTTATATCGGCGCATTCATCGGTGCCGCGTGGAACGATCGCGATATCACGGGAACCCTGGGCCCTCAGTTAGGTGTCAAACTCTTCGTTCATGAACAAACTTTTGTGAATATCGGTTATCGCTACGAATGGTTTTGGGATAAGTTCGAGCGCATCAATAATGAATCCGATAATGGCAACCACATATTCAATATCGGTGTTGGCTTTACATGGGGCGGTTCCGGCGCCGGCACGAGAAGACCGTAACCTGACCTTCGTTTCCACGCATTTATCGCAGTCTTTGGCTTCTCATCCTCACGCCTCCTTCATCGGAAACTGAGGGTGAGAAGCTGCGGGTTAACTTGTCTCGCTGAAAACGCATGATGGTTCGGTGCATCATGCATCATGCATCATCTTATGTTGCTTGGAACACGTAATACTGTGGTGAGCTAGCCGGTATCGAATCATGCCCGAAGGAAACAGCAACCGACTTTCATAGGGCGTGTCGGTTCGGAATGACCCACTGATCAATCGTGACGTCGAGCTCTCCGGCTCAGGGCAAGCTGCGCGAGAAGTGTCTAGCGCGGCTTATTCATCTCGCCGTGGCGAGAGAACAGAATCTAGCAGTAGATTGCTGCCGACGCCGCTAATCGCATGAAACTACCGCGCGCGCTTATATTTGTCGGCAGCGCTGCTGCGATCGCACTGGCCGTGGGCGTCGCCAGCATGTTGCTTGCGCCATGGCTTATTGATAGCCGGCTGGTTAAGGACAAAATCAGCTCGGAGTTGGCAAAAATATACGGTAACGTCACCTTCGATAAAATCGCCCTTGTGTGGTTTCCCCGGCCCACCATCGCCATCGAGAACGCCGAGATTTCTTTTGCGGATCAAACCCGCGCTTCTATCAGCAGCATAAAAATCTATCCGTCGATTTATCATCTGCTCACCGGCCGGCTCATCGTGCGCCAGGCTCTGTTGCAGGAGCCCAGGTTGAGAATTCGTTTGCCGCGAAGCTCGCAAACATCATTCGACGTCGAAAAATGGGAAGAACAAATTCGCTCTGCGTTGGTTCGTCTCACGAAAGAGTGGCCCGCGCCGCATATCGAGCTCTCTCAAGGATCCGCTGAAATCGGCATCGATGACAAACCGCCGATACTTCTCCAAGATGTGGCGGCTCGAACGGGCGCTTCGCCTGAAGAGGTTCAATTTACAATCACCGCGCGCTCCAATCTCTGGGAGCAATTGCGGGTTGAAGGGAGCATTTCTCCAGTAAACCTGGAGTCACAGTTAAAAGTCGGCATGCAGCAGTTCAAGATAAGAGAGACTCTCGCTGTTGTTGCGCCGCAGTTTGCCGAATACTCAACACATGGCGAGGCGAGCTTCGATGTCAAAATAGCCTCCGTCGGTCTACGAAACGTGAACTCGTCGATTGACGGATCCGTCGGCCCTTTCGTTTTTGCCGGACCCGACGGTAGCGCTACTATCGAGGCAACGACATTAAGAGGAGAGATCACTTACGACGGCACGGTTCTCCAAGTCAACGTGGATCAGCTAGAACTCGCGTCGCCACGGCTGCAAGCTTCAGGGAACTTTCAGATCCAATCCGGTTCTTTATCCGCTCGCGTTAACGTCCGCGATGTCGAGATTGCCGAGTTGAGCAAGCTGGCGCTGATCGTGGACGGGAGCCAAGCCGTCAAGAATGTCCTCCGTTACATCCCGGCTGGAACAGTGGCTGAAATGAATTTTCAAAGTGCTGGCCCATCGCTTACTGAAATGGCCTCGAGCCAGAATATTGCCCTGGTCGCATCGCTGCGTGACTGTACGATCGTGATCCCTGGGTATGACTTGGAGTTCAAGAATGCTGGCGGCTCACTCCGAATTGCCGACGGCGTTTTGGAAGCTAGCGGGATCGCGGCGAATCTTGGAAGGGCGAAAGGCTGGAACGGAAATCTAAGGCTTGGGCTTGATGGAAAGAGCGCTCCTTTTCACCTCGACATCTTGGCGCAGAGCGCCGCGCCGGACCTGCAGGCCGTCTTGCTAAAGCTCGTACACGACGAAGCCTTGCGTGGAGAACTGCTGCAGCTGCGAAATATTTCAGGCGAGCTGTCCGGGAGACTGGTTTTAGGCGAATCACTGGATGCGATTTCGCCGGTTGTAACAATTTCGAAATTGGCCATAAGCGCCATATACGCGCACATGCCGTTTCCTATTGAAATTCGCGGCGGGCGGTTCAGCTATGACCAAAGATTCATGAAGCTTGAAAGCGCCCAAGGGTCGGTGGGACGTTCTATCTTCGACGGGCTGAGCGTGAGTTTAAATCATAATGGAAGCCGCCGGGTAGACGTCGGCTCGGCGCGAATTTCCTTGGACTTACAAGAGACAGAGATTTTGCTTGAGCGGTTCAAGAAGGTGGGAGCACATTTAGCAAAGCTTCGATCTGCGCGCGGCTCAATCGATTTCGAGAGACTCACCCTTTCAGGGCCTTATGACGATCCTGCGGCATGGATCTTCGCCTTCGCGGGCAAGTTTCAACGGGTTGAGATAACCCATGCAGATCTCCCCGCACCGGTTACTCTCGGCCGCGAACAATTCACTGCCAACCAGGAGAAGGTCGATTTCTCCGAGATTGCAATGGCGATCGCCGATGCTTCCTGGCTTGGCAGCGGTTCATTCGAATACGTGAAGCAAGAACCTCCCTTTGTGGTGATCAAGGGGACCGGAACAATTGGCGCGCAAATGACTCAGTGGCTCAGCCATCAAATCGAATGGCCCGAAGAGTTGAAGCTGCGTGCCCCGTGGAAAGTCGCGGCAGAACGTCTGGCGTGGCGCGAGGACCGGAACATCTCATTTAATGGGCAGGTGACCGCCGCGGGTGGTCCGCAGCTTTCGGTCGTGGCGGTGTAAAATCCTCAGTGGCTCGCCCTGCAGAATCTTACTATTGAGGATGGCGATCAGCACGCCCGTGTGAATTTTCTGCTTGCTAAGGAACAGCTCGAGTTGTCTTTCGGCGGTGCCTTGGCGCAGCAAACGATCGATAAAATATTTGCATCTTTTCCCACCAAAGATAGCGCGCTCGGTGGTGAGATCCAGCTAAGCGCTTCGCTGACAAATCCCGTGAGGGTCTCAGCCGAAGGCCATTTAGACGGAAGCAACCTATGGCTGCCTTTGGGAAGTGAAAAAGTGCTGCTGGAACGATTTAAGATCGAGGCGAGCGGGGAGAGCCTGCGGGTCCGATCCGCAGATCTCCGCTGGAGTAAGAGCCGTTTGGCCGTTTCCGGCAAAATCGCTGGAGCTAGAGAGAACCTGCGGCTGGATCTCGACGTTAGTGGGGAGCAGCTTGATTGGCAAGACCTCCAGCGTATTTTCGCCGGTGGCGGCAAGCAGCGGCAGCCAGAAAACTTCGGAGGCGTGTCTTTTCCTGCGGTGGAAGGAATGATTCGTCTTAAGACGAACCGCTTCGCATTCGAACGGCTCAACTTGACCGGAGTGGATACAACGGCAAACATCTCAGCGTCCGGAATCAGAGCCAAGATCGATCAAGCGGTTGTCTGCGGGATCAATGTAACCGGACTCGTTGACGTCGTCGGCAGCGAGATCCGAATCGATGTCCGGCTCGGGGCCAAAGGCGCTCAACTCGAGCCGACCACAGTCTGTCTCACGAACCGGCAAAACGAGGTAACGGGAACCTATTCTTTGCAGGCGCACGTCCTGGCGCGCGGCGAGCGCGATCAGCTGTCAAGCGCGCTCGACGGTATTTTTGAGCTCAGCGCCTCCGATGGTGAGTTCATTCGTTCGCCGGGAATTGATGCTACATTCGATTACCTCAACACGACCGGTGACTTTCAAGTCGCATTTCCGGATCTGGACAGGCAGACGTTTCCCTACCGCTTTGTCGGGATCAAAGGTAGGATAGAAGGCAAGATGCTGATAGGCGATGAGATCAATGTTAGCTCATCCCTGCTCAACCTGAGCGGCCAGGGCAAGGTCGACCTGGGTCGAAACCAGATCGACGGCAAAGGCCTCATCGCCGTCCTCAAACCCGTAGACGAGGTGATCAAGCGGATCCCGGGAATTAACTTGATGCTTGGTGGTTCTCTAGTAGGAATTCCCGTGCGAGTTACGGGAGAGCTCGAACACCCCAATGTTACCTATTTGTCACCGGCCGATATCGGCGCGGAGCTGTTAAATATCCCATTGAGAATACTCGGTATGCCCCTCGGAGCGATGAGGCTGTTTACTCCAGGCGGCAATCCAGGTGATTAAGAACATGACTCCGATAAATTCAGCCAAAAAATCGTGAAAGCTCCACGCAGAGATAATCCACAATACCAGAGGTCTTTATGAATAGATCTTTGAGCTTCAAAATCATCCTGTTTTTAGCGTTTTTGCAAGGCGTTTTTGGCTTGGTGCGCGCTTACGATTGGGTGCAAATCGGCAGCGACCTGTTTGGCGAGGGAGCGTTACTATTGCCGTTCGTCGGTGCCATGGCAGTGATGCGCGGCCTGATCATTTCGTTTGTTGCGCTCTTGTATATGCTGTCGGTTTTCGGCGCGTTGCTGGCGAAGCCTTGGGCCTGGTGGACCGGTCTTATCGCCGTGGTGCTGAACCTGCTGCTCGTTCTTCCTGGTCTAGCCCACGGAGCCTCTGTGACGGAGGTGTTGGCTTGGTCGGCGATTCCGTTGATACTGTTGTTTTATCTGTTTTCTCCGCGCCGGAGCGACGCACTCGGGAGGGCGTAACGTCATTCCCGGCAGCGACATGCTCTGATTTTGATTAGCCCATCGGGAGCCCGCCGTTTGCTGGTCAGCGACATTACACTTCTCCTGCCGATTCTTTCGAGATAACCTCCATGCGCGACAAGGACATCTTCATGCACCGAACTTCAGCCCGAATTCCGCACTTAAAACTGAGCGAGGGGCATGACGGCTACATCGGCTATAAAGGGCGGCGCATGTTGTCGATTCTCAACAAGCAGAAGCTCGAGCGCGTGCTCGCCTACCTGCTCGACGAGAATGAGTTTCTCGGACCTCATGGCATTCGTTCTCTGAACGATGACGATTAACTTATAGAAACATCGTTCATACTGGCTGGGAAAGGAACATATGGAGAAGGCTTAGTATGAATCGAGATAATACGACCAGCGGTGTCGATACTGCCTTGAATAGCAGGACGTAGCGCCTGACGTTAATGAACCGGCGGTAACCACCCATTAAATTGGGAGCTGATACTATTTATTACCG
>DASUVS010000437.1:0-3533 GCA_036378835.1 Binatia bacterium | reverse complement strand
ATAAAGTTATTTATGAGCTAGATTGAAACCTCTCTACGCTAAGCGAGTAGGAGAGGCGTTTAGAGGTAGTGTTCACGAAATAATGATACATTTAGCCATTCCTGGCTGACGGCTAAGACTCCTGCGTCCGATCGCAGCGGCGGATCACACGAAGAAAGGAAAACATCACGATGAGCAACGGCCCGCAACGTCCTCCGATAGATGACCTCTGGTACAAGAACGCGATCATCTACTGTCTCGACGTCGAAAAGTACGTCGACTCAAACGGCGACGGCATTGGAGACTTCGGCGGCCTGACACGGCGTCTGGACTATCTCGCCGGGTTGGGCATCACCTGCGTGTGGCTCCAGCCGTTTTACCCGTCTCCGAACCGCGACAATGGCTACGACGTTGCCGATTATTACGGCGTGCACCCAAAGCACGGCACGCTTGGCGAGTTCGTCGAGTTTATGAATCATGCGCAACAGATCGGTTTACGTGTGATCGTTGATCTGGTGATCAACCACACGTCCGACCGCCATCCCTGGTTTCAAGCGGCGCGCAAGGATCCAAGGTCGGATTACCGCAATTGGTATGTGTGGTCGAAGACGCGCCCAGCCGAGTGGAACAAGGGAATGGTATTTCCGGGGGTGCAGAAAGCGACTTGGACCCGTGATCCGGTCGCAGATGAGTACTACTTCCACCGGTTCTACGAATTTCAACCGGATCTGAACACGTTAAATCCTGCCGTAGAACGCGAAATGATGCGCATCATGGGATTCTGGCTGCAGCTTGGCGTCTCCGGTTTTCGGATGGACGCCGTTCCCTTCATGATCGAGCAGAAAGGCGCAGGTGTTACACCGCGGAAGGATTACGAGATGCTTCATTTGTTGCGCAATTTTCTGCAGTGGCGCCGGCGCGATGCGATTTTCCTGGCGGAGGCCAACGTGCCGCCTAACGAGAGCATGGAGTATTTCGGTGAGAACGGCGAGCGCATTCAGATGATGCTGAACTTCGCCGTCAATCAGCGTGTGTTTTACGCCCTGGCGACCGGGGACATCAGGCCGCTTGTGCGAGCGCTGGAAGCTACTTACAACCGGCCGCCGGCGGCGCAATGGGTTAACTTCCTGCGCTCCCATGATGAGCTCGATCTTGGCCGGTTAACCGACACGCAACGCGAGCGAGTGTTCCAGGCTTTCGCGCCAGCGAAAGAGATGCAGCTTTACAATCGCGGCATCCGGCGCCGCCTTGCGCCGATGCTCGACAACGATCGCCGGAAGCTGGAGCTCGCCTTTAGTTTGGTGTTTACACTGCCGGGCACCCCGATGCTGCAGTTCGGTGACGAGATTGGGCTTGGCGATGATTTGTCACTTCCCGAACGTGAGTGCGCGCGGACGCCGATGCAGTGGTCCACCGACCCGCATGGCGGATTTACGACTGGGAAGCGGCCGGTTTTGCCGGTGATCTCGGATCCGATCTATGGCTATCAGCGGGTCAACGTCGAAGGGCAACGTCGCGATCCGCATTCAATGCTTAACTGGATGGAGCGCAAGATTCGGATGCGCCGGGAGTGCCCGGAGATCAGCTGGGGCGATTGGAAAATTTTGAAGACCGACCAACCCGGTGTGCTCATCATGCGTTACGAATGGGACGATCACACGCTGGCGACCCTGCACAACTTCACGGCTAAGCCCTGCGCCGTCGTGCTCGACCGCGCTGCCATCAATGCCGATAGCGGCGCTGGCCAACTCGTCGATCTGCTTGCGCACAATGACAGTCGTGCCGACGACAATGGCCGGTATGTGATCGAGCTGCAGCCCTACGACTATCGATGGCTCCGCGCCGGAGGGATCGATCGCAATGTGGCGAGATGAAGGCGCAGCTCTTGGAATCTGGAACGGCTCCGGCAGCCGATTTAGGACAATAAAAACGTATGCGACGGTTTATTTCTCCCTTGCCATCCGTACCATCGCAACTTAACTTTCTTGTATGGCGAAAGTTCGGATCACATTGATCCCCGAACATCGAGAGTCCCTGCTGTCCTGCCTATCGGCCGCGTCGAGAGTTCGTACCCTACTGGATCGCGCCACTCAGGTCCGCTCGGCTCGCCCTATGTTCGATGACACTTACGAATTGGTTTGTGATGAACGAGATGCCCGTATTTTGCTCGAGAACGCAAAAAAGAGCTGCCCAGGGGCGGTCGAGGTCATTGAAGCCGCGGTAAAGCAGCGACGATCACCCGGCGCTGCTTTCCCGACTCTGTTCCACAAGCGCTAGTATCGCCGATTATTGTTGACTTGAAATGCTCGCGCACGATATACAGAGCGTGCTGTGAATTGATAGATCGTTTCAGTTGTTTTTTCGAACCCCGCAGGTATCCCCGGTCACCTCAGCGACTTCTTGCGGCGCATTAGAACCCTGCTCGATGCGACCGGCCGTGAGGAACACAATGGGCGAATCACCAGTGTCTTTGGATGATGTCATCGTGACGTCGCAGCTTTCCCTCCGGCCCTCGCGATCACCGGATTACAGAGCTGAAATACAGACTTTTAAAATATTGGTTAATGCTATGTCCGAGAATCCGCATGCCTTTTGGCGCCGGCTTGCGGAAGCTGCTTTACAGCTCTGTCAAGCCGGCACCGCCGGGGTGAGCCTGTTAGATCTGAAAGATGGAGAAGACGTATTCAGAGCAGAAGCCGTCGCGGGTGTTCTCAGCAATCGCCTTGAAAGCACAATGGCCCGGGCCAGCCCATGCGGCGCCGCCATAGATCGTGACGCGACGCAGCTCATGCATCTACCTGAGCGATTTTTTTCAAATATGAGATTTGATCCGCCAATCATTGAAGCGCTGATTATTCCTTTTCGTGTTCAAAATAGGCCGGCAGGCGCTGTTTGGTTCCTCGCTCACGATGAGGTCTGTAAATTTAATCGCGAAGACGAGCGGATTGGAACGACTCTGTCGTCCTTCGCTGCGGCCGGTTGGCACTTACGCGGGGCGAGAGCCGACGCCGAGTCCACGATCGAGAATCATCGAAGCAGTAGACTCCAGGAAAGCGCGGCAAGTACAGAGCAGATCATCGAACCACAGCATATGCGCGAAGAGCTTCAGCAGTTGACCCAAAGCCTTGAAGCCCGCGCCTCGGAGAAGACAGCGGAGTTGATCGCTGGTGAGGGGGTCGAAATGCCGCGGGATCCGGCGGAAGAGCCGCAGCAGTCATGGCTGGATGAAAATGCGACCGCTCAAAGCGAAATGGGTGATTTCAACCGGCTCCTAACAATTATTCAGGGATATACCACGATGATGAAAGCCGACTTAGGCGACCCTACGAAACTCAAAGAGGATATAGAAGCAATGAGCGAAGCGGCATCGTTGGTGCAAACGTTGATCAATTCTCACTGGGCGCAACGGTTGGGCTAGCCGTTCAATGAGCGCGAACAGCCTTCGTGGTAGCATTGATGGCACGGATTCATGTCGGTTTGTCGGCTATAGGATTCTTCTCTGAAAGAGAGCCGCACTCGCGCGCCAGGCTCCCCAATCGATACAGCGCTACAAC
>DASUVS010000436.1:0-23941 GCA_036378835.1 Binatia bacterium | reverse complement strand
TTCGGAATACAGAAGATCACAGATCCTGATAATCTGTGTTTACTCCGGTCGGGAAATCAAAGGAAGGAACCATTTGAAACATATCACCTGCGGCTTTTTACTGTTGGCTTCTGTGTTCTACTCAGTCTCAAACCCGGCTCTCTCTACGGCCGAGGAGGTAACTCTGAGTTACACCGCTTCCACGTTGACGTTTCTCCCCGGCAGGGTAGCGGTAGATCAGGGCTTTTTCCGTCAAGAAGGACTCGACGTAAAATTCATTCAAATGCGCACGGCCGCCCTCATACCGGCGCTGGCAAACGGCCATATCGACTATACAATGAGCTTTCTTCCTCCCATAGACAGCGCTCTCAGAGGGGTACCGATGCAGATGTTGGCGGTCTTCGTCGACCGTTCGCTCCATTATTTGGTAACCCGGCCCACCGTCAAGTCGGACGCGGACCTCCGCGGTAAAACCTTTGTGCTCAATACCGTGGATCTGAGCGGGTCCACCGGCTTGGTTTTTCAAGCGGTGCTTCGTCACTTTGGTTTGGATCCCCTTAAAGATGTCAAATGGATCCCGGCACCTGATTCCCCGGCGCTGTTTGCGATGGTGGAGCAGGGTGTCGCAGACGCTACATTCCTGGTGCCTCCTTGGCCACAAAAAGCTCGCGAGGCCGGCCTTAGCGTGCTTTTCCGTGCCGGCGATATCTATAGCGCTCCTTTGGCTGGACTTTCGACACATAGGCGCACGATAAAAGAAAACCCGAATCAAGTTCGGCGGATGCTGCGTGCTTTAGTGCGCGGAAGCCGCTTCATTCTGCAACCGAGTAATGAGCAAGCGGTCGGAGCTAGCATTCAACAATGGCTGAGGATGCCAGCTCAGGAAGGAATTGCGGCGCTGAAAGACGTCACATTTGCGTATAGTGATGGAGCACCGCGCAACGATAAGAGCTTTTGGGATGTCGTGGCAACACGCGCCCAGCTGCTTTCGTCAAAGGTCGCTCTGAGCGAAGTCGCCGACTTCTCTATGGTCAAGGAAATCCGATCCAAATAGACACTTTGTCTTGTCCTGAGCCGTCTGATGTTTCTCACGGAGAGAAACAAAGCACACTGGGCGGAATCTGCGCTGCACTCAGCGCCTCGGCGGTAGATTCCGGACTTCCCAGAGCGCATATCTTTGCGGTGCTCAGTGGTAAACTCTTGCGCGTCTCTATCATTGACAACGATCAGAGAACTGTATTAACGGATCGAACAGCGGTACCGCGCGTTTTGGGAGAACTAAAAATAACCAACACAAGGAGATATGGTCGGGAGCTTTCCATGGCTCCTGCCGCGCATAGTTATGGCTGAAGATGTCATCCAGATTGGATTGTTCAATAAGGATCCCGCGATCATCGCGGCCGATGCCAAAGGATTTTTCAACAAAGAGAGCATCCGGATACAGATCGACACGGTCACGGACTCCCCTACTCTGCTGCGTAATCTCATCAGCGGCAAGTACGACCTCATCATGAATAATGCCGATAACGTGATCGCCTGGGCTGAAGGCCAAGGCGAAGACCCTCAAAAAAATGATTTCGTCATTTTTCTCGGAGGTAGCCGCGGCGTTAATCAAAAGCTGATCGTCGGCTCAGGCATCAACGACTACGGCGACCTCAAAGGCACAATCTTTGCCGTCGACGCGCCGACCACCGGCTATGCAATTGTCGGCGTCTACATTCTCAAGAAGCACGGCTTGGAGTTGAGCAAGGACTATATGTTCAAAGCCTTCGGCAATACCACCAAGCGCGCCGAGGCGATGAGCCGCGGCGAGGCGTCGGCCGCGATGATGAGTCTCGCCGATGACGAAATTCAAAAGCGCGGCTTTAAAGTCCTCGCCAAAGCCGAAGATTACGTCCAGCACTATGCCAGAGGACTCGGCGCGACTCGTCGCGATTGGGCCAATAAGAACGAAGACCTGCTGGTCCGTTTCATCCGTGCCATGATCCGCGCCACCGATTGGGTCACTGAGTCGAATCACAAGGACGAAGTTATTGCCATGCTTATGCCTGAGAACCGCAACAACAAGGCTCGAGCTCAAGCGATGTACGAAGAAAGCATCAGCCCTCGATTTGGATTCAGTCCAAGGAGCCAAATCGACATGGACGGGATTCAATCGGTTCTCCAACTGCGAGAGATCGCCGGGCTGATGAAACCGCCACTGCCCAAACCCGAAAAATATGTCGACGAACGGTTTTACAAGAAGGCCCTGGCAAGCTTAGACCGGTGATGCCCGCTCTGATGCCGTTGGTCGCTTCTCGGCTGAAAAGTCAAATCAGCGCGCAGTCGTCTCTCCGTTAAAAGCTGCAATGTTGATCCGCCCGTCGGTGCGCCGGCCTCTCGACAAGATACTGGGTTGTAAAGTCGTTCGAATCACGCGACAGAACTACACACAGCATAGGAGAAACGGAATGAAGCGCAGTTATCAGCTCTTTGGATTGATTTTATCCATGCAAATGTTCGTATTCGTTTCGGCGTCATTTGCTGCCGGCGAGACGCAGCGCCTGAAGATCATCTATTCTTCGTTTACCGGCGGATACACTCCTCTCTGGATCGCCGTGGATGAACGTTTGGGAAGAAAATACGGCTTGGATCTGGAAGCGGTTTACGCGGGAAGAGCACGGCCGCACCAGCTGCTGCTTAGCGGCGATGCGCAGTACGTCATATCGACCGGAACCGGTGTCGTATCCTCTTACGCTGTCGGCCAAAAGGATCTGGTGATCATTGCAACGTTTCTGAACGTGACCGGCTCTTCCCTGTTCTCAAAGCCGCAGATCAATAAACCGGCAGACCTGCGCGGAAAAGTGGTGGGCTCCGGGCGTCCAGGTGCGATTACCGACGTCATGCTGCACTACATTCTCAAGAACAAACTCAACCTCGACCCTGCACGCGACGTCAAGATCGTTCCGTTGGGCGATGGGCCGAGCATACTGCCGGCGTTGGAGAAAGGAGTCGTGGATGCCGCCGTGCTCACGACACCGACACGGCTACTGGCGAAGCGAATGGGTTTTCGCGAGATGCTCGACTTCGACGAAATGGGAATTCCCTACCCCTATGTTGGTGTGTCGACATTAAAAGTAAATGTCAAAAAGAATCCGGAGATCACCGCGAGATTGGTCAGGACCCTCATGGAAGCGATTCAGATATTTAAAACCAACAAAGAAACCAGCATGGCCGTGATGCGAAAATATCTACGGGGAGCAAACGACGATATTCTCGCCGAGACCTATAGCTATTTCAGCGCCAAGATGCAGAAGTCGCCTTATCCAACCGCTGATGCGGTGATGACCGCTCTCGATATGATGTCGGTGCAGTTTCCGCAAGCAAAGACGGTAGATCCTAATGAGATCATCGATACTTCTTTTGTTAAACAGGCCGAAAGCAGCCTGTCGCAATAGCGCGTAAACTCACAATTTATAGATTGCGAATGGGTGTGATCTTGAGGGTTAAGCGCGGCCCGTCACTGTTGCATCCTTAAGCCGTTGCAGCTAATGCATTATGCTCAGATTACTTTCACGGTCACAAAAGTAGAAGATAGCAATTCGTAGCATGCCCGACACTCACCTAACACTATCCTGCGGTGACTACGACCGTACACGTCCCCTAATCGATCGCAGTGTCCCTACACCCGGGCTGGATTTAACGGTGATTCCGCTTCCTTCCGCCGAGCGCCACACCCGCTTCGTGCGAAATCTTGAATTCGATGTTTGCGAGTTGCAGATTGCGCAGTATCTCGGACTTAAGAGTCGGGGATTTCCGATAACCGCGATTCCGGTATTTCCCCATCGCCGGTTCAATCACAGTTGCGTTATGGTGCGCATCGATTCAAACATCCTTCGACCCGAAGATTTGCGCGGGCGCCGTGTCGGCGTTCATGGGCATTTCAATCCCATTGCCCTCTGGATCCGCGGTCTGCTCCAACATGAGTTCGACCTGCCGTCAAGCGAGATTCACTGGATCGCCGATGGCTCGGAAGATGTGCCGGGCTGGTCTCCGCCTTCCTGGCTGCGCATCGACCACGCGCCGGCGGGTCGAAAAATGCAGGATCTACTCAAGGCGGGCGAGTTGGACGCGCAAATACTGTCCGACAGTGGAGCCGATGCATCGGCTATCAACAAAATCGTAAGACGGCTATGGCCCAACTATCGCGAAGTCGAAGTGGACTACTATCGCCGCACCGGGATTTTTCCGATCCGTCACTTGGTTGTCGTCAAGGATGAAGTGCTCCAGCGTGGTGGCGAGGTGGCTTCACAGCTCGTCCGCGCTTTCGAGGACGCCAAGCAGCAAGCGTATCGATATTGGGCCGATCATCGGCGCTCGTCTCTGGCTTGGTTCGGCGCGGAGCAGGAGGAGGAGCGCGCGCTGCTCGGTCCGGACCCGTGGCCCTATTCAGTGGAACAAAACCGAGTAGTGTTGGAGACCTTGCTGGATTACGCGTTTGAACAGCGACTCACCGAACGACGGCTCGACATCCAAGAAATTTTCGCGCCCGGCACATGACACTGCTGGAGTAATAGAGTATTGGAGTAACGGAATATCGCTGCGCGCAGCACTCCTTTACTCCAGCACTCGAACACTACATGGAAGGGACTCTCAATGAGCACGTTGGATCAACCGATTTTGATTGCCAATAGCAACTATCACGTCGGTCACCAGATCGCGATCTTTGTCGCTGAAGAGCAGGGCTTTTTCCGCGAAGAAGGACTGAAGGAATATGAATACGATGCCCGCGGCTTGATTCCCGGGCCGCTCGAGCGCGACGGGCTGGCAATGGCGATCACCAATCATGGCGTGGATATCGCGACCGCGGTCGACGTCGAGGCGGCAATCTATCAGCGTTCGCTGGGCGCCGATGTCTATATCGCCGGGGGCTGGCGTTACACGCCTTTTCTCCGATGGTACGGATCGAAGCACATCACGGATATGAGCAAGCTCCGCGGCGGCCGCATCGGCATGCGCGAGAAGGAAGGCTTAGTTCAGGTTTTTATCACCAACGCTCTTCAGGAAGCCGGTGTCGATCCGGAAAAAGAAGTGGAGTGGGTCTACGATCCCGTCTTCGGCTATCGAAATAATCCGGCTCACATGGAAATGCTCCGCTCGGGGAAAATCGATGCGATCACCTCCCAGCCGCCGTTTTCCGAGCAGCTCGAGAGAGAAGGATATCCGATGATTCTCGATCCCAACACCGTGTTTCCGCGCCGCCCTGGCAAACTCACCGTCGCGACCGGACAGATGATCGAAAATCGCGGCGACGAGCTGCGCGCTTATTTTCGCGCGATCATTCGCGCCTTCTGGTTCATGCGCGACGTTAAAAATTTTGAGTATCTCCGCGATCTCGAGAAAAGGCTTAGAAAAACCAACACGCACAACGAGGACGAGCGCGGCGTCGTCGCCATCGTCACCGCGCCCGACCGGGTCGAAAGCTGGGCCATACCGATCGACGGCGGCATCGCGTCCGATGCGGTACAAAGAATTGCCGACGAAATGGTGAAATCCGGTAAGCTTTCCCATTCCATGTCCGCCAGAGACATCGTCCGCGACGATGCCGTCAAGCAGGCTCTCAAAGAAGTCAGCAGCCGGACCGAGCTGAAAACTGCTTTTCGGATTGCGCTGGCGGCTCAAGAGAAATATGGATTCTAAGCTAGCAGGCCTGCTGAAAAAGACCCATATGGTTTCGAAAAGATGAATTATGAAAGCTGAAAACTGAATTCCGCTTTTAGATTTCCGCTTTCATCCTTGTAATTCGCGCGCTTCGCATCTGGATCTTTTTGAGCAGCCTGCAAGAGGCTTTTTTCAGCACCCTGCTAGGCTAGAGGGACACACATGACCACAAGAGCAAAATCGATCTTCCGCAACCCAGCAAGGAACCTGCTGTTGATTTCATGTCTGGCTTGTACTCTTGGTTTGGCGCGAGCTTCGTTCGCCCTGGACGAAGTCAACCTGCACATCTCGGCAGGGATCAGCGGCAATGCGCTTCTCTACAAGTTTACCATCGAGAAAGGCTATTACCGGGAAGAAGGTCTCGACGTCCGAGCGATTCAGGCGGGGATGTTGCCGGGAATTCAAGGACTAGTCGGCGGCAGCTTCCATTTCAGTCAGATTCTCGGCCAAGGCGCCGGCGCGATTCTCAGAGGCGTGCCGCTGAAGATCGTGATGGTATTCGATACCCGCCCGCTGAACTGGCTCTTCGCCCGCAAAGAGATCAAGACTGTGCAGGACCTGAAAGGCGGAAAACAAATCGCTGTGTCGAGCTTCGGCGCGGCATTGGACCAAATGACGCGCGATCTGCTGCCCAGGCGCGGCATCGATCCGCAAAAGGATGTGGTTCTCCGCGCCATCGAGCCCACCCCGAACCGATTGGCGGCGCTCATGAGCGGCGCCGTCGATGCGGCGGTGGTCAATCAGATGGATCGAATCATCGCCAAAAAACACGGGTTGAACGAATTGCTCTTTTACGGCGACGACCTGGAATTCGTCACCGCCGGCGCGGTTACAACCGAAAGAACGTTGGCCCAGCGGCCGGAACTCGTTCAAAGATTTCTCCGCGGCACGCTCAAGGGATTTTACTGGCTCAAGAACAACGAGAAGGACGTAGTCGCCCGCATGGTGCCGATCATGAAGGTCTCCGAAGCTGAAGCCACTGACGTTTATCGGGCTTGGTTGCGGGTGATGTCCGCCGATGGCACAATCCCGCGCGGCCTTCAGGAAAAAATGATCGCCTTCCAGAGAAAATCGCTCAAAGTCGAGCGCGATGTCGGGCCCGAAGACGTTTATGATTTGTCGATCGTGCGGTCGGTAAACGAAGAGATGAGGAAAAGCAAATGAGCCTGTACCAAGTCGACAAACTTCTGTTCACCCTGTTCAACGATTTGGAGCTGCAAGAGGAATATAAACAGAATCCCGAAGCCGTTCTCAAACGTTACGACTTGGAGGATTTCGAGGCCAAAGCGCTCCGGGAGGTCAATGCGGGAGAGCTTTATCGAATGGGAGCGCATAGTTTTCTGCTCTGGCAATTCTCCCGGCTGATGGATTTGAAACCGGCTATTTACTTTAAGCAAGTACGAGGAGAATAGATTATGGGTAGGATCGTTCTAGGGCTTGCCGCGCCACACAATCCCAATATCACATCTCGTCCCGACAAGATGTCCCCCGAAGTTCAGAATAAGCTCGACTCGGCCTTTGGTCATCTGAAAAAAGGCTTGTCGGAAGCTTCTCCGGACTGCCTGCTGATTTTGACCAGTGATCACGTCACCAACTTTTTCTATAACAATGCGCCGATGTTTTGCCTTGGCGTCTCCGATACCTGCACCGGACCCGCGCCTAAAGAAATGGCGGAGCTGCGCATTCCGCGCGCCACTTTGAAAGTGGACACGACAATGGCCAAGGGACTGCTTAACTACGGCATAGAAAACGGCATCGACTTCAGTTATTCGCAAGAGATGATCCTCGACCACGCCTTCATGGTGCCGCTGAGCCTGCTGACGCCGCGCATGGATCTGCCGATCGTGCCATTACACATCAACGGCATGCTACCGCCCCGGCCCACCGCCCGACGATGTTTTCGGCTCGGCCAGCAGATCGGCGATTACCTGCGCAACCATTACAATGGCAACGTCGCAGTGCTTGCTAGCGGCAGCTTTTCCGGAGATATCGGCGGACCCAAGATGGGCTCCATCGATACCGCCCTGGATTTGGAGTTCCTCGACTTGGTAAAGGACGCCAAGGCTCAAGAGATGGTCGACAAAGCCACGGCGGAAACGCTCGAACACGCGGGAGTGGCCAATGAGATTCTGATCTGGATCACGCTACAGGGGGTGCTCGGAAAATTGAAACCTTCTTTCACCGATTACATTTGCGGCAAGGATTGGTCGACGGCGGCAACGCTCGCGACGTGGCAACCGAGGCTGTAGGGGCAGGTCTGAAACCTGCCCCGGGTGATGCGAAGGATCGCCCATCAAACAGACCACGCGCACGCAGTTCAAAACCCATACTTCTCAACGACCAATTTGACTTTGTCATGCGCCGTCCGAAGTTCGGGCCGCTTGACAAGTTCTTGGTATGCTTCTCTGACCGCGGAATCATGGAGCAACGATTGCACGTTAATGGGTTCTTTTAAATTTCCTATGGCGACCATTTCCTGGATGATCCTATTCAAGCTCTCAGCGCTAACTCCGCCGTCGATGGGCAACGCCCAGCCGTCGACTTTTTCGACGCTGGTGACGATAAACAACTGCCGTTCTTCGTCATTATGGCTCTGGCTGCGCAGACGGCTCTCCAGGTCTCTGAGATAATCGAAATTCTCCGTGTCTCTCATGAACCAGAAGGCTCGGATCATCGCCCGTAAATATGCGCGCAGCTCTTCGGCTCTCGAATCGATCGTTCTTTTCGTCGCGACCGTCACTTTTCCAGGCCGGCGCGGAAATACGATCCGCGGGTCCATCAAAATCGGAAAGCCTTCGCTTTCGAGCTGTTTGGAAAATGGCGGGAAGGACGGCATTGCATCGACCTTTCCCTGCCGCAACTCATCCGCATGTCTGGGATCGTTGCCGTAACCGAAGACCGGGTCGAAGATCCAGGTCACTTCCTTTTCCGGATCGATGCCGGCTTGTACCAATAAGCTCGCCATGAAGCCGTAAACCAGGCCTTCCCTTTCGCGAATTCCCAGTCGCCGGCCTTTCAGCTGCCGGATATCGGTTATGTCCTTTCGGCTGTACCACTTCAGATCCGGATCGTAACGCCAGCCGCCGACTACATAGACATCAGCGCCCAGAGATCTCTGATAGATCGCCGCGGAGACATCCACTGCGGTTACAATATCGACACCGTGTTCGACCATGGCCGGACCGAGGCCTTGTCTCTCCAGGATCGCCGGGATCAAACCACGCCCATCGTAGTCGAACTTCTCGAGGCCCTCCTCTTGGAAATAGCCTTGTTCCTGGGCGACGTAGACGGCGACTTGTTGACCGACGTGGTAATTACTATTGGCTATCAGCAAGCATTGGTCGGTGGTGCTCATGTGATGTTCTCCCAAAGAAAAAATATGAGTGAAAGCGATTCACTACGAAGGTGTCATGAACCTACACTCGGCCACAGAGAATTAAAATGGAGTACGTCTTCTTCAAGGCGCTAATGCTCGGAGGAGTCTGTCATTCCCGCATGCTTTTTAGCGGGAATCCAGGTGGAATTCCGCTGGACCCCCGATTAAAACATTCGGGGGTGACGATCTTGGGAGTCGTCTCTTCACCTTCAAGGTAATTTTCGAGCAGCGCACGTAGGACCTAGCGCCGGCAGAGCCGCAACCATAGAACTCGGATGATTTACCGCCGAGGCGCTGAGGTCGCAGAGTCCGGCAAAAACTTCGATCAAAGAGAACACGTAAATTTCTTTCTCTCCGTACTCTGCGCCTCTGCGGTGCGTCTTCCGAAAGAAATTTGCGCAGGCTGCGAAAGTTTACAAGCATAATAGTACGACGATCTAGGGACGGCGCGGCGATCAGCTGCCGCTTTCCTGCTCAATCCGCTTGAGATAGCTGTTATCGACAAACTCCGCCAATTTTACGTTGCGCAGGTTTGGATTGGCGTCGCTCAAGTAGGACAGAAAAATACGCAGATCTTCGATATTGGTATAGGGGTAAAGCGGCATTGACTCGACATTTTTTCGATAGAGATGATCCATAAAGGCAGAATCCGGGCTGGGCAGATAACGATTGTAGATGCGCAGGACCTCCTGGCGGTTTTTCGGATCCTTGGCCCATCGCCTGCCTTGTACCAATGCTCTAACGGTTCGCAGAACCACGTCCTTGTTTTGATCGCGGAAGCTGCGGGTCGTGAGATACGAGTTTCCCATCACTTTGATCCCGAGCTCCATCGCATCCGCCAAAACGTGATAAGGAATTTTCAATTGTTCGAATCGATCCGGAGATGTAACAACACCGGCGACCAGCCCGGACTTGAACGCCGCCACCCTTTGATTTCCACCGCCGCCCACTTGCACCAATTCGACCTCACCACTCTTCAGTCCGACCTTTTCCAGGATCTGGAGCGAGATGTAGTAGCTCGTGCCGCCGACCCGATCGACAACGATCTTTTTACCTCTTACCTCTTTAACAGTTTTGACGTTTGGCTGAGTAATCAGCTTGTACTCGATGGGTTCTGCGGTGGCCAAGACCACCAGGTCGGATCCTCGCGCCGCGGCCAGCGCGGCTGAATCGACGCCGCCGAGATAAAACTGAAGTTCGCCGGCGATTAGCGCCTGGGTGCCCTGCACGCCCGGCGTAACAATGGCCTCGGGGGCGAGACCATTTTTTTTAAAGAAGCCCATGTCGCTCGCCACCCAAAGCGCAATGCGACTGCTGGAAATCGATGAATAGCCGATGCGAACTCGATCAAGCTTCTGACTTTCGGCCGAAATCGCTTCCGACGCGCTGCTAAAGATCAAAAGCACGAAGATCAAAACAGATAACATACACACTCCCCGCTGTTGTTTTCTGTTCTTATATAGTCGGCCCATGCACGCGGTCAAGCAATCGCCCAAGTTCGATGCTGTCGACTGTCTCGCAATTCGAAACGTCGGTAAAATTCGCCAAACTGTTTGACGGCCGTTGAGCTAAGCAGTAAACATTATTGCCGATACCGGCCCATGTCATCCAACAGTGATCGAGTCGTTCAACAAAAAGGTGACTCCAGTAATTTGCAACCACGGAGGACTTGATGAAGCTTAGTCCAAGCCCAAGATACTCTCGAAGTATCTTTCTTTTGTTTTTGACCATTGGCTTGGCTCCCGCCCGACCATCATTAGCTTTGGATGAAGCAAAGATCCACGTAGCTGGAACGCCGAACATCACCAGCTTCGTCTATCATGTCGGCAAAGAGAAAGGCTTTTACAGAGAAGAAGGTATTGAGCTGCAACCGATCATGGCCGGGATGCTCCAGGGGATTCAGGGCTTGATCGGTGGCAGCTTCGACTACAGCCAGATGCTCGGGCAAGGTGGAGGCGCGATTATGAGGGGCGCGCCGCTTAAGATCATCATGGCCTTCGACACTCGTCCATCGTGGTTTCTTCTAGGGACGAAAAACATGAAACGGGTTCAGGATCTGAAGGGCAAACAGCTCGCGGTATCCAGCTTCGGCGCGGCTCTCGACCAGATGACGCGCGAGCTGCTGCCGCGATTCGGCATGGAACCGATGCGCGATGTCACTCTGCGGGCCATCGAGCCGCCGCCCAATAGATTGGCTGCGCTGTTGAGCGGGGCGGTTGATGCGGCGGTGCTGACACATCCTGAAACGATCGTGGCGCGCAGGCAGGGCTTCAAGGAATTGCTGTTCTTTGGCGACCATATCGAATTTGTTTCGGCAGGCGTGGTGGCAACCGAAAGAAATATTTCTCAAAGACCTGATTTTGTCCGCCGTTTTATCCGCGGCGCCCTGAAAACGTTCTACTGGCTTAAGGCCAACGAGAAGGAAGTCGCCGCGCGGCTGGCCAAAGCGACGAAATCGTCCGAGGACGACGGCCTGGAGCTCTACAGAACGGGGGTCAAACTTTTTTCTGAGGACGGAGCCATCCCCCGGCCACTGCAGGAAAGAATGATCTCGCTCCAGAGAAAAGTTTTGAATGTAGAAAAAGATGTCCCGCCGGAAAACGTCTACGACTTCAGCTTTGTCCGCGCCGGGAACAAGGAATTAGGAAAAGGAGCATCGTCATGAGCACTCTGGATCAGCCGCTTCTAATCGCCAATGTCAACTATCACGTCGGCCACTGGGTCGCTATCTATGTCGCCGAAGAACAGGGGTTCTTCAAACAGGAAGGTCTCTCGCGCTACGAGTACGAGCGCAGCGGCCTCCTGCCCGGTCCTTCGGAAAGCCAAACGCTGGGATTGGCGATCAAGGAACACGGGGTCGATATCGCTACCGCGGTAGACACCGAATCAGCGATCATCCAGCGCGTGCAAGGCGCTGACGTCTACATCGTGGGAGGCTGGCGCTACACGCCGTTTCTCAAATGGTATGGCTCCAAGCATATTACCGATATGAGCAAGCTGCGCGGCGGCAAGATCGGCGTGCGCGAAAACTCGGCGGACGGCGGCGGCCTGGTGGAATTTTTCATCGAGGAGGCGCTGAAAGATGCCGGCGTCGATCCGGCAACGGAAGTAGAAATGGTCCATGATCCAGTATTCGGCTATCGCAACAACCCGGCCCATATCGATATGCTCCGCTCCGGAAAAGTAAACGCGATCACGTCATCACCCCCCTTCTCGGATGACCTGGAGAAAGAAGGTTACCCGGTGATCCTGGATCCCAACGTGGTCTTTCCTCGACGGCCGGGCAAAGTCACCGTGGCTCCGCATAGAACCATCGAGCAGCGCAGCGAGGAGCTGAAGGCTTACTTCCGAGCGATCACTCGGACATTCTGGTTCATGCGCGAGGTAAATAATTTTCAGTATCTGCACGATCTCGAAGCGCGGTTGAGAAAGCAAACTCATAACGACGACGAACAGCGCCTGTTTATTGCTTCAGCGCCGGACCGGGTTGACAGTTGGGCGCTGCCGATGGACGGCGGCATCGAGCGTCATGCGCTCGAACGAATCATTCAGGAAATGGTCAAGAGAGGCAGGTTGGAACGTCCGATTTCCGTGGGCGAAGTATTCAAGGATGACGCGGTGCAAGATGCCTATCGCGACATCAGCACCCGTGGAGAGCTGAAACCGGCGTTCAACAAAGCCATGGCCGTTCTCGAGAGATATGGATTCTGAGAATCAATGCATGAGCAGCAACGTAGGGGCGGGTTTAAAACCCGCCCCTACGCGCTCTACCCTTCTCACTCAGAATTGATTGCAATAGCGGCCGCCAAAAATAACCAACCACGAATACACCCAGGCGTCAGTCGTCCGGTTTTGCAGGAGTCATCGTTTGCATTAGTTGCAAGGCTTTGAGTTGCGGGAAGGTGGGGCCTCGACCGCGAGCCTCATCGCGACGGCAGCGGACCGTGTTCGGCCATCTTCTTATACAGACCGATCACCTCGGGATCGCGCGGTAATTCTCGAATCGAGGTCTCGACGTCTTCCCCGGTCAAAGGCGATGGCTCGCCGCCCATAAGCTTTTGAAATTCGCCGCTGAACCCTGGATCCTTGAAGGCGCTAGCCATCGCTCCACGTAAGATTTTCACCGTGGCCGCCGGTGTTCCCGGAGGCAGCACATAGGGCCAGCGCGGATACATAAAGGCGCGGAATAGATTGACCAACTGACGCTCTCTGTCATTCGTTGCGAGCGAATCGGCATCCGGAACATTGGCGAAACGCGGATGGAACTTGCCTTTCGGAATCGTCAAGGTCGCATGAACATTATATTCGCCTTTGGCGAGAGCCTCGGCATTACGGCGCACCACGGTGTCGGCGCTGTTTGCTCTGGCATCAATCTCCCCCCGGACTAGTGCGGTGTCGAGCTCAGGGCCGCCGAAGCCGACCACCATTCGAGGATCTTTGAGACCCAGCACATAGGCAAAGATGCGTCCGCTCACGTAGATTGCATGCCCCACGGTCTGCGCCCCGAGACGCACCGACGGCGCTGCACGAAGCTTGTCTAATGAATCGAATCCGGCCTCTTTACGGCTGAGGAAAATATAGGGATCGCCATGTTCGGTCGATCCTAAATAAATCAGCTTGTCGATGTCGTACCGGGCGCCGGGTAAACCCAGAATCGCGCCGGAAGCGAGACCCGAGCCGACAGCGGCGATCGTGAGCCCGTCCGGCTTGGCGGATGAATAAACCTGATTAACGGCCTTCATGCCTGCGGCGCCGGGTACGTTTTCTACGATAATCGTCGGATTTCCAGGAATGTATTTTTTAAGAAACGGAATCAACGCGCGCGCCTGCATATCTCCGGAACCGCCAGGTTCGCCGCCTCGGAGGATCGTGATCGTCTTACCTTGATAATACGGCGCCTGAGAATAAACGGTATTGGGAAACAACGGCATGGATACAAATCCCAGCAGAAGCGTAAAGAAGGAAGAAAATTGAATCGGGCCTCGCATGCGATGACCTCCCATTTGGATAATGTTGAGTTACGAACGATTTAGGGCAGCACCTATAATAAAAGAATCCCGAACTGCCAGCCTGGCCCTCGAGACTGCAAAGTATGGCGAGGTTACTGCCGGAGATACCTTCCGTCAAGGTTACAGCCAGCGAGGTATCCTTTAGCAGCCGGCCGCTTCTTCCACAAACCTCGGCAAGAATGATCCGCTGCGCAACCGGAGCTGCGCTTTTTGAGATCGTGCATTGCTTGTGCTGCGGCTTTCGACTAGACTCCTCATGATCCCAGCCTTGCCATGAGGAGAAAAGACCAATGAAGATCTCGAAAAAAATGACCTTGATGGCCTTTGGCCTTTTCGCGGTTATCGGGTTATCGCCGATTGCGTTAGAAACTTATGCCGACGCGCGCGCCGGCGGCGGCCGGAGCGGCGGATTTCGCGGTTCACGAAGTTACCAGGCTCCGTCGCGTCCTGCGCAACCGGCTCAGCAGCGAAGAGATGCCACCCCACCACCACAACAACCTGGACAGTTCGCCCCTCAATCCGGTGGCTTTATGCGCGGGCTTGGCACTGCGGTTCTCGGCGGGTTTCTCGGCTCGATGCTCTTTTCAGGTCTGGCTAATGCCGGTGGCTTCGGCGGTATCGGCGGCTTGGGCGGCAGCGGCTTTGGTTTATTCGAAATCCTGCTGATAGCAGGCATCGGCTATTTCCTTTACCGCAAATTTCGCAGTCCGGCAGCCGCGAGCGGGTACGGCACGATGCCATACCAAAACACGAATTATCAAGCGAACACCGATTATCAGCCAAGCTATGGCTATAGAGCGCCGGAAAGCGGGCGGCTGCAAGAAATGCCATCCGGGAATGAGGTCGATTACAGATCCCTGACGCTGATGGACCGCAGCTTCGATCCGAATCAATTCCTCAAAACCGCACAGGATACTTTCTTCAAGGTCCAGGGCGCCTGGAACAAGCAGGACACTGCGACTCTGAACAGACTTTGCGGCGCCGAACTTATGCAGAGCTGGCAAGAAGAGTTGAGCCGGCTAAGCGCCCGCGGCCAACAGAACCGCATGGAAAACATTGCGCTGAGCTCCAGCGAGATCACCGAGGCGTGGACCGAATCGGGTCAAGATTTCATCACGGTTCGGCTCAATGCCAATCTCCTCGATTACACCGTCGATCGCAGCAGCGGCGCGGTAGTCTCCGGCAGCGCTGATGAGCCGATCCAGTTCGAAGAGTACTGGACCTTCAGCCGCCCCGTCGGCCCGAATGCTTGGAAGTTAACGGCGGTACAGCAGGCCTAGCATTCACCATCCAAATAACAGCTGTCACAGCGACCACGGACTTCGGTCCTGGTCGCTGTTTTTTTTATCCCGGATTCCGCAGTAGAGATGCACACGGTCTGAGGGTCGAAAGTGACCCTGGAGGAGCGAAGGCATAGAAGCGAATAGTTTCAATGCCATTGGTCCTGGGATGGCAATTGTCTCAGGGCGTTCGTTAAAGCACCGGAGCTTGCAGTCTCGCTATCAGCCAGGGATCTATTGTCTTCACTCGGAGGGCTCGCAGGCGATTCCTGCGTTACCTTGAATTACGGAATTCGCTCTATATCTACCTCTTGCCCGCCCAGATCTGATCGAAGAATCCGCTCTTTTCCATTTCATCGAGGTAGCGCGTATCGACCATATCTTGAGGCTTCACGGTTTTAGCCCGTGGATCGATGGGCGCGATTTCATCCAGAGTCGATTGAAAGCCTTCGAGCTTGAGCGCAAGCCGCGGCTCCAACGCTTTAATCTCAACGTTGTAGCTGGCTTCGAGTAATTTTCTATCGTTCACGAGCAAGTATTTTTCCATTATTTTGTAGGTAAATTCTTTATCGGTATGCATGATCTTGGCAGCCTCAGCCATCGCGCGCATGAAACGGCCGATCACCGGACCGCGTTTGGCCATAATCGAGCGGCGCGTGTTGAAGGTGGTGGCGGCGTAGGCGATTTTCAGATCGGGACCGTATACCACATAATGATAACCGAGCTTGAGCGCCTGAGCGTCGGTGGGCACGGTTAAGACTGCGGCGTCGATCCCCTGGGCAAGCAGCGCCGCCAATGTCTCGGGTGCGCCGCCCGCCTGAACGTAACTGACGTCCCGGCTCTCTAAACCAAAGTGGCGCAACGCCTGAACCGCAAAGTAGTGGGGGTTGCTGCCGATCCGTGACACGCCGATTCTTTTGCCCCTCAGATCCGCCGGCGTCTTGATGTCGGGCTTGGCGAGAATACTATGGGTCAGGATGCTTTTAATGCCGCCGATAAAGACGACATCCCGATTACCCTGAACGAAGGCGCGGCTTAAAGCCGCCGCTCCTTGCTGCGTCACCTCGCTATCGCCGGCCAGTATTGTGGCCACCGCCGGAGCGCCGGCCGTAACAAAGATAAGCGGCACTTCCAGATCGTACTTTTTGAACAATCCGGCTTCTTGCGCGATCCAGGGATAAGATTGCGACATGACGCGAGCCGTATAGATGAACGGCAGCTTGTCCGCGGCAAGCGCAGTTGCGCCGTCCATCACGACAGCGGCAATTGCATAAACTAACCCAATCCATCGCAATTTCATGTTTTATCCTCCTGCGGGCTTCTCGTCAGAGCTTGCGTTTGATGGCGCGAAAATAGCTACCTGGAGGTCCAGGGTCAAGCAGATCGCAGATGTCTTTGATGAATTTCGCTTTGCAAACGACCCGGTCATTGATACAACTCAGGCAAGCTTGGAGAAGAAATATGAGCGCACATACCGTCTCTACTCCCACTCATGAACGCTGCGTGACATCTTACGCCGCGCGCACGCAATACAAGCCCGGCGAAGTTCGGCCGCCGCATATCAAAGTCAAAGATGCCATCGACATCCATTGCCATGCGCACGAGGGCCAGCAGAATCCCTATGATTTGGCTCGGCGCGCATCGCTCGCGGAGATGAAGGGGATTTTATTCAAGAGCATTCCGGGTGATGATCCGGCAAAAGCTGTTCGTGATGTCCAGGAAGACGTCAACCGATGGGCGGAAAAGGAACGAGTCGAGCCGGTTCGATGCTGGTCGGCCTATGTGTGCGGCCGTCAAATGGCGCCGGTGACTGCAGAGATCGTCAGCGAAATGATTGACCGGGGCGTGAGCGCGATCTGGCTACCCGTGTTCACCCACGCGATCACCCTGAGTACGGTTGGCACCTACCAGCGCTTTATCGACGGCAATAGCGCAGCCGGTTGGCACGGACCGGTTCCGTGGGACAAAGCATTGGCCATCGGCCACTACAATTTGGATGACAAAGGCGAACTGAAGCCCGCCGTCAAAGAGATCGTTCGCATCTGCGCCGATCGCAACGTGGCGCTTTTCTTCGGCCACGCAACGCACAAGGAAATCTATAAGCTCGCCGAGGAAGTCGAAAAAGTCGGGCTCCAGCGCGCCGTCATAGATCACCCTTATAGTCCGTTTCTTAACGTCTCGCCGGAGATGATGAAAGAGCTTTCGCCCGTCGGCATCTTGTTCAATTTTACCTGGGACGAGCTATCGCCACTGCTAGGCGTCGACCCGCAGATCATGTACAACACGATCCGCGAAATCGGCCCGGAGCATTTCACGCTCTCGAGCGACGCCGGCGAACCTCTCTTTCCTGATTCGGTGGAAGCGATGCGCCTGGTGCGGGGCTACATGGAAGCATTCGGCTTAAACCAGGACGAGCTTCATACCGTATGCACCAAGAATCCGGCAAAGGTGGTGGGACTGGCGCTCGGCTAAACCGAGCGCCAATGCAGTCGCGGCTGAAAATTCTAAGTTAATATTTCACTTCCAAGCAGAGCACCGGACATGCCGCAGGCTACCGGTTTAATCCGCTATCGGTTACGGTCCCAATCGCGGCGATCGCGATTTCGCCAATCCCAACTTCGATCCCTATCATAGCGCGCATCACGGTCCCGATCCGAGTAACGATCGTAGCGGTCGCGATCTCGATAAGAATCGTTGTAATAATCTCTATTGTAATCACATGCCGCCACGCCAGTTGCCAACATCGTTAAAATCCCGAGAGCAAATATTCTTTTTGCTACCTGATTCATGATTCCTCCTGATCTGAGTGCGCAAGCTATACCACTCGCTCTTTGGACGATCAGGGCATCTACATGTTAACACAATCCCGTTTTCGACAAATTGGCAGGTCGCTATTCCTCGATGCGAGATGCAGGTCTGGAACAGATTACGGAGGAAATCGCAGCTAAGAAAGAAATGGGACATTCTCCTTACAGATTAACTCGAATCCGCAGTAGAGATTAACGATGTGTACTGATCAAGGGGCGAGTCCGGAGGAGCGAAGGCAGAGAAGCGAATAATTTCAATGCTCTCTACGGTGCTTGGTCCAGGGGGTCAATCCTTTCCAGTGAGTCCGCTGCACCACCGCCGATTTCGAGGACGCTCCAACTCACTGGCCCATTGCATTCGCTCTGGAGGGCTCGCCGCTTGATTAGGCGTGCCTTTTTTGAACTGCGGATCCGGGATTAATCCATGTCAGAATGCCAGTTCCAGCCCGCTCTCCTCGAGCAGTCGATCGGCTTCCGACGCTTAATGAAGATGAAAACGCTCGATTTTACTTAATCTCAAGCGAGCTGCCTGCCACATGAACAAGATATCGGCGAAGAAATGGGCGGGTGCTGATTTCTCGAGCGATCGGGCGCAGAGACGTCGGAGCGTTGACGAACAGAGGAGCGCCCGCGCAAGCTAGCGGCTTTGTAGAACCTGCCCGGCCATATTAGTGACCTTGTCGAGCTTGATGACAACCGCGGCGCCTTTGCGATCCGGGTCCTTCTCCAACTCCGCGGGCACAGTCCGAGCCATCACTTGGTCTCTAATTGCTCCGGCTTCGTGAACTTCGGCGAGTCCGTGAAAACGCCAGGCAGCTCTCGATTTGCCGTCGCGGAACAACACGACCACTTTTGGATTCGCCGTGATGTTCTTCAGGTGCTGCCGCTTGGTGCGCTCCCAATATGCCAGGGTTTCGTCATCAAAGACCATCATGCTGCCTTTGAAACCGATATCAGGCTCGCCGTCCGGCGCAGCCGTGGCGAGAACACAAGGACATCCATTCTCCAAGGCGTTGTTGATCAAATCCTTCATCTGATCGATTAATTTAATCATGGGCCGAATCTAGAAAAGCCGAAGGCGGATGTCAACAGACATGGCGCCTTTATCGCTTCGGCAAAGGCTCTGCTCCAGCGATCCTATTGTAAAGCTTAACGTCTTCCGGATCTCTTGGAATATTCTTAACCAGCTCCTCCAACTCCTCGGGCATAAGAGGGGAAGGATCTGCACGAGTCATCTTTTTCCAACTTTCATGAAATTCAGGGTCCTTCCATGACTTCCTGAAAGCGTCTTTGAGAGTCTTCACTCGGTCATTAGGAGTGCCTGGCGGTAGAACAAAAGCCTGGCTGAACCGCCCGAAGGCAGCGAACATTTCCAGCACTCTTTTCTCCTTGTCAGTCTTGCCGAAAGTATGCAATGCGGGGAGATCGCTAAAGGCGGGATGCTTGTAGCGATATCCGTGCGGGATCTCAGCCACACCATGGAAGTTCATAAGCCGCTCGTTAATGAATTGAGGAGTACGTTGAACCACAGTTTCTGCGCTGTTCGCGCGAGAATCTAGCTCGCCCTGGAGGAGAGCCACATCCATTTCAGCTCCGGAAAAGCCCACCACAAACCTGGGTTCTTTTAAATCAAGCAGCCACGCAAAAAGTCTAGCGATCACATAGTTGGAGTGGCCTACAGACTGTCCGCCGATCCTCAAGCCTGTAGCTGCTTTGAGTTTATTGAGGTTATCGAGACCGAGTTGACTGCGTGAAAAAAAGACGTTGTTGACCTCATTGTGACCAGAGCCGAGGTAGATAAGCTTATTGATGTCGTATTGAACGCCCGGCAGACCGAGAATAGCAGAGGTGACGAGCCCACTGCTCACTCGGCCAATGGTTAAGCCGTCACGCGCCGAGTTGTTGTAAAGATGATTGGCGGCCGTTCTGCCGCCGGCGCCTGGCATGAACTGCATTACAATCCTTGGTTCACCGGGAATGTGCTTCTGCAGAACAGGAAGTAATGCCTGGGTCCGGAGCTGGCCCACCCCACCCGGCGTGCTGTCTTGGATGAGCGTAATAAGTTTGCCGCGATAAAAATCTGGCTGGGCCCATGATAGATTCGGGATAAGCCCGAGGAACATCCCAAACCAAGCCATAGCCATTGCTTTCATGGGACACCTCCGGAACATCTGACATCGAGCGGGATTAATTAATTTCTTCCCTGCGTCGAAATATGAGGAATATTGGCGCGCTCTAATTCTTCTTTGCTGAGTTTTTTAATGTCCTTTCGAAGCTCATAGTTGATGTGTTGGATTGCTTCAGAAGGTCCGGAGCGATTGCCCATCATTATCATTGGGCCATCACCGCTGTTTTCCAATTGGTAGAAGGACCCACCGGTAATGGTGGCAACCATTCCCGGCTTCATTACCGCCTTGCCGCCATCAGGGAAATGCATCGTGCATTCGCCGTCGATGACATAAAATGTCTGATCCGCGTTGTGACAATGCATGTCGTCCCTCTCGCCGGGGTTCGGATAGTAGTGGACCCATGCATGGCAACGGGGTGTATTGAACACAACTTTGCGACGCTTTTCCTGGCGTGCGAGTTCAACCAGGTCAATGATTTCAACGCCCATGTCAATCCTCCTTACGTTCAGTTCATATTGTCTCGGTTCTAAGGCTCATCCCTGCTGCGAGCTCGCCTCTAAAGCAAAACCACCGCAGCCCTTTGGCCAGATCAGCCCACGCCTAACGCGCAGGCCGTGTGCAGTCATCGTTCATCGACTGCGACCCTTCTATACAGGCCACTTCCTGGAGCATACAAGATCGATGGCGTTTCCATCTGGATCGTGAACCCTAAATTCAGCGTCACGATTTTTTGGTCTAGGTTGCACTTCACTTGAGGCTCCAACCTGTTTGAAAACCTCTTTAAGCGGCTCGACATCGTCTACCTCGAATCCCAAATGGTAGAGCCCCTCGTCAGCCTTCACTTCTGGCGTCTTCTTAATCAGAGCGAGGTTCATATATCCGTCAGAAAGGTAAAGCGCTGACCCAATACCCTTCACCTCCTTCATCCCGAAGGCGGTTTTGTAAAAGTTTCCGAGCTTTTCCTGGTTCGACGTAACGATTGCAATGTGACGGATCCGGCTCATATTTTCCTCCTTATTTCTGTCGATTCGCGTCTCCTTAAATCGCGGCAAGAGGGCAAGTGGCGCACTTGCTATATCGCTGATCGGGACGATTCGTCAAGGCAGGGCTACGCGGGTGTAGCGACTACGTGGCCATATGATCGCTACAGCGTCAAATGGAGAAGTCGAGCATGAAGATTCTCAACGAGAAGATATTACACCGAACGTTGTCAGTCATTTGGATTTGGACAATCAAAGAAAGCTTCTACTTATTCGAGCTTTCTTTCAACATTGGCTATTGAAACCTTTTCAGAAATTCGCCGGCATGAAAGGATGGAAGATCTACGCCGGGTTCCAGAGTGGCACGATGATCTATCTGCATTATGTTCTGCAGTAATGATTGGCCACCGGGACTGAGTTACTTTCTCGTCGTGCTAAACACCGTAGCAGTGGAAGGCGTGTCCGTGCAGAAAACGGCGGTTGACGCGGGGCATAAATTTCTTTCAGTGCACGCGTTTCACCCTCAGAAAGACAGGGCTAAGCATCTGAACCCTTCCTTTTCTGCAATCTTATCTCACCGGATCAATATGTTGCTCAGGACCCGCGCTTGCCCCTCCACTCCGATCAGGAAGAATTGGCCGGTAATGGGGAGAGACAATGCCGATCAGTGTTGTTCTCGAACTGGCGGTTCTGAACTCCCCTCACGTGCGCGTCGCCATTTCCCAATGCTGACGATTGGATCGAAGACTAAACAGCGCGCCCCATGTCAAAGACGATCTCCCGTGCAATCTTCCCGTCTCGCATCTCGAAGATATGAGTCAGTCGCATTTCAACTTTGCTGCCGAGAGGAAAATGCCAGTACCCATCCCGCGCAACCTCGAACGTGACCATGCTATCATCGACGACACGATCCTCGGTGGCAAAACGTTGAAGAAACTGAAATCGCACCTCACGCATGGACGCGAATAACTCCCGATAATTCTTGGCGACCGCTTCTTTTCCGGAAAACGACCGATTTAGGCCGTTTGGCGCCGGGGCCTCCCAAACGATATCGTCGGTAAACATCTCCAGCGCCGCTTCGACCTCATTGAGTGCTTCGCTATGAAAATGGTTCTCCACAACCTTCAAATTCAGCGCCGCGCGATCTTTATCCATCTCTTTCCTTTCCGTCTTGGTCTTGTTGCCGTCTCTCATAACTCCATCAGCCAAGCCCCCGCCACTGAAACCGCTCCCCGAGAGCCGTATGGGGCCACTGTCAAACCCAAAATAAAAACTTTATCGCATGGATCAAAGAAAATTACACCACTCGACTGCCAAGGTACGAGTCACTCCCGACATCCGAGCTTTCCGCTGCGGCGATAAAAGCTTACAATTCGGGTCAGGAGAATCCATGATCCGCCTCCGTCTCTTCCATTTACGCCAATGCCCGTTAATATTTCTCGCGCTCGGCTGCGTGATATCTCTTGCTCTGGCGGCGAGTGGGGCACCCGGCCTTACGGCACGCGAATCAGGTGTAATTTTGTATTCAGGGCACGATACAGATTCTCTTCAACTCACAACACTACAAAAAGATGAGACGCTGACGTTCGTTGCCGAAGCGGTGGGAAACGAAAGGTGGTACATGGTGCGAACGCGCCAAGGCGTGATCGGCTGGCTGCGCGCCTCTGACGCAATCCTCAGCGAGTCGGCAAAAAGAGATTATTCGCAAGAGCTTCTCTCTACGTCGAGTTGGACTGCCCATGCGACGCAAGGCCGGACGTACGTAGGCACTTGGTCTGTGGGAGCGCAATCGTCAACTAACCTGGCCGGTGGCACATGGACATTGCAGGATGCCGCCGGAACAACGGTCCTAACCGGCAGCTGGTCGGCAGAAAAATTTTCGACCGGATGGAATGGCGTATGGCGCGCTCACAGCGAGGAATACAAGGCGGAATACAGCGGCAGTTGGTCCGCGGATATTCCGCACGATTCAGAATCACGCCTCCCTAACTTGTTCGAAACTGCTGCGCGCAACGCCATTCGCGGAGTCTGGACCGGCGGAACTCAATCCGGAACGTGGTCGATCCGAGCGGCAAACTGATGCTGTGGAGTAGCAACTTACGTGCAATTCCGAAATGACTGGCAGTGAAGGTCAAGACTCGGGACTGGTCATTTATAAACCCGGTCATCGAGCCTCAGCTGGCCGGCGCCAGCATGGGCCGGAGCTTCTCCTTGATGCTTTTAGGCATCGATAGCCCTTCCAAGATCATGCTACGCAGTTCGGCGCCGGAGATTGGGTTGATGTTCAGCTTCGATCGCTCGGCCTCCGCAAGCAGTTCCGGATCGCGCAACGCTTTCTGAAACGCCGCCTCGATAGCCTTCACACGATCCTGCGGCACTCCCGGCGGTAAGACATAAGGCCGGGCATAGTTATTGGGCTTGATGAGGCCGAGCTTAAACAGCTGGCGCTCCTCGTCATTGCGCGCGAATTGGTAGATCAGCGGCACATTCTTCTGCGGCAGATCAGTCAGCGGTTCATCCACCCATTGTGACAGAATCAACCACTCACCACTGTCAAAGTCTTGTAAATTGGTAACGCGCAGGGTCTCCCAACCGGTGATCACGCTATCGACCTCGCCGGATTTCATCGCCAAACGAATCTCCGCCGTTCCCTTAAAGCCGCTAACCAGTTTAACATTAGC
>DASUVS010000435.1:0-14271 GCA_036378835.1 Binatia bacterium | reverse complement strand
CTGCGCCTCTTTGGCTGAGTCGGCGAGCTGGCGGCGCAGCTCCGCCATAGTTTGTACCTTTGCAACCGGAGACGTTTTCACGCCGCTGCGGGGCGGTTTTGCTGTTTTGCTCTTAGAGCCTTTTTTGCTCGCCATAACATCCAGCCGGAGATTTGCTTTTCATTGGGAGTTGATTTTCGTCGCCACAACCTGCCGAATCCAGAATCAAGAAGACCGGCTCGGTCTTCCATTGTGTCTCGCGGCGATCTGCTCCGCCAGATACGCCGCGTCTTCCGCAGGTCCGCCAAAAGATAGAAAGCCTGATTTCTGTTTGTAGAGCCAGCGCAAGCCGAGAAAATAGATTCCCGGAAATTGCGTGACGCCACGCTCGTGCACAGGTTCCCGGCGGTCGTCGAGAAGCGGTAGTTTTAACCATTCGTAGTCGTTGCAGAACCCCGTTGCCCAGATGATCGAAGTAATTCCCGCGGAGCTGAGATCCAATTCCAGAATCGGCGCCGATGCGCCGCCTTCCAGACGGGGGGATGAGTCCGTTGGGAAATCCAATTTGTTTTTGGCGACGTAGTCATCCACCAATTTCTTGAAGTTGGCGAGCCACTCGTCTCCTTTGGCGAGGTTCTCTTCCAAGTCGGGAGCCAAAGCGAGTTTAGTTCCCTTGACGGCTGTTAACCGACCCAACAAAACGATCCCTTTTGAAGCCAACACCCGCCAGTCGGCCTCGTAGCCGCCATTGACGCCGGTCAACAACGCGAACGGCTGAGAGATCGCCGACATCTCTGCGCGCCGACGGTCGAATACGCCCAATTTCATCGCCCACCAGGCGTAGTCGCGCCCGCGGTAGCGTCGCGGAAGGCGACGATGGCGCCCCATGCAGACGGAGACCTGTCGGCCATTTTGGTGCAAATCCTCGGCGATCTGAAAGCCCGACGCGCCGCTCCCCACGACAAGTACGGCCCCCGGCGGCAATTCGCCGGCATTGCGGTATGCGCTCGAATGCAGCTGGTGGATGTCGTGCGGCACATCGGAACTGAACGGTGGAATAACACCCTTCTCGCGCTGTCCGGTGGCAATCACCACATTGGTGGCTTCAATGGCGCCCGCGTTCGTGCGCAGCAAGTAGGGCATCGAATTTGACGAGTTCTCCAACGCGGTAACGGCGACGCCGCTCCTCACTGGGGCTTTTATGAAATCGGCGTATTGTTGAATGAAGCGAACGATTTCCCGGCCCGGGACAAAGCCGTCGGGATCTTCAGTTTGATATTTGTAGCCGGGCAGCTCGATGGTCCAGTTGGGAAATTGAAAATGGAACGAGTCCCACCGTTCGCTGATCCAACGCTCACCCACCCGTCCCCGCTCGACAATCACATGTTCGAGATCGCGTTCACTGAGAAAATAACTCATCGTCAGGCCGGCGTGGCCAGCGCCGATGATGACCGTATCGATCTTTTCGTTCACAGCGATCTCCCTAGACGCCGCGAAGGTCAGATGATTTTAGTCCAGAACCCTTTCTCTGCGCTCTCCGTGCCTCTGCGGTGAGATATCCAACTTTTTCCCCTCGTGGCCTTGGGCGAGCCTATTCGACCACGAACTTCAGTGTCAACCGTACAAAAAGCGTAGAGCAACGCATGCGCCATAAAGTCTAGCCGGCCCACATATAACCGAACCACTTGATCTGTCGAGGAAATCCAGCTGTGGCAGTCACAAGATGAGGACGATCACTGAAAGAAGGGTAACCTTTAGACTACGAGCGAGAATGCGACGGTAATAAAAAGGTTACCCCAGCTCTGGTTCTATGTAAAAGGCGACCGAGACATTGCCGAATCATAGACACATCAGTAATAACCTACGCGGTTGAAACGTATGCTATCTCACGCACCGGTAACCGTGCGCCGGCTTAAACTTCGGCCGTATGCGAGCGTAGATCTTGTTCCCAGGCGGCGACGGCTTCGGCCGGCATACCATGCTTGAGCGCCGAGTCGCGAGTAATGACGATCACGCTGGCGCCGTACGACTCAGGATCATAATGTGCTTCGACGATTGAGAATGTTTGCACATCGGCAAGCGTCAAGCCCGAAGAGCGCAAATACTTGTGGCGGGCCAGCTGATGTCCTCAGCGTGATAAGGCGTGTGCCTGCGTTCATGGCGCGACGCTCCTTGGAATGCTTTCGCGCGTCAGCACTAAATTATCGATGCTAGCATCAATTGCGAGCCATGATCTGCTCCGTCAAGTAAGTGGCGTCTTCGGCGCCTGAGGCTCGAAGCAGAAAAGCTGACTTACGCTTATAGAGCCAACGTAATCCAAGAAAATAGATGCCGGGCAACTGAGTCACACCGCGGCGATGTACCGGCTCGCCAGCCTCGTCGAAAATAGGCAGCTTCACCCAGTCGAAGTTGCAGCGGAACCCGCTTGCCCAGGCAATCGCACTGACACCCGCATCTTTGAGATTCAGGTTTAGGGTCGGAGCTGGTATTTCCTTCGCGATGTTCGGATCTAACTTCGACCTTTGCTCTTGTGGCACTTCCAACCCATTCTTCGCAATATAATCGTCTACGGCCGTCGTAAAATTTTCGAGTGCGTCGTCTCCTTTGGCGAGGTTCTGCGCAAGATCATCAGCTAATACTAAATTCCCATCTTTGATATCGTGCAAATGACCTAACAAAACTATTCCGCATGCGGCCATAGCACGTAAATCGACATCGTAGCCACCGTTGGCACCCGTAAGCAAAACCTCTGATCCCTTCCGGAGGTTTACCGGCACCGTATCAACGATCTGTTCGGGCCTTCTAAGTGCCGCTCCCCAATACGCAAAGTCTTGACCACGGTATCTTCTCGGCATACGACTATGTCGGCCCACCGAGAGATAGACCTCGCGGCCGCTTTGATTTAGGTCGTCGGCGATCTGACAACCTGAAGCTCCGCTGCCGACAACCAGCACCGCACCTGGCGGCAACTGATTCGGATTTCGGTATTCGCTGGAATGTACCTGAAGGATATTATTCGGAACATGGGCGCTGATGGCCGGGATCACACGAAGTTGATACGGACCCGTGGCGATCACGACATTGGTAGCTTGAATCGCTCCGTTATTTGTCGTGAGCAGGTAGCGGCTGGAATCCTCTGTTCGCGCGAGTGAAGCGACTTCCACTCCGCAACGCGTCGGAGCCTTGATATAGGTCGCGTAGTCTTCTATGAAACGGACGACCTCCCTGCCCGGCGCAAAAGCCTCCGGATCGGCGCATTGATATTTGTACCCTGGCAACTCAATGGTCCAGTTTGGGAATTGGAAGCAGAAGGAATCCCAGCGTTCGCTGCGCCATCGTTCACCTACTCGGCCCCGTTCAAGGATCACGTGCTCTCGCCCAAGTTGACTGAGAAAATAGCTCATACTCAGGCCGGCGTGACCGCCGCCGATGATGACCGTCTCAACGTGTTCCGTGCTTCCAGTCATAAATAACCTCCTCTCTCTTTCCCTCGAGCTCATGGATGCCATTGTTCGCTGAGCTCGCTGAACGCAAAGATGCTCAGTCCGTGTGTGTCCTTCTGCTGGATGAGCGGAGAAAGTCATCGCTCAATCTCGCCACGGCAAGAACAACCGGAGCAGTTCGGCTGCACTCAGGGTCCGAAATACCCTTCCGGCGGTGGAGAATAAACCTCGGATGTCACCCTGATCACGCCCGGTACATTTTTGACTAGCATTAGGACTTTGTCTTCCAATCCGTAATCGACTCTACCGGTGACGTGAACATGGCCGCCTTGCGCGCGAACTTCGAGCGACGACCTCCGTAGCTCGGGCGATGCAAACAACGTAGCCTGCACCCGTGAACCGAGATCGAGATCCTTGAAAGCCTGAGTGGATGCGGGCGTCGGTTGGTACTCCTCGAGTTTCGCCGCCTCAACAATCACATGCTTTGCCCCCTCTCGGCTCATCCTGCCCACATTGAGAATCAGATCGTACCGATTAGGATCACGCCAATCCGCGCCGAACATCGCCATGAGCCGACGGCTGCGCGCTTTGTCGACCTCTTCTATATATCGGCGCGCCGCCGCATCCCTTAGATTTTGCCGAGCTCGTACCTGCTCAATACGAAACTCCAGCGGCGCGGTAAGAAGCACCTTCAGCACGTGGCCGATGCCTGACAAAAGCTCATGACCCAAGTGGCCGTGGTAAACAACCTTGCCGTTTTGAGCCAGCTCGCATAGCGATGCTTGAAGCGCAGTCCGATAGGGCCGCAGATCTTGCAATAGACGCTCCCACCAGTGCGGTCCTTTTTCGACCACCGCGTTGAGTTTAGCTTCCGGTATACGATAGCGCCCACTCGCGTCCAGGAGCACTTCACGCCCGACACAACGATAACCAAGGGCTTGGGCCACGGCTTCGGCCAATTCCTGACCTTCACCGGAAGCACCCTGATAGATTGTGATGATCGGCATAACAGCGACCTCTCTAAGGTTTAAACATGATCGAACCTCCACCAGAAATCCAAAACGATCCTGAACCTCACACTGCCTTTAACAAACGCCAGCGCAAAACTCTCGCACAAATGCGTGAATCGCTTTTCAACTCGCCCAGTATGATTCTCAGACTTTTGCCCTGGCGTAATCGCTCAGGAGACAGGCGGGCGAAGGCCTTCGCTCTTCTCTGCCGCCTGGTCCATCTCTTCGGGCGTGATGAGTACCGTGGCTTTCGCATGAACGGCTCCGGTAGAATTTGCAGCCAGAGAAATCGCCGCGGCGCTCACGTTGTCCGGGAAATCGACGATCGCAAAAACATCTGTCTCGCCAAATGCGAAATATAACGCTTCCAATTTGCCTCCAACGCTACCAAAGAATTGCTCGACTTTTTGGCGGCGCTTGGTACCGCCTTCTTCGGTAAGTCCTCTGGTGCCTTCTCTGGTAAATGATACCTGCATGAGAAACTTGGACATAAAACCTCCTTGTTACGGAACTCTGTTATCCTGCTCCTCTCGTCCGTCGAGAAGGTCCACGTTCGCCGATGGGCTGTGCTCGGTGAGTGTTACTTGGCGCAAGTTGCGGCACCAACTTTCCTTAAGGCAACCAATAAAAAACCAGCACACCCTGGCGCTATTAGCACCCGAGCAGCTGGTCCATAAACACTTGTTCATTCCCCCTCCGAGGAGCGACGTCCGTTCCTCTGCGGCCTCAGATCAAGCCTTATCAACGATGGGGGAGGCTTTTACGATCGGGAAACTACCACGGCAGGAAAGTCTGTCAAGCAATTTCTCGCCGTATTGCAAGGCTCAAACGCGAGTTCGTGGCCTAGCATATGTACGGCACGGCGTGCGCCCGTGCGACTGCATCAAAACCGGAGTTAACGAGAAGAAAGATCGGCGGGAGCAGCATGCCGCTCCCGCCCAATGCAAGGCGCTTTATTTAACTACTAGTGATGCGCCGCCTGTTCGTCTAGCGATAAATTGATGTGGTGGTGCGATTTGGAAACCGGGCCAATGCCGCTGACGATTGTCTGCCAATGCTCGCCTTCGTCATCGCTGTAAAAAATATCGCCGTCGGTGGTGCCGGCAAATAAAGCATAGCCCCCGTTCCAGGCATCCATCGCCATTCCTTCGATGTTGGCGCGAATGTGTTCCGGTAAGCCGCCGGTGAGAATATCCCAGGTCTTGCCGCCGTCGCGGCTGCGCGCGATGCGCGCGTCGGCGGTGTGCAGTTTGCGCCAGGTGCCTGGGCCGGTCTTGGCGCCGGCAACGAACAACAGATTGGGATCCGAAGGGTGGACGAAGAACGGGTCGACGTAACCGATGCGAAAATCTCTCGGTGTCATGCTTTTCCAGTTCTCGCCGCCATCTTCGCTGACGCAAAACCCCGCAGCGGTTTCAGGACCGCAATTGGTCGTTGGCGCGGTGCCGTAGAGCTTGCTCGGATCGTTGGTCGGAATCAGCACCCGATGCGCGTCGGGGTTGATGTTGTCGACCGTGCTCCAGGTTTTACCGCCGTCCATGCTTTTGAGAAATCCGCCCACTTCGATGGCCACGTGGATGATGTTTGGATCCTTGGGATGAAAGGTGATGCTCTTGGCATGCGCCAGGTGCGGTGGGCCGGGGAAAGTCCACTTCTCGACACCTGGCACTTGGCGCAGCCCCGGCAGCTCCGTCCAACTTTTGCCGAGATCGTCGCTGTAAAACAGATGCGCCGGCTGAGTACCTGCGTATAGCCGCGGCTGGCCGTCAACCACTTGGGTCGCAATAGAGTAAATTTCCTTATCGTCTATTCCGTTGTCACGGCGCTCCCAGCTCTGGCCCTGATCCGCGCTGGCATAGATTTCACCGCTATAAGTACCGCCGAACAGCGTTTGGGTTACCGGCTCGAAGATAATCGAGCTGAAATGCTTTCCCGGAACCATGGTCCCCTGACCTTTCCACGAGCCGTTGCGCTTTTGAAAAGCGAAAATGCCATCCACTGTGCCGACGAGTAATTTTTCCTTTGGCGCCTCGCCCTGAGTGATCGACTGCCCTCCGGGTGATAGACAGATAAACATAGCGTGGCCTCCTTATAGAGTTGGGAGAGTAGGTTTATTTTGTTCGATCTGAAGCCACTCTACTGAACCACGCGCGGCTTCGTCAAGGCGGATAACAAACAATCGACGGCATGCTAGTTATGGCGCGCGGGAATGGAAGTCAGTGGGCATCTGATCGCAATCTCCCAAGCCGACTCTCAGTAAAGAGTTGATATTCAAGCATAAGACTTGCTGCCTCGCGGTGCATGCTTATCCATAGCTATCGTCGTCACTATCTGGTTGGGATGCAGAAAGTTACCCGCGCCTAGCCAGAAGCAGACCGGCAAGCATACGAATCAGGGCGGCGAAAACAATCGATCACGCACCGATGTGACGGGTGCGCTTCAGGGCACTTAGTAGAATTGACGGCCTTGGAGAAGGTTCAGGAATTCCGTTGAGCAGACGACGAATAAAAATCTGCAGACGTTCACGGTCATGATACTGAAAACGTAAGAACTCGATGCCGATACGATTTCTGTTGATATCGCGCACCAGTGCCGCCTCGACACTGATTGGCGCCAGCTCTTCCGACATCTGCAAAGCCATACGAACGATACTACCTTCGGCGATCACGGTGTCAGCCTCAAGCGAGCAACCGTTTAGAGAAATTTCCACCACGTGCCCCGTCGCCTCTATGCCATCATAGGCAAACGAAACCGGAAAATTCGTGGGCATCCGGTTATACTCACGACGATCTTCCTCGACTCGCGTGTAGCGCACTCCCCGCTGCATGACACGGAAGCGGTAACCGCACAGCTGGCACCTGAAAGGATAGACATAAATGATGCTCAGCAGACGTTCTTTGAACCCCACCCGCGAAACCCGTTTGGTGTAATCGCGCGAACAATTCGGACATAGCGGTTGAAGCATTGACTCTTTTCCCGTCCTTGACCTTGCCAGCGATGGCTTTCACAAGGGTAAGGGCTTGCCAATGCAAGTCATGTTCCGCCAGATACAACGCGGCCCGACGGCAAACGATCACAAGGATTCGGCGGAATTGCGTTCGCAATCGCCTAAGAACGGATTGAACGATGGGTCAATCCGCAGGGGGAACAACACGCGGCGGCCTGCTCAATCGCCAAGTAGCTTCTTCATGCGTTCGACGACCTCACGAGGTTGATTAACCGCTTCTTTGGCGATGGTCTCCAGTTGTTCGCCGAAATCCGGATCGGCCTCCAATTTTCGGGTTTTCACGTCGGCCAGAAAAGCCGGATCGGTCATGGTCTTCTGGAAACCGTCGCGGAGAATCTTCAATCGATCGGCCGGCAGGTTCGGCGGCGCGATGAACGGTCGTCCCAAATCTCCGGATGCCAAGATCGCGGTCACCAGAGATCGGGTTTGCGGCGGTGTTTTGTACTCTTCCATGAGTTCATAAATAGTCGGCACGTCGGGCATGCGCGAATCACGTTTGCGGCCGGTTTGCATTAGTATTCGGACGATATTCTTCTTGCGCCAGGTGATAAATGGTTCACGGGCAAAAAAAGTTGGAATGCTCAGCGAGCGGCAAACGACCTCGCCTCGCTCCAACGCCAGATCCTGCTCGGCGCCGCCTTTGTAGCCCATCACCATATCGAATTTGGCGCCGAACGCCTCCTCGAGCAGCTTGGGAATGAAATGACCGCTCGTGCCGGTACTGGTAGCTGAACACTTGGGAGCCTGGCTGGCCTTGCGAATGTCTTCGATGCTCTTAAACGGCGTGTCTGCTTTCATATAGAGCAGCCACGGCGTGTTTTCGGTGGAGCCGATCCAACCAAACTTTGCCCAATCGAAGCTCACTTCCTTCTTGCCAACGAGCTGGTCGAAATACAGTGACGGGCCGATGGAACCGATCGTCGTCCCATCGGGCTTGGCGACGTTGTAGATGTAGTTGGCGGCGATCATCGAGCCGGCGCCGGGCATGTTCTGCACGATCATGCCGGGAGAGCCGGGAATGTGCTTCGGCATATGCGCCGCCAGCAGGCGCGCCCAGATGTCGTAGCCGTCACCGGGCAGGTAACCGACAATTGTTGTAATCGTTTTTCCCTGAAAGAGGGGAGCCTGTGCGTGTGCCACCGCCATACTCGAGATTACCAATATCAACGCTAAGAAAATTTTCTTCATCATCGCCTTTCTATTTGTCACGCATGCAATGCTTAGATCAAGCGAGTGCTCAGCTCACAGAGCTACCCCCCCGAGAGTTTGCGATCATCGCCCGGGAATCCAGCTATAGCGGACTAATTGTTGGCGTTCAACGTGGTTGGTCTCAGGCGGAAAAGGACCTACAAGCACCTGATTCGATCCGAAGTCTGACGCCGGCCGTTATGCGAAGAATTTTGGCTACTGCAGGCGAACTATTTGATCGGATAGAGACTATCGGAAGCGACTGAATCAGTTCGGCACTGTCTCGCGCAAGCATCGCAACAGCAGAGCTGAACCTGTCAAGATCGTTCCCTTCAGTGAAGATATCCTCCATCAACCGATGCTTCGGATTGCGCCAGGACAAGGTTCTGTCGCACGGCGTGCAGATGCGGATGAATTTCCAGAGCGCGGCGAAAGCAGATAGCCGCCTCACGGTATTCATCCAGCGCCATATGGCACAGCCCCTGGCCGGCTGAGGCGCCGAAGTGGTTGGGATTGCGTATTAAAGTTTCCTGACAATCACTGATCGATGCGGCGAAATTCTGCCGCGCATAACGCACCGTTGCGCGCTTGTTCCATGCCTCTGCGAAGTGCGGCGCGTTCTCGATCACCTTGCCGAACAACGTCTCTGCTAACTCGAGCTCGCCTTTTTGCATCGCGTCGACAGCGGCACGAAAAACTCGATCTGCCTCCAGCTCGCCACACTGGCACCACTGCCGCCAGAGATACGCCTCGGCATTGGCGGCCAAGAGCGGGTCCTGGTCTTTTAGGACGCGCAACGCTTCTTCTTCGTTTGCAAACATTGAAACCACCTCTCAGCTAAGCATAGAGATCTCTCGCCAATATGACCTTGCCGCAGCAATCAAAGGCGACTAACATGATGCATCTAAATCATCAAGCATTCCTGGCCGCCATCCACGACAAAGTCTTCGCTGCGACTTCGTCGAGGACTACAGCATCGCTCCGGCCGGAACGTTTCGACATGTGAAGCGAATGGTCGCCGCCATCAACGACGAAAAGCTCAGCACGTTCCCCCAACTCGGCGCAGAGTGGCTTCAGCAGCTTAAGATCAGCCAAAGCATCGCGCGAGCCCTGGACAAAAAACATCGGCACGTGGATATCGGTTAAATGTTTGCCTCGTTCCGCCGATGGCGCTCCCGGCGCATGCAGCGGAAACCCAAAAAAAATCAGACCCTGGACCTTATCGTGCGGCGCTTTCGCAAGCGCGAGAGAAGTCATTCGGCCACCCATCGATTTGCCGCCGGCGAAGATCGGCATGCCGTCGGAAAGCTTGTCAGCCGCGCCCAGCGCGGCTTGAACCGTGGCGGTGAGAACTCCTTCGGAATCGGGCCGTTTGACTCGTTTTTCCATATAGGGAAACTGATAACGCATGGTAGCGACGCCGAGTCGAGCCAATTTTTGCGAGAGATCCTCAATAAAGCGATGGCGCATACCGGCTCCAGCTCCATGCGCAAACACCAGCAAAGAGACAGCGCCCTCAGGCTTCAACAGCAGTCCCGACACAACCCCGGTGGTTTCGCTTACGACAAATTGAATTTCTTTAGCCCCGGATCGCTTTTCAGCCATCCTTATCCTCCAAGAAGTTTTAATTTCGAGCACGCCGGCTAGTTCTTTAATCGTTCCATTCGGAAACTATAACGAAAGCAGCACCACGGCAACGATAACTGCGCGCGGATCGGAGCAGCCATTAAAATCCTTTAAGAAAATGCCAGCATCATTGCTCAACTTGCATGCGATATCGAGCCAATCCTGCTCGCCTCGATCAAATGTTTTGATCGTGCTAGCTTACAGATTCTTATAATCCGCGCCTGAGTTTGTCATTACGCGAGCGAAATCGAGTTAGAGTTTTCAACTCCGTGACTACCGAAAAATCCGCCTCCATATGGACGCGCGCGTTTGCGCTGCTCTGTCTGACTCAATTCTTGGGATATGCGCAGCATTTCATGTTGGCGCCGGTCTTGCCGCTTTACGTGACCGATCTCGGCGGATCGGCGTTCGTCGTCGGAGTCGTCCTGGCTTGTTTCGCCGCTACCAGTGTTATTATCCGCCCGCTCGTGGGCCATTGGGCGGATCGCTGGAGCGAGACCGGCGTGCTCATCAGCGGATTGCTGTTTCAAGGCGCCAGTGTATTTCTCTGTTTGATCCCTCTGATTGAGGCGGTGATGCTAGCCAATGCGCTGCGAGGATTGGGCTGGGCCGGTCTCAACACCGGCGGCTATTCATTGCTGGCGCTCACGGCTCCCGAGTCCAGGCGGGGCGAGGCATCGGGCCTTTACAGCGGCGTCCAGGGCGCCGCATCGATTTTATTCCCAGCCGTCGCGCTCTGGCTGCTGGCAGCCTCCTTCGGCGGATTCAACCTGGTCTTTGTCACGACCGCGCTGCTCTCGCTGCTGGCCGCTGGCGTTGGAGCGGTGATGCTCCGATATGCGCCGCGGGTAATTCGGGAGCCGCAACTCGAACAAGGACGGCCGTGGTGGCGCGAGGTTTTTCACTTTTTCGAACCGGAAATCTTCCTGCCATCGATTTTGCTCCTGTGGCTAAACCTCGCCTTGCCGAGCATGACGAATTTCATCGTCCTATACGCCCGAGAACTGGCCGTAGAAAATTTTGGCATCTACTTCATCATCTGTGGCATAACCAATTTGCTCGCGCGCCCAGGCTTGGGCCGGGTGTCGGATAAAATCGGCCGCGGCCGCTCCGTTGCAGCAGGATTTATGCTGCAAGTGCTCGCCTTATCATTGATCACTCTGGCCTCGGGCCTTCCCGGGATACTGATTGCCGGCGTGTTATATATGCTCGGCAACGCGATTGGCAGCGCAACAATTTTAGCGCTTGCCGTGGAACGCGCAGACCCGCGCCGCCGCGGCAAAGCGATGGCGACGTTTTCGATGGCGTATCCGCTGAGTTACGGAGTCGGTTCGCTGATGATCGGCAGCATCGTCGAAGTCGCCGGCTATGTTGGGATGTTCTTGATTCTCGCTGCGGTTGAGGCCGGCGGTTTGATTTTCGTTCATCTGAACCAGCGTACCCTGAGATCCGGCACGAATTGAATCGGCAGTCACCGATTGATGGGTCCAGATGCGATTGCTATCGGCTAATCCGGCTCAAAAGGTTTGGGCACTCAATCGGTTTGACCTGCTTCAGCTTCCTGCCCTTTCATTGAGACCTTTTCATCGGCAGCTCCCGTGTGATAAGCGTGACGCAATCAAGGAGGGAATTTTATGGTTGAAGCCGTGACTGTTGATATTCCCTATACACCCGATACCGGCGAGAAGCTGGTCAACGAAACCTTCGGTCCGAACAACATCCACCGGCGCAAAACCGGAGCAGACGAGTTGAAATCGATGACGGTGCGCAACGGTAGGCCGCTCGCTGGGCGGCTGTCGCTCGATGAGCAGGGGTTCGTGTTCGTCGAACACAAGACCAAGGTTGCGGATTTCTTCGACGCTGAGCAGTTGCAGTCGGTTTACTACCCGGAGGTCGAAGAGCTGATCAAAAGCGCCTCGGGCGCTGCGCGCGTGGTGGTCTTCGATCATACTCTGCGCTCCGGCGATCAGACCGAACGCGAGGCAAAGCTCATCCGCGAACCGGTGCTCTCGGCGCATAACGACTACACCGAATGGTCCGGCCCAAACCGGCTGCGCGAGGTTCTCCCCGATGAGGCGGAGTCCTTACTTGAGCGTCGCTTCGCGATCATTCAGGTGTGGCGCGCCATCAATCAGCCGATTCAGTCAAATCCCCTGGCCGTTGCCGACGCCAAGAGTGTCGCGCTCGACGATTTTATGATCGCCGAACGCCGTTATCCGCATCGAGTAGGTCAGACTTACCGGCTAAAGTACAATCCTAGTCATCGGTGGTTCTACTTTCCTGAAATGAGGCGAGACGAAGCGCTGGTATTCAAGGTCTACGATTCGGAAACCGACGGACGGGCGCGGTTTACGCCGCACACATCGTTCAAAGATCCGGCTTCGCCGGTCAATGCGCGGCCGCGTCAAAGCATTGAGATGCGCGCGTTTTCGTTTTTCTAGCCCTGGCCGGCTAGCGATGAAAGCTGTCTGCTCTCGTCTTCGTGCTAACGTGCTCGTGATCGCCGAATCAGGGAAAGAGGAAAGTCTACATAGAAAATGACAACAGGTTCCACGATCATGTCACCACGTGTTTCTCTTTCCGCTTTCAGCTTTCATCCTGATTTCATGAAGGGTCCTTATGAAAAAACTCATCTCTTGCTTGTCTCTCTTGGCCGTGATCGCCGGCACCGGTTATGCGGCCTCGGATGAATTTTACAAAGGCAAAACCATCCGGCTGGTCATTGGCAACTCGACCGGCGGCGCCATGGACGACTGGGGCCGGTTTGTGGCTCAGCATTTGGGCCGGCACATTCCCGGAAACCCTGAAATCCTCGTGCAAAACATGCCGGGCGCGGGAGCGATCGTCGCGGCAAATTATATTTACAACATTGCCAAGCCCGACGGGCTGACGCTCGGGCTGGTCAATCCCGCCAACTACACGGATCAGCTTCTCGGCGCCAAGGAAGTGAAGTTTGACTGGCCCAAATTTTCCTGGATCGGCTCGCCGGAACGCATAGACCAGGTGCTTTTTATCCGCACCGACGTGCCCTATAGAACCTTGGACGAGATGCGCAATGCTAAAGATCCGCCGAGATGCGCGGCATTGGCGCGCGCCGGATTGGGTTACCTTCTGCCCCGCCTGTTCGAGGAGGCACTCGGCATCAAGCTCAACATGGTGCTCGGCTATGGCGGCGGCGGCGAGATGAACCTGGCTATTGAAAAAGGCGAAGTGCACTGCCGTGCCGGAACGGTTTCGGCTTACGTCGGCCGGGAACCAACCCGGACATGGATTAAGAACGGAGTTGTTCGCGCTATCACCCAAAGCGGCACAAAGCGTTATCCAAAACTGCCGGATGTTCCGACGCTCTACGAATTGATGGACGCGCATAAAACGCCCGACGCCACAAAGCGGGTCGCACGGGTATTGCTTTCATCCGGCGATCACGGCCGGCCCTTTATCGCGCCCCCGGCGATGCCGGCAGATCGGGTCAAGGTTTTGCGCGACGCTTTTAACAAAGCCATGACTGATCCGGCGCTGATGGCCGACGCGCAGAAAAGAAAATGGGATCTAGATCCTTTGACAGGCGAAGAGTTGGAAGCAACCGCCAAAGAAATCATGGTGCAGCCGCCGGAAGTCATCGAACGGATGAAGAAGTTGTTGGAGAATTGACGCCGGCCATAGAGCGCGCCTCTATGGTTGACTAGCAGAGCTCGATCCTACTTCTGGCGGCCGTAGAGACTGTCGATATATCCGCTCCTGTCGAATTCTTCGACAAAACGGGCATCGATGAAGTCCTCCGGCTTAGCGGTCTTCGCTTTAGGATTGGTGGCGCCGATCTGATCTATGATCGTCTTTAGCCCCGCCACCGATGGGTACTGCTTGGCGGGCAGCTTCTTCTCGTCGACCGAACTCTCGTAGGTTCTTTGCAGCAGCTCTTTGTCCTCGAGCCGCAGATATTTGGCGGCGATCTTCAACCCAAATGCGCGATCGGTTTTGAGCCGGTGCACCGACTCGATATACGATTTGACGAAGTTGC